>NZ_JBHWHX010000068.1:0-33233 GCF_042732315.1 Streptomyces sp. NPDC059787
CAACCTCACCAGGCGCATAACGGACGAGACGACACCCACCTGGCGAGGAACATACTAGGACGTAAACGGCAAGTTGCCCACTTCAAACGCCCTCTTAGAAACCTACCGGTTCACACCGAGTTGCAAACGCAGCCCCAGTGCACCCCGTACCCCCGCACACGCCCTGCTCAGGCCAGCTGCCGCCGCGTACGCAGACATCATGCAGCCCTCACGGCCCTACCCCAGCGACCTGCCCGACGCCCGCTGGGAACTCATCCGCCCCACCCTCGAAGCCTGGCGCCAGGCCCGCAACGGCATCCGCAAGCCCACCCACGACCTGCGCGCCCTGATGAACGCCATCCTCTACGTCGACCGCACCGGCATCCCCTGGCGCTACCTACCCCACGACTTCCCACCCCACCAGACCGTCTACGGCTACTTCGCCCGTTGGGAAGCCGACGGCATCTTCGACCAGCTCACCGGCCTGTTACGCGGCAAAGTCCGCCAAGCCGAAGGCCGCACTAGCGAGCCCAGCGCCTACCTGATCGACAGCCAGAGCATCAAAACCTCCGCCACCGTCCACGCCACCAAGCCGCCCACCGCCGCGGCCTCCCCCACAGGCACAGGCCAGACGGCCGACGCCTGCTGCACCCCGGCCGAAACCGTCACCGAGGCCAAGACGGCATCGGGCTGCGGCTGCCAGAACTGAAACACCGCCCGCGCGCCGGGCAGGAGTCCCCCACTCGAAGGGACCCCTGCCCGCGTCCGTTCGAAGTACACGACCTCGGCCTGATGCCCGTCTGTCCGCAAGGGCGGGTGCCTCGCGGTGACTTCATTCAACCGGCACGACCTGCGCCGTCTGTTGCGTCTTCAGTGCGTGGCCCGGTCGGCTGTTTCTCGGGTGATGTCGGCGTAGAGGCGGAAGAGGACCGGGCGGGTCTCGCCATGGCCGCGTTCTTTCAGGGCTGCCCAGCACCGGGCGATGAGCTTCCGGGCCTGGGCGCCGGGCCAGGGGTGGGGCAGGAGCTGAGGCGGCAGCAGCGGGTCGGGCTCCATGGCGCGGGTGAGTTCGGCGGCCAGCTCGACAGCGATGGTGAGCAGTTCGGCCCGGGAGAGTTCGGCAGGGCCGGTGAGCCGGGCGAGGCGGGGCTGGGTGATGCGGCTGAGGCGGTGGTAGCGGTCGGCGATCTCCTGCAGGGGCCACAGACGGCGGGCGAGTTCGGCAGGCTCTCGGGTGTCGCCCCTGCGCAGGTCTGTCGTGGTGAGGAGGGTGAGCGCGTCGTGGGCGCCGAGGCGGTGGGCTGCTTCTTCGACGTACGGTTCCCATGTGTTGGCGCAGACATACAGTCCGCCCTGGAGCGGGGCGCCGCCGAGGTGAACGAGTGTCTCGCGCAGGGCGTCCCGGGAGGTGCGCGCCGATTCAGGCACCGCGAAGGCGGCCAGGTGCCAGACACCGTCCCAGGGCACGAGTCCGGCGTCCTGTTGGAATGCGTGCCGCAGGAAGTCCGCGTTGGGGGCGAGAGCACGCATGGTGTCCGTGGTCGCGTGCAGTTCCGCCCTGCGGCCTCGGCCTTCGCGGGTCAAGCGGCCTTCGGTCACAAGGCGTTTGACGCACAGCCGGACCTGCTGGTCGCTCATGCCCAGGGCGTTGGCGACGGTGTACAGCTCGTCCGCGCCGACGGTGCCGTCCTCGCGGATCAGCGCGTGGACGAGCATGCGGGTGGGGACCTCGACGTGGTCGGTGTCGGCGCTCACAGTTCTCTTACCCCTCCTGTTCCGACCGGGCGGTGCATGGTGGTCACCGCGCCGAATCCGAGCAGCGCGCGCAGGTAGGGCGTGTGCTCGGTCCGTACGGCCGTGAAGCCGCGCCGCTCGTACAGGGCCCGGGCGCGCGGGTTGGTGTCGATCACGTCCAGTCTGATCTCCCGGCAGTCCTGCTCCGCCGCGACGGCGGCCACTTCCTCGATGAGCAGGCTTCCGACGCCGCGGCCGCGCATGTGCGGGTCCACCGCGATGCCGTCCATGACGAGCTGTCCAGGGGCCGGGTGACGTTCGAACAGGGCAAGGAGCAGGAGCCGGTGCAGTCCTCGCAGGTGACCGTAAGCGCGCAGCACGGCGCAGGCCGATCCTCCGGTGAGGGCCCGCCCGCCGTGATGGTAGCCGGCGAGACCGACAAGCTGCCCGTCGAGGAGTGCGCAGACCGCCCGATCGGTGTTCAGGTGGGCGGCGATAAAAGGCACCGCCTTGTCCGCAGGGTTCAGGGCGGGACCGAGTTTGCGGCCGAAGGCGTCCCAGTACAGCTCGGCCACCCGCCGCTCGGCTCCAGCCGGAACACCCCGCTGCACCGTCACCGGCCCGGCGCCGGGGCCTGTCGTGTCCGGTCCCATGCCGTGCCTCCTTTCGCCCTGAAACCGAGACTTAAAACTATCAGACTCTCAACGGCCGTCCCCATGATGATAGTTTCGGTATCCGCTGCAAACCCGAACAGAGACGGCCCTCCCATCAGGACCTAGCCAGGGGACGCCCCGCTTCAGCGGGGTGGGGAATGGCTTCTCTCACTGCTCTGACCTCGGCTTTCTGTACGGATCTGCGCTGTTGTCGGTGGGGCCCGCTAGGTTGGTCGTACTGGTCGTACTGGCTGTGATGGCGCGGAGGGGGTGGTGGGGGGTGATGCGTGCCTACAAGTTCCTTCTGCGGCCCACGGTCCGCCAGGAGCAGGCGCTCGCCGAGATGTTGAGGGATCACTGTTCGCTGTACAACGGAGCCTTGCAGGAGCGCCGCGACGCCTACCGGCACAGCTCCAAGACCTCGGTCAGGTACGGGGAGCAGTCCGCGCAGCTGAAGGAGATCCGGGCGTTCGACCCGGAGCGTCAGGGCCGCTGGTCGTTCTCCTCCCAGCAGGCCACGCTGCGCCGTCTGGACAGGGTGTTCGCCGCGTTCTTCCGCCGCCTCAAGACCGGGCAGACGCCGGGCTACCCCAGGTTCAGGAGCGTCGGTCGCTTCGACACCGTGGTGTTCCCGAAGGACGGCGACGGCTGCCGCTGGGACTCCACCCCGCACGATGGGCAGACCCGGGTGCGCCTGCAATGCGTCGGCCACGTGCGGGTGCACCAGCACCGGCCCGTGCGCGGCCGGGTCAAGACGATCAGCGTGAAGCGGGAGGGCCGCCGCTGGTATGTGATCCTGGCCTGTGACGAGGTGCCGGCCGAGCCGCTGCCCGCGACGGGAAGCATCGTCGGCATCGACATGGGCGTGAGGCACTTTTTCACCACGTCCGACGGTGAGCACGTCGCCAGTCCGCGCTTTCTGGAGGCGATGGCGAAGGAGCTGGCCGCCGCCCAGCAGCACCTCGCGACGTTCCCCAGGGGCACGAAACGCCGCACGAAGAAGCACCGGGCTGCGGCCCGGAAGGTCGCCACGATCCACGCGAAGATCCGCAGGCAGCGGCTCGACCACCACCACAAACGGGCGAACGAGCTGATCCGCGATCACGACGTGATCGCGCACGAGAAGCTGAACACCGCCGGGATGACCAGGAGCCCGGCCGCCAGGCCCGACCCCGGGACTCCCGGCGGTTTCCTGCCGAACGGAGCCGCCGCGAAGGCCGGACTCAACCGCAGCATCCTCGACGCGGGTTGGGGGTTGTTCCTGGGAATCCTGGCGCAGAAGGCTGAGAGTGCCGCTCGCCGCGCAATCCCGGTGGACGCCCGCAACACCTCCCGCACCTGCCCCACCTGCGGGCACGTCGCGAAGGAGAACCGCGTCACCCGAGCAAAGTTCGAGTGCACCGCGTGCGGTTTCCTCGCGAACGCGGACCACGTCGGCGCGCTCAATGTGCTCAGCAGGGCCGGGCTGGTCCTCTGCGACGGTGCTTAGCCACCGACGCAGGAAGCCCGCCGCTTTAGCGGTGGGTGAAGTCACGTGTCCGAAGACCCAGTCCCGACGGCGCGGGCTCCGCATCGCCGTGTGGTCGCTCGTCACGGTCCTGCTCGTGGCCGTCGGCCTCGTCGGTGTGGTGCTGTGGCAGAACTCCTACGACATGGACGAGCAGCGGGTCACGATCCGCCACGGCGGCCACACCCTCAACGGCGTACTGGCCGTCCCCAAGGACGGCCGCAAGCACCACGGCCTGGTCGTGTACGTCCACGGCGACGGCCCCGTCGACGCCACCCACGACGACGGTTACAAGCCCATGTGGGAGGCGAACGCCAAAGCCGGGTACGCCTCCCTGTCCTGGGACAAGCCCGGCGTCGCGGGCGCGCCCGGAAACTGGCTCGACCAGTCCATAAACGACCGGGCCGGCGAGGCGGCCACCGCCATCGCCTGGGCCCGCGCCCGCCCGGACATCGACGGCGACCGGATCGGACTCTGGGGCGCCAGCCAGGCGGGCTGGGTCCTGTCGAAGATCGCCGCCAAGACGTCCGTGAGCTTCGTCATCGCCGTCTCGCCCGCGATCAACTGGCTCCAGCAGGGCCGCTACAACCTCCTCGCCGAACTGCGCGCCGACGGCGCATCAGCGGCCCGCACCAAAGCGGAGGTCGCCAAGAGCGACACCACCCGCCAACTGCTGGAACACCACGCGACCTTCGAGGAGTACGTCAGGGCGATGGGCGGCGACGCGGACGGCATGACCGCCGACCGCTGGGGCTTCGTCTCCAAGAACCACACCGCGGACGCCACACAAGACCTCCGCGCCCTGCGCGGCGTACCGGTGCTGCTGACCCTCGCGGGCCATGACATCAACGTGGACACCGCCGACACGGAGCGCACGTACCACAAGGTGCTGGAACCAGGCGGTGCACTGACGGTCAAGCACTACCCGGACGCGACCCATTCACTGCTCAAGCAGTCCATCGAGCAGTCGGACCTCAAGACCACGCTCACCGCGATCTTCTCCCCCCGCTCGCTCTTCGCGCACGGATTCCTCGACGATCAAAGACAGTTCCTCAAGGAACTCAGCCGAGGCAGTCACGCCCCTTCATGACACTCTCACAAGCCTGACCATGGAGCACGTTTACGTGCACCGCACGGTGTACTTCGAAGTGAACGCCGACAGTTGGGCGCATGCTCTCGAGGCGGTCGTGGCTCGCGTCCGAGTCCCGTGCACCGGCCTGGACAGGCCACGAACTCGACCCGATGCCGTACTGGCGGACAGGGCCCACTTCGTCCTGGGCGATCCGCCGGCGTCTCCGGCACGGATCCGGCCGCAGGACGTAACGCTCGAGGGGAGAACCGGGAGATCGCTGTCGCCCTGCGAGTGAGCGGGCGACCGGTGGAGCGGTGGAGCCGGGCCTGGTGCGAACAGGGCAGGGCGGAATCCGGGCGAAGGGCCGGTCCACGGAGCGCATCACTGCCCCATTCCGACAGCCGGTCGAGCACCCCGGCCCGGTGGGCAACCAGGAATTCGTCCTCCCGTCACCGGGCAACACCTGTCAGCGCATTGTCCGCGGCAATCCCGGGGTAGCGTTCCCGGCATGGTCCTTCACACCACCGTTGAGCGCGCTCAACGCCTCAAGCAGTTGCACGCCCAGTACAAGCCGCTCGTCCTGCCGACCGTCTGGGACGTCTGGTCCGCGCGCACGGCAGTCGCCGCCGGATTCCCCGCGCTGACGATCGGCAGCCATCCCCTCGCCGACTCCCGGGGGGCCGACGATCACGAGGGGCAGACCTTCGAAGAGGTGCTCGCCGCCGTCAGGCCGATCATCGCGGCGGTCGACGTCCCCGTGTCCGTGGACCTGGAGGCCGGGTACGGGCAGAAGCCCGCAGATCTCGTCGCCGGGCTCATCGAGGTCGGCGGCGTCGGCCTCAATGTCGAGGACACCGTCCACTCGGACGGCGGCCGCGTGCGCAGCACGCAGGAGCACGCGAGCTACGTCGCCGGTCTGCGCACGGCGGCCGACGACGCGGGGGTCCCGGTCTGGGTGAACGGGCGCACCGACCTCTTCGTGCACGCGCAGGCTGCCTCCGGCGTCCTCGATGAGACGATCGAGCGGCTGCGGGCCTTGGAAGAGGCCGGCGCCGACAGTGTCTACCCGGTGGGCATCCAGGACGACGACGACCTGCTCACGGCGGTGACCGGCGCCGTCACCGTTCCCGTGAACTCCACGGCCCATCCCGTCAGGCACGATCTCGACCGCTTCCGCCGTCTCGGCGTGGGCCGGATCACCTACGGCCCACTGCTGCAACTCGCCATGACGGACACGATGAAGGACATGCTCAAGCCGTGGACGCCCTGAGGAGTTGACCGGGCTATGGGGCCGACCGCCGGCTGCCTTCACCTTGCGCGGTCGCCTTCACCTTGCGGCGGAGGTGACGCGCCCTGCGGAATACGGGCGCACTGCCCGGGGCAACCTCACTCATCGTTTCAGAATGAGTTGAGCTGCGGGTCCTGTGCTCAGTGATCTTGGTCGGCAGGGTGTCCGGAGTGCGTGCCGCTCCGGGTGACGGCCTGGCGCCGGTTGCGGACCGGACCGAGGTCGGCGTCCGGCTACGCCCGCACGCCGCCCTGCTGACCGAGCTGCGCCGCGCCGAACTGCTGGACCCTGGGCGACTGCGCCGTGGGCGGCTCACACATCCGGGCCCTCGAAGACATCTCAGCTTGATCATTAACCTCGCTGCTGTTTCAGCCGGACGTGTTCGGTGAGGGTTTCGATTCGTTTTACGGTCTTCCCGGGCTCGTGACGCGGGGCTGACCTGCGGTTCTTCGAGCCGGGCGGGCGTCCGGGCTTGGAGGGTCTGGGCACGTCGGCGGGACGGGCGGTCTTCACGCGGAGGTGGCGGAACCCCCGGCGGACCCGGGCGGGGGCGAGCCGACGGGGCGGGGCGGGCCGTTGCCAGGGTCGACGAAGATCTTCGGCGAGGGGCCGGGCGAGGCGGAGTTAAGTGTGGGCGGCGATGATCAGCCAGGTCCACAGGTCGGCCGTGTGCGGATCGCGGACCTTGGGGACGGTCCAGCCCAGGGTCTGTTTGAACAGCCGGAAGGTGTGCTCAAGATCGAATCTGCGGAGGAACGCCTGCCAGCGCAGGTCGACGTCTGCGCCGGTCATGCCGGTGCGCGAGGACCACAGCCACACCGGCTTGGGGTCGCGGTCGCCGGGCAGGTGCTCGACCTTCAGCCGGATCAACATGCCGTGGAACAAATGGAGTTCACCGCCGTGGTCGAGCCAGGGGCCACGGGCCTGCAATCGGGGGTGCATCCGGTCCCAAACGAGGGCTTCGGCTCTGCCGTAGCGGGTGGTGTCGCACGTCGTGGCCTGGGCGGGGGTGTGCCAGGACTCCGGCTTGGAGAAGGTGAGGACGCCGCCGTGCTTGCGGGGCTGCCCGCCACGCGGAGTCGAGCGGCGCGGGCCGGCGTCCCGGAGCATGACCCGGTCCGAGCGCAGCCGGCCCACGAGCTCGACGGGCAGGTCGGCCAGGACGTAGGCGAGGCGGGTGACGTCGTAGCCGGTGTCCATGACGACGAGGATGTCCGGGTCGCCCGGCCGCCACTGCCCGGCCTGCACGAGCCGGGTGACCACCTCACGCAGTTGGGCAGCGGTCACCGCGGTGGCGTCGTCGGCCGGCCCCAGCCGAATCGCGTCCAGCACGGCCGTCCAGGACGTGCGCCCCGTCTCCAGCGCGGCGACGAAAGAGTAGGGCCAGCCAGGGATGAACTGATCTGCGCTGCGGCCCCGCCCGTAGACGTGGCAGAACAACAGCTCCGGGCTGGTGGGGGCGTCGGGCCGCAGCCAGTTGCTCACATCCACCGCGAGCACGATCCGCCCGCCGGCGGCCCGCGGCAACGGCGTGGAGGCCAGCAGCCTGCGCAGGCGGCGGGGCTCCAGCCAGCCGTGATTGACCGCGTCGTACATCGCCCCGTGCCCACGCCGGTGCTCGGCCGTGAGCGTCAACTCGACCAGCGACGTCACCGGGCCGTCCGAGCACAGCACCGCGTCGGTCAGCTCGAAAAGCGCATCCGCCCGGGTGTAGAGGCAGTCGTAGAACTGGACACGAAAGTGGGACAGGACGCCCAACGCGGCGTCAGCGGACTGTTCAGCGGCGAGACTCTTCACCAGCGGCCGTTCCTTCACGCGACGTTGCTCGACACCTCGAAGCGTGAAGAACGGCCGTCCTGCTGTCCCGGGAACGAACCAAGATCAGCGGGTCAGGTGAACGGCCGAGGTTAAACACCAAGCTCAGAAGCTGTTGTCTTTCCGGGCTTGGAAACGGAGTTTTCGATGGTCGGGCACAGGAGGGCTTGGTACCCCTTTACGGACGGAAGGTGCGGCGGTAGGTATCGGGTGGGACGCCGACGCTGCGGTGGAAGTGGCGGCGCAGGGTGGTGGCGGTGCCCATGCCGGTGGCCGCGGCGATGGTGTCCACGGTGGCGTCGGTGGTCTCCAGCAGTTCCTGTGCGTGGCGAATGCGCTGGGTGTGGAGCCATTGCAGTGGCGTGGTGCCGGTGAGGTGCTTGAAGTGGCGGCCGAGATGACGTGAGCTCATGCGGGCCTGACGGGCCAGATCCTCCACGGTCAGCGGCTGGTCCAGCCGCTCCAGCGCCCAGGGGAGGAGCTCGCCTAGGGGGTGGTTGCCCGGGGCGGGGCGGGGGGTGGCGATGAACTGGGCCTGGCCGCCGTCGCGGTGGGGTGGGGTGACCAGGCGTCGGGCGATCTTGTTGGCGTTGGCCGAGCCGTGGTCGAGGCGGACCAGGTGCAGGCACAGGTCCATGGCGGCGGCTTTGCCCGCGGAGGTGAGGACGTCGCCGTTGTCGACGTAGAGGACGTCCGGATCGACGGTGGCCGCCGGGTGGCGCCGGGCCAGTTCCCGCGTGTGGGCCCAGTGTGTGGTGGCGCGCCTGCCGTCGAGCAGTCCTGCCGCGCCCAGGACGAAGGCGCCCGTGCACAGTGAGGCCACGCGGGCACCGGCCGCGTGGGCCGCACGTACCGCCTCGACCAGCTCGGCGGGCGGGTCGCGATCGGTGTCGGCCCAGCCGGGGACGATCACTGTGTCTGCGTGCGCGAGGTGGTCGAGTCCGTGGTCGGGTTCTAGGCGGAAGCGGTCGACGTGCACCGGACCGCTCCCGCAGAGGGAGAAGTCGTACCAGGGGTCCACGATGTGGGTCAGCTCGGCTCCGAAGACCTCAACGGCCACGGACAGTTCGTAGTGGAGCATGCCGTCGGTGACGGCCAGTGCAACAGCAGGCATGTCTGAAACTGTACGTAACATGTCGTTTCCGACGCTCGTGCGGGGCGCTGCCGGAGGAACAGGATGTGGATGTCAGGCCGCAGCGGATCGACCTCGCAGCGGGCGTTCGAGTACACGGGAGAGTTTCATGGGGTCAGGTCAGCCGGTGATGGTGTTCGGCGCCTACGGTCACACCGGGCGGTTCGTGGTCGCGGAGCTGGCAGCGCGTGGGTTCGCCCCTGTGCTGTCCGGGCGCAACACACAGGCCTTGGAGGAGATGGCCCACGAACACGGGCTGGAGGCCCGGGTGGCGTCGGTCGAGGACCCGGCTTCGCTGGAGCGGGCCCTGGCGGGCACGGCGGCGGTCATCAACTGCGCCGGTCCCTTCGCATCAACCACCGGCCCCGTCATCGAGGCCGCGCTCCGCGCGAAGATCCCCTACCTGGACGTGGCCGCCGAGCTCGAGGCCAACCTCGACACCTTCGCCCGCTACCGCGAGCGGGCCCGGAACGCGGGAGCGGTGATCGTCCCGGCCATGGCCTTCTTCGGCGGCCTCGGTGACCTGCTGACCACCGCGGCGATGGGCGACTGGACCGAAGCCGACGAGGCGCACATCGCCTACGCGCTCAGCAACTGGCACCCCACCGCCGGCACCCGGCTCTCGGGCGCGGTCTCCCGCGAGCGGCGCGGCGACCACCGCCTGCGCTACAGCGGCGGACGGTGGGAGCGCCGCACCGACCCCGCGCCCACCCTGGAGTGGACCTTCCCGGAACCGATAGGACCCCGGCCGGTGATCGGGGAGTTCACGATGGCGGACGTCGTCACCGTCCCCCAGCACCTCTCCATCCCCGATGTAACTACCTACATGAGCGCCGAGGCGGCCCGAGACGTCGCCGCCCCTCACACGCCGGCCCCGACCGCCGCCGACGAGCGCGGGCGCTCGAATCAGACCTTCCTCGTCGACGTCGTCGTCCGCTCCGACGGAGCCGAACGCCGGGCCACGGCCAGTGGCCAGGACATCTACGCCGTCACCGCGCCCCTCGTCACTGAGGCCCTCGAACGCGTCCTGACCGGCCGCACCAAGACCGTCGGCGTCGTCTCCGCCGGCGAGATCTTCGACGCCCCCGACTTCCTGCACGCGCTCGACCCGCACATCACACTCGACCTGCACCCGCAGAAGCAGAACGCCTGACCCAAGCCAACCGCCCTGCCGTCGGGTGCGTGCCCCCACCGGCGCCAGGCCCTCCCGGCCGGTCGGCGGGTAGCCCCGGCGCCACAGCCGCTTCCCATGCCTATTGCTCGCAATCGCGTTCGACCGAAAGCGGACCAGGTCCGCGGTGTGCTTGTCTACGTCCGGTGCCAGCAGCCGGCCGCACTCCCAGTACCGAGGCGGCTCGTGTGCGTCCTCGGTACGGTGGTCGATCTCTTCGGACCTTGCCCTGCCATCTCGGACGGCGCGCGGAGGCCCCCGGGAGCAGCTGGCGCTGGTTTTCGTGCCGACGCGTTGGCCGGCGCAGCAGATCGCCGATGCGCCAGGCCGTTCGTCTCGCGCCACTTTGGCTTGCTGGAAGCCGGACCCTGTGGCGGAGGGCAGGGTGTCTTGGGTTCTACCTGATTTCGGTTGCCTGGGACCACACCGCTCGCCACCGGCCATCTGCGTTCTCGTAGGTGTCGGTGTGCCAGTACGTTGCGCGGGGGACCGCGCTGCCACCGAAGACCACCTCCAGTGTGGCCTTGTACCGGATGGCAGCGGATTTTCCGTGCACGCGGACGTCGATGAAGGCGGGCTCCCAGCTCACATAGTCGATGTGTCCGGTCGCGACGGCCGTGAGGTAGTCGACTTTGGACAACACCATGCCGATGGGCGTGACGAGTTGGAAGTCCGGCGCGTGCAGATCGGACGCGGCGGTGACATCACCCTCGACGAGCGTGCGAAGTCGGGTCCGTTCAACCTCTCGGATCTGTTCTGCGACCGTGGTTACGGCCGGGCTCTCGGCTGTCTGCTCGTCTTGGGCCTTTGTGCTTTCGCCGGTCATGCACACACCTTCCAACGCTCGTAAACTTACAACTGTTAGGACAGTACGTCAGTCGGTTAACGGATGTAAAGTCATGGCATGACGAACGGTCCCTCCCCACCGACCGCCCCAGGCCAGGGCCAGCGCACTTCGACCCGGCCCCGCAACCGCCGCGGCGAAGGCACACGGCTGCGTGAGGAGATCGTTCAGGCGGCCACCGCGCTGATTGTGCGCACCGGCTCAGATCAAGCGGTGACTCTGCGCTCGGTAGCGCGCGAAATCGGCATAGCCGCCCCCTCGATCTACGCCCACTTCCCCAATCGGGACGCCATCGTCCAAGCGGTCGTGGAGGAGGCGATCGCACATCTACACCAGACGGTCACCGCGGCAGTCACCGCTCATGAAGACCCCGTGCAAGGGCTGCTCGCTGGATGCGCCGCGTATGTGGAGTTCGGCACCAGCGAGCCCGCACGCTACCGGGTCCTATTCGAGACGCCCCCTTCCAAGTCCGACCCCGACGGCGCGGACCACAGCGGGCTCGACGCGTTCCAAACACTCGTCGACAACCTCCACGCATGCGTGCACGCCGGAAGATCGGCCAGCACCGACCCATTCGCCGATGCCGTGGCCCTGTGGACCGCACTGCACGGTCAGGTTTCCCTCCGCGCTGCTCTGCCCGGCTTCCCCTGGCCGCCCACCGACACCGTCGAACAGATGGTGTTGTGCCTCGGACGGATCACCACTCCCCCAAGCAGCCGGTGGTCACCTCGTTCGTGAAGGCGGAGTCGGCGCTGCCGAGTCGGTCCAGGGACAGGACGACGAGAATGTCGCCCTCGCAGGGGAAGTCGAGGCCTTCCACAGTTCCTCGCGTTTGGCATTATCGCCGGACGAGGGGATGTCGAGGAGTGGACTGCGGCGGCCATCACCGGCCTTCTCTCCCTTCCTGAACTGTCATGATCAATTGGGAGTAGCCCGTGTTCTGCCGCCTGGATGGCTGCCGGTCGGCACCGTTGGTGTGGACATGAAGCAAAGCAGTCCGGGCAGACACCGAGTGGAAGCGGCGGGGCCCGCTCCTGCCTGCGCAGCGACCGTCGCAGCCCTGGTCATCTGTCTCCGCAGGTCATCGTTCGGACAGGTCGCAGTGTTCTGAGTCGTGGATTTCTGCGTGATTTTCGTAATCGGCGGGTCAGATCAGCCCGTTCTCGCGGGCATACAACGCAGCCTGGGTCCGGTCGCGCAGGCCCAGCCGGCTCAATACGCGGGAGATATGGTTCTTGACGGTGCCCTCGCTCAGGTAGAGCCGGGCGGCGATCTCCTTGTTCGTCGCGCCCGCGGAGATGAGCCGGAGCACCTCCGTCTCCCGGGGCGTCAGCAGGTCGGGCGTCGGGGCAGCCGCGGCCAGCGCCGCGATGACGCCCTGGTCGAACTGGGCGACACCCGCGTGTACCAGGCGGACCGCCCGGGCTAGTTCTGCCGCCGGCAAATTTTTCAGCAGATAACCGACTGCTCCCGCCTTCAGCGCCCGGCCTACGTATTCGTCGTCGTTGAAGGTCGTCAGCATCACGATCCGGCACTCGGGCAGCCTGCGGCGGAGCAGCGCCGTGGCTGCCACCCCGTCCATGCCGGGCATGCGGATGTCCATCAGCACCACGTCGGGATGGCACCGCTCGGCTTTCTCCACAGCCTCGGCACCGTCCCGCGCGCTGCCCGTCACCTCGATGCCGGGCTGAATTCCGAGCAATGCGGCGATGCCCTCGCGGACAAGGTCCTGGTCATCGACCACGAGCACGCGTATGACCGGCACCTCCGGCACGGGCCCGTTCACCACGGCACCTCCACCCTGAGGGTGGTACCCCGGTTCGAACTGCACAGGTCCACCGTTCCGCCAGCCAGCCGGACCCGCTCACGCAACCCGGTCAGGCCGAAACCCTCCCCGGCCCCATCTAGTCCGCTGCCGTTGTCCGTGACGCACAGGCGCGCCTTCTGGTCGTCGTAGTGGACCGTCACACCGATCTCGGTTGCTCCGGAATGCCGACAAGCGTTGGTGAGGCCTTCCTGCGCCGCCCGGTACAGCACCAGTAGCGACCGCCGCTCGGTGCCCGACACGTCCAGGGAGATGCGGCGGTCGCCGTCCTCCAGGTGATGGACGAGGTCGGCCAGCGTCCGGGCGAGACCGAACGGTTCGGACTCCGCCTCGGGGCCGAGAGTACGCACGGAGGCCCGAACCTCCTCCAGTGCCCGGTTCGCGGACCAGCGGGCGTGTGACACGGCCTGCGCGGAGCCTGTCGGATCGAGCGTGGCGAAGGCCTCCGCCTTCTCCAACTGAATGCCGATCGCAGTCAGATGGTGCCCGAGGCTGTCATGGATCTCATGGGCCAGCCGGTTGCGCTCGCGGGTCGCCGACAACAGCGCCACCTGCGCGAGAGTGCCCTCCAGCCGGTCACGGGCCTGCTGCTCCCGCACGGCCACCGCCGCCGTCACCAGCGCCAGTGCGACTCCCAGGCCAAACATCAGCAGGTCCGAGATGTACTCGGCGCGCACCTCCCAGCCCGGCACCCACAGGGTGAACGCCCCCGCAAGCAGGATGACACAGCCCGCACCCAGCGCGATCCCGGCCGTCGGCCCGAACGCGAAGAACCCCAGAAACGGGATCAGCACGAACAGCACGCGCGAGAGCCCGGAGGCGTCGAAAGCCGCTACTGCACAGAACAGAGCGGCCCTGAGGGCGAACACGGCGCCCGCCGGGATCCGCCACACCCGCCCGTCGAGAGCCGCCAGTATGCACAGCAGCACCGTGAACGCAGCCGTGCGCGCGCCGAGGCCCGGACCGATCGCGGCGTGGTAAAGACCCCCGGCAAGCACCACCCCGTACAGGAGTGCGGATATCCAAGGCACGGGACGTGGCATCGGGCCTCCTCGGAAATAGCATGCGATGCACGGTCCCAGCAGCGTACGCGGACGCGGTGACGCCTCCGTACTCGGCGGCCAGCGGGTGCCCGAAGTGTGGCCGAAGGTCATGTGACCTCCGGTGCCGCCCCTCCCTGCCTTCTCGCACTTCTTCACGGTGACCCGCCGTTCCTAAGTTTCTCGGCATTACCACGTACGAGATGAGGACGCATGCACCTACGTTCGCTGGCCATCGCATCCCTGCTGGTGGCGTCCGTCCTGGCCGTCCCGGCGGCCGCCCGAACCGGGCCCGCCGACGTACGGGTCCCCGGCGCCGAGCACACCGTCACCGCCCGCCTCGCCGATCTGACCACCACGGGCACACAGCTCACCGGGCACACCGATCCCGCCGACTGGGCGGGCCTGGAAGCCCCCGGGACCACGACCCCGTCCGGAGTTCCCGGCATCCAGGTCGACGGCTACTTCCCCGACACCTCCACCACCAACACCAATCACGGCTGGAACCACGACAGCCAGTTCGTCATCCGGCTGCCTGACCACTGGAACGGCGGCCTCGTCGTAGCAGGACCACCGGGGCTGCGCGAGCAGTACGCCAACGACCGCATCATCAGCGACCAGGTCCTGGCGAAGGGCTACGCCTACGCGGCCACCGACAAGGGGAACACCGGCCGCGAGATCTACAAGGACGGGCGCCGCCCCGGCGACGCCATTATGGAATGGCATCGCAGAGTTACTCAACTCACGATCTCCGCACGGCAGGTGACGTCCCGGCACTACGGCCGCACGCCTCGTTCCACCTACGCCGCCGGCCTCTCCGCAGGCGGTTACCTTGTCCGCTGGCAGCTCGAGCACCGGCCCGGTCTCTACACCGGCGGCCTCGACTGGAACGCCCTCACCTTCACCACCGACGGAGGCCTGCTCGCCACCCTCCCGCCGGCCCTGCGCGCCTACCCCCGCTTCAAGGAGGGCGACCGCTCCGCTCACGCCGCCCTGCTCGCCGCCGGCTATCCCGAGGGCTCCGAGCGCCAGTGGGACTGGCACCACAAAAACCAATGGGACCTCCTCCAACGGGTGGTCCGCGAGGAACTCGACCCCGACTACGACGGACCCGCCCGCGCGGGAACCCCGCTGTGCCCCGAAGGCACCGGAAACGGCTGCGACACCGACTACGACTTCGCCTCCCGCCCTCGTGCGGTACACAAGGCTGTGAAACGGATCGCGCTCACCGGAAACATCCGGCGTCCGCTCATTAGCATTCAGGGCACCCTCGACGCCCTCACCCCACCGGCCGCCTTCGGTGACGTCTACGACCGCATGGTCGCCGACACGGGCCGCGCCGGCTTGCACCGCTACCTCAAGATCCCTAGCGGCGCGCACACCGACGGCCTCGTCGTACTCGACCAGGAACACCTACGCCCGATGCTCAGCACCTTCACCGCGGCTCTGAGCGACCTAGAAGCCTGGACACAGCCCCGCTTCGGCTCCTGACGACCTACCCGCTCCCCGGAACGACTTCCAGCGACGCAATGTACGCCTCGGCCGAACCGGCGGATTCTAAGGGGCATCGCAGCAAATGATTGCCGTTGAGTGATGACGAGCAGTCTAGACAGCCGCTCGGCCAGGTATCCCGGCCGAGCGGCTGACGGTCCGTCGGGCGCAGCGGTCCCGGCACCAGGGGACAGCTGCGGGACGGGATCAAGGCGGCGTCGGGACATGTGCTGCCCCGTGCCGGGTGCGGCGCGGGGCAGCGGGTCCGTCGGCGTGTGTCAGGCGGGCGGCGAGGTCGGCGGTGTGCGCGAAGCGGGCGGCCTCGTGGAGGGCGAACATGCAGCCGGGGTCGCTCAGTTCGTCCTCCTCGGGGATACGGGAGGCCTTGCACATCGTGCGCAGGACCGCCGCCGCGGCGACCCTGGCCGGGGCGGTCGTGTGTAGATCCGCTCGAACATTCTCGGCTCGGTGAGCCATCCACTGGCCCGAACCCCGGAGATCACGGGATTGCAGATGTGGCTGGCGCCGACGAGCCGGTCCAGGACGTCCGCAGCCGCGCGCAACAGCTCCGCGCTCACCGGTTCCTCTTCCTCGGCGGCCGCCTCCAGCACCATGCACACGGCCTGGACGAGGGGCGCATCGTGCACCGTGACCTCGCCGACGGCATGCTCATCCAGGACGGAGCGAAGGCGCGCGGATGGGGTCGCCGGGCGCCCTCAGCAGGACGTGCTTCAGTTCGCGGCCCTTCACCGTCCAGGTCACCGCCGCGTCCACCAGGCGGGCGGTCTTCTCCCCGTCGGCGCCGAAGTCGGCGCGCAGGTGGGCAGCGAGGCGGCGGGAGGGCTCGACGTGGACAGGCTCCCTACGGGCGCTGTGCAGGCCGAGCTTGGCGCGCAGCAGCTCGGTGTACTTGCCGTTGCGGCCTGTGGCCTTTTGTGCGGCGCGGGCACCCCACACCTACCCGCAGGCGTACGGGCGGAACGTCGCGGGCCCGGGTGGGGACCTTGGCCGTCAGGGCTGCCCCGGCGCGGTCGGCGGTGCGCGTCCTGCCGGTCGGCATCGTAGTGGAGCAACAAGCGCCGACGGTGGAGAACTGGGCGTAGATGTCGGGGAGGCCGAGCGCGGTGAGGAGCCGCCGGTGGAATGGGGCTGTTCCAGCGGCAGGCGGAGCGCTGCGAGGATCTTCCGCCGTAGCTCCGCCGGTTGCCAGCAGGGAGGCCGACCCGAGGACGGGAAAAAACGGTGTGCAGCCATCCTGCGGGGCCCGGCCGCCGACCGTCCGCGCCGGACGGTGTAAGGGGACTGCCAGGGCCTGTATGCGTACAACGCTGACGCCCCACCCCGGGCCGGGCCAGGGGCGAGGGCGGGCACAGGAGACAGCCTCCACCGCGTTCGGTACCACACTTGGTACTGAACGCGGTACCGTGTCGTTATGCCTGCACTCAACGTGGAATTCACCGAGGACGAGATGGCGCGGCTGCGCGCGAGGGCCACCCTGGCCGGCCGGAGCCTGAAGCAGCATGCGCACGATGTCATCGTGGAAGAGGCCGACCGGATCGCCTTCGTGGACGGGGCGGTCACGGAAGCAGCCCGGGTCCTGCCCGGCGTCGAGGCCCGCTTCCCCGCAGGACAGCGGTGAGCCGGTGAGTCCGATCATCCGCGTCGACGTCGGCTGGGTCCTGCAGATCCAGTCGGCGATCTCCCCCTTGAACGTGCCCATCGCGGACTGGGGAGCCCTCGGCTTCATGGCCGGCCGGCACACCTTCGAGCGGGAGCGGGGCGTACTGTATTACGAGCAGACCGCCGCCCGGGCCGCGACCTTCCTGCACACCGCGCTGCTGCTGCGTCCCTTCGCCGACTACAACCTGGTCATCGGCTGGGCCTGCGCCAGCCAGTACATGCACCTCTCCGGCGAGCCCCTCCAGGTCAAGGACGACGACCTGTACGAGCTCGCCCAGGCAGTCCGTGCGCAGGAGGCCGATCTGCGTCACGTCGCGCAGCGTCTGGAGTCCTGGCGCGCCGCATGACAGACGGCCGCCCCTTTCCCTGCTGGTGCCGGCGCTCGCCGGCATCGGCGGGGCGGCTGCAGCGTTCGCCTCGCAGCGCGTGCCAGCCGTCAAACGGTCGCGGGCCATCGGGCGCAGCGACGCGCTCCGCTCCTCGCGAAGAACATCTCCGCCTGCCGCCTCCGTATCGGCGAAACCCGGGCCCTGTGGGGTGGCCACAACGCCCGCCTCCCGGTTCTTTCGCGGGCGGTCCCGTCGCGTCGGGGGCCGGGACGCGTGATCGTCAGTCCTCGATGCCTTCGTCCAGGAAGATGGCCAGGTCCTGGGCTTCGGCACGGACGGCTTCTTGTTCCGGGGCCGTGAGGGGGCGGAGGGGGCTGATGCGAAGCCGGTGGTCGCGCACGGTCCAGGTGGCGGTGACGCGTCCGTCGACGAGGACCATACGGTGGCCTGCCACGGACAGACCGAGGTGGGGGGCGTCGATGATGCGGCTGCGGTCGTGGTAGCTGAGGATGGCGTTGTCGAAGGCCGGGAGGAACCGGACGGGGGCCGGGGTGTCGGGGTGGGGCGGGGTGCGTCGGGCAGATCGAGCAGTTCGCGGCCGCGTTCGTCGCGGAAGACGACGAGTTCTTCCCGGCAGGCCTTGACCGCGGTGGGAAGACCGGCGAGGCCGCACCAGGCACGCAGGTCCGCGCCGGCGGCAGGCCCGTAGGCGGCGAGGTAGCGGCGCAGCAGTCGCTGCCCGACGGGATCGCCGCCCCCGGCGGGCAGGGGGTCGATGTCCCGTTCCAGCCAGGTGGCCAACGGCAGGTCGCGCACGCCTGCCCTCTGCTGCCACAGGCCACAGGGCGGGAGTTGGACCATGGGGGCAAGGGCTGCGACGAGCAGCTCGCCCAGGACGCGGCGTGGTGGGCCGGGCCAGCGGTCTTCGAGAGCTTGCACAAGTTCGCGCATGGTGCGGGGCCGCCGGTCGGCCATCACCGCGCGGCCCGCGGCGGCGAGCTCGTCCATGTCGATGCCGGCCAGTTCGCTTCGGTAGGTGCCCAGTACTCGTTGCCGGAGCACGGTGTCGTGGCGGGCCCGCCAGGCGAGCGCGTCGCCCGCGGTGACGAGGTGAACGGTGCGGCGCATCAGGCGGGTGCGCACCACCGTACGGCCGGTCAGCGCGTCGTCCAGTCGTCCGGGTTCGAAGCCCGCCAGACGGGACCACAGGCCGATGAAGGGTCCCTGGGGTTCTTGCGCCTGCAGGCCGCACAGGTGGGACACCGCCTCGGGCGCGGAGGTGTCGGTGCGCGTGAGCAGGTCCTGGCGGGCGAGGGTGGCGCGGTTGAGGGCGTGGTTGTCGAGGATGGTCATGGTGTGCTCAGGCTGCGGCTCGGTCGTGGGGCGGGCGTCGGCGCAGACTCGTGCGGATGGGAGCGGGAGGGGCGCAGGAGACGTCCGGAGGGCTGGTGTCGGTGCCGGACGGGACGATAGTGCCGATTTATGTCGAGAATGTCGTCGCCGGGGGCGAGGGTGACGCCGGTGAGCAGATCGTCCGGCCGGTCCATGGTGCGTGGCCCCATGAGGGCGGAGGTGACGTCGATGCCGGTCCGTCCCGGCTTCCGCATCCGCACGGTGACCCGTTTCCTTCCGTTGCTGTACGTGTCCAGTGCCCGCGCCGTCCGGGCCGCGCGTGTTGTTGCGGTGGCCCGGACGGCGCGGTTCATGTCGGGCCGGCCGGTTCAGCCGTTGTACGGGGTGGCTACGTCCAGGACCCAGGTGACGCCGAAGCGGTCGGTGAGCATGCCGTACAGCGGCGCCCACTGCGCGGGCTCCAACGGACGCACGACGGCCGAGCCCTCGGCGAGCCTGTCCCACAGGGCACTGACCTCCTCGGCGTCGTCACCGCGTACGGAGACGAAGAACGGGTTCTCGCCCTGGTTCCAGGGCAGTTGCGAGGGCACGTCGTAGGCCATGACGTGGAAGCCGTTGTCGCCGGTCACCTCGCCCCACATCACCCAGTCCGCCTCGCTCTCGTTCTGCACGGCGCCCGCGTCCTTGTAGGTGACCGCGACGGTGCGTCCGCCGAAGACGGACCGGTAGAAGTCCAGCGCCTCGCGTGCGGCGCCCCGGAAGTTCAGATGGGTGGTGGTCGTGACGGACATGGTCTGCTCCTCGCCTTGATGGGACGAATGCGCCGCCAACCCGTCCAGTCCGGGCGGCGACTGCCGGAACCAGGGGTGATGCCTCCTGAGCGGCTTGTACGCCACATTGGCAGGAGTACCGGACAGGATGTGTCCTCTACTTCGGGGAGCATGGATCCCATGCAAAAGACGTCCTCCCGGCTGCTCGCGCTGCTCCAGACCCGCCGTGACTGGTCCGGCGAGGACCTCGCCGGGCGTCTGGACGTCACCTCGCGCACCGTGCGCCGCGACATCGACCGGCTGCGCGACCTCGGCTACCCGATCACCACCGTCAAAGGACCGGCCGGCGGTTACCGGCTGGAGGTCGGCACCCGCATGCCGCCCCTCCTGTTCGACGACGGCCGAGCCGTCGCCCTGGCCGTCGCGCTGCAGACCTCGGCCACCGGCACCGCCGTCGCGGAAGACGCCGCGCGGGCCCTGGCCACCCTCCGCCAGGTCATGCCACCCCATCTGCGCCACCGCATCGACCTGCTGCGCGTCACCGCCGTCCGGCCGCCCACGGCCGGCGACACCCCCAAGGTGGACCCTCAGGTCCTGATGGAGCTCAGCCGCGTCATCCACGCCCGCCACGAACTGCGCCTCGACCACCACGCTTCGGACCCGAGCACCTCAGCCGATGCTCCCCGCCGCGTACAACCCCACCACCTGGTCACCTGGCGCCACCGCTGGTACCTCGTGGTCTGGGACCTCGACCGCGAGGACTGGCGCACCTTCCGCGTCGACCGCATCCGGCTCCGCACACCCACCGGCCCCCGCTTCACCCCACGCGAACTCCCCGGCGGTGACGTCTCCACCTTCATCACCGGCCGGTTCCGCGGCAACGACGGCACCACCACCGACTGGCCCTGCCGAGGCGAAGTCATCCTCCACCTCCCGGCCGCCGACGTCGCCCCCTTCGCCCAGGACGGAATCGTCGAGGAACTCGGCCCCCACCACTGCCGGCTCACCCTCGGCTCCTGGTCCTGGTCCTGGACCGGACTCGCCACCGCCCTCGGCCACTTCGACACCGACGTCGAAGTCGTCGACCCACCGCAACTGGCCACGGCATTCGCAGACCTCGCCGCCCGCTACGCCCGCGCCGCAGGACCAGGGACCGGTCCGCCTCCGTGAGGACGAACCTCACCGTGCCGCTCGAGCCCTCCGAATCCCCGACCCACCCAGTACTCAGCCGGCTGGCCCCGGACCGGAGGGCGGGCGCGGGCACGCTCGCGACCTGGTCGCCTTCGATGCGGCGGAACTCGGGGTGCGTCTGCTCGCGGCCTGAGGTCGGCAAGGGGAACTTCGCGCATACGTCCGCACTGGAGGACTTCCCCGAGCCGAACCCTTGTTCCGACCCCGCCGACCACACGGACGGACATTCGTGGTGTCGCACTGCGGAGGACGGTCCGGGCCCCGCTCCGCCCGGCCCGGACCGTCCTTCCGGTCACCAGTGCAGCGGCAGAGCAGCAAAGTGCTGGTCGAGCAGACCGGAGATGATCTGGTGGTCGCGGAGCGAGGGGTGCCAGTCGCAGCCGAGCCGGTCCAGGCCAGGATCGTCGTAGTGCCAGTAGCTGATCCGGTCGTCTCCCCGCGCGTTGCGGTCTTCGACGATGCCTCGGGCGGTGTCGGTGAAGGCGGTGCCGGACACCGGGGTGGCACTGACCACCAGGAACGTCCTGCTTCCGTAGCGGGCCCGCAGTCTGTCGAGGAAACCGTGGTAGGCGCTCGCGTAGGCGGTGATCAGCTCGCTTTGTGTGGCCCACGGCTCGCCCGGGTGGAGCGGGGTCGAGAAGTCGTTGATGCCGAGGCCGATGACGACGACCTGCGGCCGCCAACTGCGCGGCTTGCGCCAGACGTCGCCGACGACGTTCAGCAGGGCCCGATCGTAGTAGGTGCGGTAATCGGTGCCGGGGTCGCCGCCGTTGTAGTTGCGGACCATGCCACGGCCGGAGAACGCGTTCTGCTGGTAGTCGGCGTCGAGTTTCCGGGCGGTGAGGGCGCCGAAGGCGAGGTCCGCGTTGCTGTTCCGGTCGACTCCTCCGTTGGCCGAGCAGTCGCGCGTGCCCGATGCATTGCCGTACCCGGCGGTGAAGGAGTCGCCGATGAACTCGATCTGCCTGCTCCGCGCCGCGGGGGCGGCGAGAACCTTCCCGCCCCGAGCGGCGACGAACCCGGCGAAGCGGCCGACGACCCACGGACTCTCCGTCCGCTTAACGAGCCGCACGGTGTGCTCGGCGTCGGCGAGACCCTTGACCCAGGACGTGGTCCGTCCGGGGGTCACCACTGTGCTGACGGTCGTTCCGTCGATCTGGACGTCGTAGTCGTTGGCGGAGTCGTCGAGCACGATCCCAACGCCGGTGCCACGGAACCGGCCTTCGAAGGCGACGCCGGGCCAGGTGTACTGCACCGAGCCGTCGGTTGCCTTCTTGACCCGGCCCACCGTCCGAAACCCGGCGAAGGCGGCGGACGGCAGGGAGCGGTGGCCGACGGATGCCTGGGAGGGAGCAGCCGCGGCGGCGGTGACACCCGCAGTGACGCTCGCGGCGGTGGCCGCGAGCAGTGCCCGCCGGGAGAGATGGGGAGCGGTGCGCGTGAGCGGTCCTTCCTGTGTCGGGAGATCTGCACGTGCGGTGGTGCGGGAGCGCTCCCATCATGGTTGTGCCGGTGCGGTGTGGGGAGTGGTCGGTGGCGACAGGTACGGAAGACGCTGGTGTGGTGGCCGAGGAGGCGATGCTGGTCCCTTCTGTTTTCATCAGCGGGCCAAGGTCGGCGCGGTGGCGGCGGCGCCGGTGGTCGCCGTCTACGCTCATGGCATGCAGCGCGGTGATGTCACGCGGGACGAGGGCACATGGGTGGGCCTGTCGTTGGATGTACAGGACCGCCGCCGACCGGATCTGTGCGTTCTCACTGCCGGGCCGCGGCTGCTGGTCTCCCAGCTGTCGCGGCCTGTGCTGCTCGCCGTTGTCGAAAAGCCCCTGCAGGGCGTGGACTTCTGGCGTACCGACGAATACCGCTCCTTCGTCCCACCGCTGCGCGCCGACGTGGGGCGTGCCCTGGCGGGCAGCCCGCAACGGTGGGCTCACCGCTTCGCGCGGTACCTCATCGACTCGCCGGGCAACCCGTTGCACGAGGGCCGGTGGCTGCTCTCGTGCGAGAGCTCGCTCCCGCGCTGGCGCCACGCTGCCACTTCGCACGCCGAGTACTGGAGCTCGATGCTCGTTGAGGGCCATCCGGACGGATACATCGACTGGTTTCTCCGCTCCACGTCGTTCTAGGTCCTGCCGCTGCGACCCATGCCCGGCCCGGGCGACAGCCGGGTCAAGGCGTACCGCAAGCAGGTCCGTAAGGGGATGCTCCCACCCGTTCTGTTGTGGCGGGTCAGTGGTCTGGACTGTCATCTGATCCTGGACGGTCACGCACGGCCCGCCGCGGCGATCGCCGAGTCCGTCGAGCCTTCGCTGCTGCAGCTGCAGCTGCACCGCATGGTGCCGCACGACGGCCTGGCCGCACGTATCGATGACGCCGTGGGCTTCTACGAGGACGAACTGGAACGCTTCGCCGAACTCCGCGCCATCCACGGCCCCACCGTCCCGGACGGCACCGCCGGTCCGCGGCTCGCCCGCCTCCTCCGCGATCTGAACACCGCGGAACAGCCGACCTGGGCCTGGCCCCTGCCCGGAGGGGAAGACCAGTGGCGTCGCATCGCAGGCGAGGTGACCGTCGGCAGGAACTGGGTCCATGCCTATTGATCCGAAACGGTTCGGGTTCTGGGACGTTGAGGCCGTCGCGCGTCTGTTCCCGTGACGGACCCGGCCCTGGGGCCGTCCGGCTCTGCCCGATGCAGGTGGCGGGGTTCGCTCGGCCGGGTCCGGATATCACTGTGGCGGGCTGCCGCTTCAGACGCCGTCCTTGTGGCCGTTCGCGACGAGCAGCTGCTCCATGCTCTTGTGGGCGGGGGCGGCTTGGGTGTTGCTCTCGTCGTGGAAAAGCCTGAGGTACTGGATGAGGGCGCTCACGCATGTGTCGCGTCCGTCGTACTCTGCGTTGTCGACGAGCTGACAGTCTCTGGAGATCTCCCTCGTCCGCCCGTCCGGACCGGTGTACACGGGGTGCCAGATCAGTTCCACGTTCGGATTCAGCCGCTGGACCAGCCGGAGTTGCGGGACTTCCAGCCTGATGAGGATGCTGTCCGGAGCGTAGGCCCGCACGAAGATGTGCACGGGGCCGGTGGCGAGGGACACAAAGGCCTTGGACAGGATGCTCCACATCGGTCCTGTCAGCTTCCAGTCCGGGTGCAGTTCCAGGACGTTGAGCACGCTGCCGATCCGAGTCCGCGCCAGCGGCGTGTGGCCCTTCTCATACGCGTAATCGCTGACCTCGATGCCGCCGGCCCACAGGGCCATGGTGGGCGTCTTGATCTCCAGGTGCTTGGTCATGAGTCTGACGAACTCCTGGTACCACGTGTTCGTCGCACGGATCTCGCGCTGTTCCTGGCGGTCACTCGTTCTCGCCGCGGCCTCGTCGTTCAGCGCGCCCTGCGAGTCGACCCCACCGAGCAGGAGCTGCCAGGCGTCTTCGGCATCGGCCCGGGGAATGCCCGCGGCCTTTGTCAGTTCCTGGTACGGCCCCCACTCGGGGTGCTCCGTGGGCCTCGTGGCGTAGTGCTCGTTCAGGGAGCCCGCCTGGCGCTGCACCCAGCGGGTTGCCGCCGTGTTCCCCGCGCGCCGCTGAAGCGCGGCCATACCAGTGGCCGTACCGGTGAGGGGCGCCCCACGCCCGGCGGCCTGCGGCGTCGTCTGCGCCTTCGTGGCCCTCCGTTGCTCGCGCATCATGCTTCTCTCGTCCTTCCGTGAATGCCACCGAGCCTAGTAGGGCTTGGTCAGGTTCGTATGGGTGTGGGTATGTCACGGTGGCAGGTGGGGCAGGCGCCAGTCCAGGTGGCGAGGAGTGTCTGCAGGTTCCGGACGACGTGGTAGAGGCTCAGGTCGGCGCCGGGTCTTTCGGATTTCGCGTCAGTCGTTGCAGGGTGCAGAAGGCGTGGGCGGCGGAGACGAGGGTGACGTGATCGTGCCAGCCGCCCCAGGTGCGGGCCTGGGAGTAGCCACCGCGGCCGGGCACGGCGGAGGCGGTCAGCCAGCTCGGCGTCCTGGACCGTTTCCTGTCCGAGGCGATCGAGGGCGGAGGCCGGTACGTGTTGTGGGAGAACCACGACGCCTGTGCCCAGCAGATGCTGGCAACGCTGGCGGTCATTGAGGCCCAGCAGCTTAGCTCGCGAGCTGCGGCGTTGACCGAGCGGCTGGTGTCGGTCACCGCATGCACCGCTTCAAACAGTCGCTTGGCGTGGCGACGGGCGGGGTTGCACCTGCTGGACGGTAAGGGGAGCGCACTGCTTGGAGCGGCTGCGGACCTCGCCGCCCCAGGCAATGCGCGTGCTCCTTGTGTTGTGGCTCTGCCCCCGGTGGTGTGCTCCTGAGCGGACCGTGGCGGTCAGACGGTCGGCGTTGGCTGGGTGGTGAGGAATTCACCAGCGGACGGTGCCAGCAGTTGGACGTTCGGATTGTGGCTGAGCTTCGCGATCTCGGTGTGCCGGGCGTCGGGCAGGGCCGCGTTGGCAGCGCGGGCTGCGGTGCGGAGAAGGCCGTCGCTGCGGCCGCCGCAGAGGACGAGGACGGGGACCTGCACGCTGCCCCAGTCGGACGGGTCGAGCGGCTCCCCGCGCATATGCTCGGCCATGACCGCCCAGTCGTGCGGGATGGAGTTGGCCACAGCAGTGAGCTTGGACCACATCGGGGTGATCCGCATCAGGCCGACGAACAGTGCGGGAATACCCATGGCTTTGGTCATGAAGTAGCGGACGGCCTGGCCGCGGCGGTTGTCGGCGACCAGTTGGTGGAGTGTGGCGGTGAGGTCCGACGGCGGCACGTGGCGGGTGCGGTCGACGACGAATGGCGGCTCGAACGCGACGACCCGGGTGATGCCGGGGATCTGCCCGGAGGCGGCCGCCCGCAGCGCGAGCACCGCGCCGGAGGACCAGCCGAACAGCGCCGCCGAGCCGCCTTCGGCAGCGACCAGTGCGGCGAGGTCGTCGATCTCTTGCGCGGCGTCGTAGCGGCCCGGGGTGTCGCCGCTGTCGCCGCGTCCGCGGCGGTCGTAGTTGACGACGGTCAGGCCGTACTCGGCAGCCAGCACCTGTGCCATCTCCACCATCTTCGGGAACATCCGGTAACTGAAGGCGCCGCCGACGAGGATCACGGTTCCTTGACTGCCGCCCGTCGGGGTATGCCGGTCGTACGCGATGGTGGTGCCGTCGGCGGAGGTGACCTTGTGCGTGGTGCTCATCAAAGCTCCTGTATCTGTTTTCCGGTGGTTCGCGGCGCTCGCGGGCCAGCCTCGACGGCTGTACTGGGTAAGACCGGGCCCGACCGGGAAAGTCATCGCTCTACCGGAGTTTGTTCTTTCCGAGCAGGACCATGACGCTGCGGTCCCGACGGCCGGTGCGTGTCGGCTGCGGCCGCGCTCGTCGACCAGGTCCGCGGGCCCGGCCCCGCCCTGTCAAGAAGGCGGGACCTCTGGTAGTTCGCATGGTGTCGAAGCCTTTGCGAGTGTTCCGGAGGTCCCGTTGTCGCGGAATTTTGTCAGCGTCAGGTCCGGTGCGACAGCCCTCGACGTGTACGCGCTCGGCCATCTGGGCGAGTTGACCGAGATCATCGATCCTGAGCTGGTCGATGCGGTCCTGGAGGACGCCGGTGCCCGGCAGCAGCGGCTACGGCTGCTCCCCGTCCGCGTCGTGGTGTACTTCGTGCTGGCTCTCGCCTTCTTCGAGCGGTCCTCCTACCAGGCGGTATGGGCCAAGCTCACGGCGGGACTGGGCAACGTGCCCGTGCCCGTCCGTACGCCTCGTCGCTGGCCCGTGCCCGGCGTCGACTGGGAAGCGAACCGCTGGCCCACCTGTTCTCGATCCTGGCCGGACCCGTGGCCGATCACCGCCAGTCGTGCGCGTTCTACCGGGGCCTGCGCCCGGTCGCCGTGGACGGCACCACCCTGTCCGTTCCCGATGAGAAAGCGGTGACCTGGCGCTGTCCCAAACACATCGGCAGGGTCCGCACGTTCGGCTACCCGCTGGTCCGCATGGTGGCTCTCGTGGAGTGCGGCACACGGGCTCTGGCGGGCGCACTCTTCGGCCCCGACGGCGCCGGCGAACTCACCTATGCACGCCGGCTGCTGGGACATCTGGATGCATCGATGCTCCTGCTGGCCGACTCCTACTACGACGCGTTCGACTTCCTCCAGGTCGTGCAGGACACCGGCGCCCGATTCGTGATGCGCTCCACCCTGTACCGCTCGGAAAGTCATCGCTGCACGTGCGTACCCATGTCCTGGAGCGTCGGGAGCAGCTGGGATGCTGCCATGGTGATCGTCTCGCTGCTGTACAGGGTGACCCGGAAGCTGCTGACCGTCCCCGGCATACTGCTGCGCCGCGACACCACGAAGGAAGCTGAACTGTTCGTACTGCGGCACGAGAACACGGTCCTGCGCCGCCAACTCGTAGGACCGGTGCGCTACGAGCCGGCCGACCAGTTCTGGTTTGCTGCCCTGTCATCGCTGATACCGCGCCGTCGCCGGGCGCAGGTCTTCCCGGTCCAGCCCGGCACCGTACTGGCCTGGCACCGCAGGCTGATCGCGAAGAAGTGGGACTGTTCCAAGCGCCGAGGCCGCACCGGCCGACCCCCGACCCCGGCCACGCTGAAGAAGCTCGTCCTGCGCCTGGCCGAGGAGAATCCGAGGTGGGGCCATCGCCGGATTCAGGGCGAGCCGGCCCGGCTGGGGCACCCGATCTCACCGTCCACCGTCTGGCAGATCCTCAACGCTGCGGGCATCGACCCGGCCCCACGCCGCTCCGGCCCCGGCTGGCGCACGTTCCTCACTGCCCAGGCCGAGGGGATCATTGCCGCGGACTTCTTCCACCTCGACACCGCCCTGGGCAAGCGCCTGTATGTGCTGGCGTTCCTCGAGCACGGCACCCGGCGCCTGCACCTGACCGGCGTTACCGACCACCCGACCGGCCAGTGGGCGGTGCAGCAGGCGCGCAACCTCGCCGCTGACTTCGGCACACGGATGGAGTCCCTGCGTTTCATGCTGCGCGACCGCGACACCAAGTACACCGAGGCCTTCGACGCCGTCTTCCAGTCAGAGGACGTGGACGTGCTGCTCAGCGCGCCCCGGGCGCCGCGAATGAACGCCCACTGCGAGCGCGTGATCGGCACGATCCGCCGGGAAACCCTGGACCACGTGCTGATCGTGAACGAGACCCATGCGCGTCGCGTCCTCGGCCGATACCAAGATCACTACAACGGACACCGGCCTCACCAGGCCCGGGACCAACTCCCGCCCGACGTGAGCGAGGAAACCGCCGCCGAACGCCAGCACGGCCATCCCGGCAAACTCCTATGCACCCGCATCCTCGGCGGAGCGATCAACGAGTACCGATATGCGGCTTGATCAGCAGCGATGACTTTCCAAGCGGCACAGGCAGGACAGGCCGCAGGTAGGCATTCTGAGCCTCGCGGCTATCGGCGTCACGGCATGCCCGCACCGTGACGCCCCGGCTGCACACTGCGGACGGGCTACGTCATCAACTCGATGTGAGGATGCTCGGGCTTCGCCGGGCAGACGAACAGGTGCTGCCGGTAGCCGCTGCCTATCTGGACCCCGGTCGCATTGTAACCGCGGTGGCCGGGGTACGGTCCAGCACCTGGGTGGGGGTGCGGAGACCAACTGTTCCCGGCGTCGTCCCCTTCCTCGAACGTGGCAACGGTCATCAGGACCTCCATGCCGGTGCCGCACTCGGAGCAGGGCTGCGGGCTGGGGTCGGTGGAGTTCCAAGCGGGCCAGCCGCCGACCTTCCAGCCGGGTGCGTTGGCCAGCACACAGTCGTAGTACGTGTCCGGGTCCATGTCTTCCTCTACTGCCTGCGGCACACTCCACTGCTTGAGCTGCTCCTGCAGTTCTTCGCTCAGCTCCAGATGGTCGGGGTACTCGGTGATCTGCTCCGGTTCGAGCACGCACGGTTCCGGTAGATAGCCGTCGAACTGCACTGCGGGCGGCTCGGGGGGCGTGTCGAGGATGTTGGTGACGGCGGCTGCGGAACGCCAGAAGAGCATGGTCCTAGGCATGATCGGATGATCGAAGGGGCACCACAGAACCTGCAGCAGGTCCTTACCCTCCGGCGGGCTCAGATCGGGCACGTCCCGTACGTACAGCTGCGCGACTGGCAGCATCGCTATGGGGCCGTCGTACGACTGAACCGCCAGCCTCACCGGATACTTCTGAGGGGGTCGGATCCGCTCGAGAGTCTTCCGTTCCTCCGGAGTCAGGTCCCGGCCGTGCGAGGCGGCGAAGATCCGTCGTTCCAGCCGCAGATCCGCCGGGGACAGGGCTGGGTTGATGCCATCCACCACATGCGGTTCCTCGCAGTGCGGCCACGGCTCCTCAGCGGGCCACAGCAACGGCCCGCCGATCGAGCTGTCGTGCCACGTCGGCGCCCCAGAGCGGGGGTGCAGGCGAGTCGCCGTGCGGGCCAGCGGAGCCAGTTGGGGAAAGACCGCGACAACGTCGATCGGCCGTGGCGGAGTGACAGGGTTGACATTCATGGCCACAACCTTGCCAATCACCTCTGACAACGGCCCTCGTGGCCGCCCCACGAAGAGCTCCGCGCATCAAGAAGATCAAAAGGCAGGTCTACGGTCGAGCCGGATTCGAACTACTCCGAAAGGTGATCCTGCTGCAATGGCCTCCACGGCCACCAGGCAACATGAGCCTGGCGCCTCGTCACGCCATACGGCATGGCCCGGAACACACCAGCCCTGCAGGGCCGGCGAGCGATACCGAAGTGAACGACGGAGGCAAGTCATGAAGACAGAAACAGGCATGGATTCGCTCCGCTGGGCGGTGGCCTGGATGTGTGTCACCTTTACCCGCGGCCTGAGCCCCAGGGAGGTCTTCACCCGCTACGGGGCCGACCCGGACCAGGCGCGCCTGCTCGAGCGGGACGCAGCCTCAGACCTGGTTTCGGGCGATTCCGACGCTGGGATGGTCTCGCTGCTGCGGTCCGGGAGGATCGGTGATTGGGCCTTCTGTGTCGAGGAGGAAGGTGACATCGGCTTCGGGGAAGAATCGCTCGCGAAGTTGTCCCGAGGGACTGAGACGTACAGCCTGGCGACGACCGATGGAATGGACATCTTCCAGTACTGGCGTGACGGCGAGTGCGTCGAGTACTTCGAGCCTGGCATGGAGCACACCCGGTCCGAACCACTTGGCCACTGGTGGGACCGGGTGGAGGCGGCACTCGCCGTGCACGAGGGCCAGGGTGCCGGGATGGCGCCGGTGGTGGCCCTCGTACTCGACCACCTCGGCATCACTCTGGACGACGCCGCCCTCGCCGGACCCTGGCCCAGCCTGACGCTCGCCGAGGACGACGCGCCGTCGGCGCCACCGGGCGACACCTACGCGGGCGAGGGACCGGTCCCGCCCGGGACTGTCGAGATCTTGTAAAACCCTACAGCGGTCACCGTCCGCGTTCGCTCCCCAAGATCTGTGACAGAGCCGCAGGAGGGCGGTCACGCCGGCCCCGCCGGGGCCCGGGAGCCGTCCGCCTCCTTGCGGCGCTCGCGCTCGATCTCGGCGCGCTCGTTGGCGATCTCCCGGCTGAGGAAGTAGTTCAGGGCGGTCCGGATCGCGGCGAGCTGCCCGATCTCGGTGAAGCTCGGCGCGATGGCGGTGCGCAGCACGTCCCCGGCGAGCTGGAACTCCAGGCCCAGCGCCAAGAACCGGCCCAGGGAGAGCCGGATCCGGTTGAATTGGCGGACGTGGTGAGGCCCTGGGTGGTCGGCGCTGTATGGCCGACTGGGGAGGTCAATCTGCGCGCGTCCAGGGCGGAAGGACGGTAACCGCGTCGCGCTTCAGCCCGTGTAATGGCCGAGCGGGTGCACGAGCGAGCGCAGCCACGTGCACCAGCTGTCTGCGCAGCACCTCGGCCGTGTCCCGGAGCGGGGACAACTCCCCGTCGGCGCTGCCCGTTTCCCGCTGAAGCAGATTCCTTCATGACGACGGCGGAAGTGTCCGCGGGCGGGTAGGCGGTCTCCAGGGACGCGGCGACGGGTTCCGGGAGCTCCGCGGCCGGGACACAGTCGGCGGCGTTCGCCTCCCCGGCTGGTACCGGACCGCCAAGGGCGGCCACGGGCTCGTCAGCCGCCGCCTTGTCGACCTGCATCGCGGCCGGAGTATCGGACTCGGCCGGGGAGCGGTAGTGCCGCACTTCTCCCATACAGCTTGGGGGCGGCGGCGTGCGGGCCGATGCGGAGGTGGTGGCCGGCCCGCCTGGGGTCACGGCGGCACCGCCGACGTCGTCACCTACGCCCAGCGGCAGGGAACCGTGGTGCGCGTGCTGTGGCCCGAGGGCGCCTCCCGGTAGGGCAGCGCCACAGTCACCGCTTGGGCAGTTCCTTCACGATCCGGCCCTGGGTGATGACGCAGGCGGGTGGATGGGTCCGAACCCCCACCCGCTCAGTCCATTGCGATCACCGCAATAGATTGCGATGATCGCAGTATGTATCCGATGGAAGAACTGGCCGCCCTGCGCCACCCGTTGCCCGAACCGGGCACCGTCACCCCCGAGGACTGCTACGACGACGCCCTCGCACAGGTCCTCGAGCAGCGCCGGCAGGACGTCTTGCGCCTGGAAGCCGCTGCCGACGGACTCGAGACGGATCCGCTGCTGCTGGCGCTGCAGGACCTGAAGGCGCAGAAGGAGGCCGTCGACGCGCAGATCCGCCGACTGCTGGCCTACGGCCGGGAGTTCCACAGCAGCCGCCCCTACAGCCTGGAGGACCTCGCCCGCCATGCCGGGTACAGCTTCTCCGGGGTGCGCACCGCCTACGGCGAGACGGAGATCAGGCAGGTCGCCGCGCAGATCGGCCGGGAACCGAACCGGCCACGCCGCACCGCTGCCAAGGAGGACCGATGAGCACGACGCCTCCGACGCCGGGGCGTGCAACGGCTCCGTCTCCGCATCCACCGGCTCTCCGGGGCTCGTCGCTGCCTCCCTATCAGCAGGCCGCGGCGGACCTGCGACGGCAGATCCTGTCCGGCCGGCTGAAACCGGGTGAGCGGCTGCCCGCGGTGCGCGCCCTGCAGCAGCAGTACGCCATCGCCGGTATGACCGCGCGGGCGGCCCTGCACGCGCTGCGCGCCGAGGGCCTGGTCGACGTCGTGCAGGGCCGGGGCAGCTTCGTCGCCGATCCCCTCCCCCGGGACGCGGTGGGCGAGCAGAGCGCTGACGCTGACCGCGTCGAGGTCCTGGAGGAGGCACTGCGCGATGTCCTGGGCCACATCCGGCCGCAGGGGCATCCCCGTTGGGAGCTCAACACCTGCCTGGTGAGCAACGACCAGCTGACCAAGTGGTGGGTGGTATTGGGTGCCGCTCCCCGTCGGCACCATCAGGACGGGCGGCCGCGCTGAACCGAGCGGCGCCGGCTGACCGTCCGCGCCAGATGCCAGAGGGCGCTTGAGATCGGGTATGGGACGATCCCCCGGTGACTCGCCCCCTGAACCGTGACCTCTCCCTTGAGGAGCTGGAGAACGACCGTTGGCCGGCCCCGTCGGGCGACGCGACTCGCCTCGTGGCGACCGCGACCGCGCTTCGGCGCAAGCCGATCGGCGAGCTGACCGTTGAGGACATGAGGCTGCTGATCAGGCAGAACGAGGGCCTGCCCTACCTCCTGCCGCTGGCGTTGGAAGTCCTGCGGCAGGATCCGATGGCAGAAGGTCACATGTACGAGGGTGATCTGCTGTCCGCGGTGCTGACCAGGAGTCCGGAGATCTGGAGCACGTCACCCGAACTCGGCCGTGAACTTCGCCTGATCGTCTCGGATCTGAGCAATCTGGCACCGCACCTCGAGCACGAGGTGGAGCGGTTCCTGGCTCTTTGACATCCTCGCCGCCCTGAAGGACGGCGATTCCCGCCTACCGTGCCGTTGAGGGCTGCGGTGTCGGGTGGGTTCCTGCTTCGCCGCGCGGTGCGGGCACGGGTGCCCGTCTTACCTGCGCTCCACAGGCTGTCACGGCCAGTCCGGCCGCCTTGGCGACGTTGACCGCCGCGTTGATGTCCCGGTCCAGGACGGCCCCGCACGCCCCACACGTCCACACGCGGACGTGCAGGGGCTTGGGGCCGTCCTTCACGCCGCACTGCGAGCACACCTGAGACGTGGGCTCGAAGCGGCCGATCCGGAGGAAGGTGCGCCCGTACCGGGCGGCCTTGTACTCCAGCATGCTCACGAACGCCGACCATCCGGCGTCGTGCACGGACTTGGCCAGGCGCGTACGCGCGAGTCCCTTCACCGCCAGGTCTTCCACGGCGACCGCTTGGTTCTCGCGGATCAGCCGGGTGGAGAGCTTGTGGTGGAACTCGCGGCGCGCGTCGGCCACCCGCGCGTGCGCGCGAGCGACCTTCAGCC
>NZ_JBHWHX010000069.1:0-32282 GCF_042732315.1 Streptomyces sp. NPDC059787
GTGGCCGACAGGGTGCCGGGGTGGTCGGCCGGGGATCCCCGACCGGCCAGGCACCGGGGCGGACGGCCAGGAACCTCCAGCCGGCCAGGTGTCCTGGCTGACGGCCAGGCGTCCCCGGCCGGCCGAGCACCGGGGCGGACGGCCCGGGATCCCCGACCGGCCAGGCACCGGGGCGGACGGCCGGGTTTCCCGGCGGGGAGCCGAGGCCGTCAGCCCGGCCTCCCCGGCGGAGAGAGCCTGGGCGATCGGTCCGGACCCCCGGCGGAGAGAGCCTGGGCGATCGGTCCGGACCCTCGGTGGAGAAAGCCGGGACGATCAAGCCGAGCCCCCGGCGGAGAAGGTGCCGTGATGATCAGCCCGCCCCCTCACGGCGGAGAGCCGGGCGGCCGTCAGGACGTACTTCGGCTGCTGAGGTCGAAGCGGTCCCGGAGCAGGACGAGCAGGGCGGCGGCGAGTGCGGTGACCGCCGCCGACACGCCCTGCCCGGCCGCGGTGAACGGGGCGAGCGGGCCGTCCCCGCCGGCCCGGGCGGCGTCCGCCGTGAGCAGCAGCGCGATCCAGCCGCCGCCGACGAGGGACGGGGCGAGTACCGGACCGAGCCGGGCGGTCAGCGCGAGTCCGGTCGCGGTGAGCGCGAGGGCGGGCAGCAGCCAGGCCAGGGCGCGCAGCCCGTACCCGGGCAGGGCGAGCGTGGCCAGCCCGTTGAGGCCGAGCCCGGCGCCGAGCACCGCCACCGTGCGGATCATCAGCAGCCGGAAGCCGTGCGTCGGGGCGACGACCGCCATCTCGTACGTCGGGTCCAGCGCGGGCCCGTACGACAGCGCGACCCCGGCGAGCGGCAGCAGCGGTGCGAGGGCGAGGAAGAGGGTGGGTGAGCCGCCGGTGCCGTGACCGGCGGTGACGGCCGCCGTGAGCAGGAGGACGGCGGTGACCGCGCCCAGCCAGGAGCGGCGCAGCGCCGGGGTGGCGACGAGCAGCCGCGCGGTGTGGTCGGCGATGCCGAGCCGCAGCAGCAGCGACTCCAGGAATCCGGGCCGGGGCACGTCCAGTTCGGCGTCGAGCCGTTCCCATCCGGCGTCGAGGGCGACGGGGTCGCTCACCCCGGCGAGGACGGCCCGGCAGTGCGCGCAGGTGGTGAGGTGGGTGTCGGCCGACCACAGCAGGGGCGCGGGGAGGCCGCCCCGCGCGTAGGCCCGCAGGTCCTCCTCGGACACGTGCCAGCCCGTCGTTCCGTACGTCATGCCAGCGCCTCCCGGAGTTGCCTGCGGGCCCGCATCGCCCGCGTCTTGACCGTGCCCGGCGGGATGCCGAGCAGGACGGCGGCCTCACGGGTGGTCAGCCCGTCGACGACCGTCGCCTGGAGCACCGCGCGCAGTTCCGGCGACAGCCGGACCAGCGCACCGGCGAGGTCCCCGTGCTCCACCCCCGCGAGCACGCGGTCCTCCGCCGACGCCTCGTCCCGGTGCCGCAGCCGCGCCAGCGTCTGCCGCAGCCGGCCCCGCGCACCGGCGCCGCGCAGGGCGTCGACCAGCCGGCGCGAGGCGATCCGCCACAGCCAGCCGGCCGCGTCCCCGTCCTCCCGGTACCGTGCGCTCCCCCGCCACACCGCCAGGAACGTCTCCTGTACGACGTCGTCGACGATCCCCGTGTCGGCGCACCTGCCGCGCATCCGGGCGGTCAGCCACGGCGCGTACCGCCGGTACAGCTCCTCGAAGGCGCGCCGGTCCCCGTCCGCCGCGACGGCGCGCAACAGCTCCCCGTCGCTTCTCGTTTCGCTCACATCCCCTCATCGGACGACCCCCGCCGACCGGTTCACGGGAGCGCGATTGACTTTCCCGCCACCTTGCACCACCCTTTCACTACTCAATTAGTGAAAGGGTGGTTGTCGAGTGATCGACTACCGCATCGACCGGCACAGCGGCGTGGCCACCTACGTCCAGATCGTGCAGCAGACCAAACAGGCCCTGCGCCTCGGCCTGCTGGCACCCGGCGACAAGCTGCCCACGGCCCGCGAGGTCGTCGAGGCCACCGCCGTCAACCCCAACACCGTGCTGAAGGCCTACCGCGAGCTGGAACGCGAGGGCCTGGTGGAGGCCCGGCGCGGCCTCGGCACCTTCGTACGGCGCTCCCTGGGCGCCGCTCCCGCCGACTCCCCGCTCCGCGCGGAGCTGGAGGACTGGGCGGCGCGGGCCCGTGCGGCCGGCCTGGAGCGAGAGGACGTGGCCGCGCTCTTCACCGCCGTACTCGAAACCCACTACCCGGTACGAACGCCGGACCCCGCATCTCCGAAGACCTCTCAGGGAGACCCTTCATGACCGTCCCGGCCATCGAGGCGGACGCGCTCGGCAAGCGCTTCGGCCGACGCGCCGCACGGGCGCTGCGCGACTGTTCCTTCCGGCTGCCCGCCGGCCGCGTCTGCGCCGTCGTCGGCCCCAACGGCGCGGGCAAGTCCACACTGCTCGCGATCGCCGCCGGGCTGCTCGCCCCCACCGACGGCACGATCACCGTCCTCGGCACCGACCCGTCGACGGCCCGCCCCCGGGTGGGCTTCGTCGACCAGGACAAGCCGCTGTACCCGCAGCTCACGGTCGGCGAGACGCTGCGCATGGGCGCCGATCTGAACCCCGGCCGCTGGGACGCGGACACCGCGCGGCGGATCGTGGCCGGCGGCGACCTGGACCCGGACAAGCGCATCCGCTCCCTCTCCGGCGGACAGCGCACCCGCGTCGCTCTCGCGCTCGCCCTCGCCAAGCGCCCCGAACTGCTGCTCCTGGACGAGCCGATGGCCGACCTCGACCCGCTGGCCCGCCACGAGCTGATGGGCGTACTGATGGGTCAGGCCGCCGCGCACGGCACGACGATCGTGATGTCCTCGCACGTCGTCGCCGAGCTGGAGGACTCCTGCGACCACCTGCTGCTGATCGGCGGCGGCCGGGTCCGCCTGGCCGGTGGGATCGACGACCTGCTGGCCGCCCACGCCCGCGTCTCCGCCCCGGCGGCGACCGGCCTGGCCCCGCACGACGTCGTGGAGTCCCGCGCCACCGGCCGCCAGGTCAGCGCGCTGATCCGCCCGTCCGGCCCGCTGCCCGGCGACTGGCGCACCGGCACGCCCTCCCTGGAGGAGCTCGTCCTGTCCTACCTGCGCAACCCCGAGGCCCCCACCCCGGCCGACCCCATGGAGGCCGCCGCATGACCGCCCCGGCCACCACCGACCGTCCCGCCCACGCGCCCCGGCAGCTGCGCTGGCTGTACCGGCTGCACCGCCCGGCCCTCCTCACCGGTGCGGCGATCACGCTGCTGCTCGGCGCGGCCCTGCTGTGGCTCGGCGGCCCGCTCACCGACGCCTCGGCGGCGGCCTGGAAGCAGTACAACACCTGCGGCCTCACCGGGAGATGCGGCTACGACCAGAACTCGATCACGCTCTACGAGGACGTCTACACCTACACGACCTTCGCCGTGCTCGCCGTGCCGTTCCTGGTCGCCGCCTGGGCCGGCGGCTCGCTGACCGGCCGCGAGATGGAGTCCGGCACGGCCCGCCTCGCCTGGACCCAGAGTGTCTCCCCGGCCCGCTGGCTGGCCTCCCGGCTCGCCTTCCCGGCCGTGCTGACCGCCGCCGCGACCGGGCTGCTGGTCTGCCTGCACCGTCTGGCCTGGACGGCGGCCGACGGCCGCATCGACACCGCCCTGTCGTGGGACCACTACCCCACGTTCTACGCCGACGGCACCGTCCCGGTGGCCCTGGCCCTGGCCGGACTGGCCGTGGGCGTCCTCGCGGGGCTGCTGCTGCGCCGCGCCCTGGCCGCGCTCGCCGCGGCCGCCGTCGTGCTCGGGGCGCTGTGGGCGGCCGTCCACGCCGCCCTGCCGCATCTGTGGCCCGCGGTCACCAGGGTCACCAGCCTGCGGGACGGCCCGGCCGGGGAGGGCCTCTGGATCGGCCAGGGCGTCCTGACCGCCGACGGCGACCGGCTGGCCGCTCCCTGCTACAGCAGCATGATGCCCGAGTGCGAGGCGGCACTGGCGGACCTCGACGCCGTCAGCTTCTACCGCGACTTCCACCCCGGCGCCCACTACTGGCCGCTCCACCTGGTCGCCTCCGGCGTCCTGCTCGCCGTCGCCGTGCTCCTGGCCTACGCGGCCTTCCGGCTGCTGCGCCGCCGCACGGCCTGACGCCCGCGCCCGTACGTCCCTCCCGGCGGGGAGGGACGTACGGCTCCCCGCGCCGGGTCCCGCGTCCCCCGTGGGCCGCCGCCCGATATCCCGGACGTCATGTCTCCTTAACCGTTGATTCAGACAGGCTTGCGACGCTCGGCCAATGAATCCCGCCGTGCCAGAGGCTTCACCGCCCCGAAGGGTGAACGGGGGGAACGGGAACGCCTCAGGGCCACCACCGCTCCCACCCGCGTTCTCCGACGCGCCCGTGACGCCGGTGGCGCGGAACAATGGGGTCATGAGCCAGCCCAGCACCCAGGCACAGGTACAGCACCCGCAGCCCTCCGTGGGCTCCATCGCCGCCCACCGCCCGCACACCGTGGCCGGATCGGTCTCCGATCTGGACCCCGACATCGACGCGGACCTCGACGGTTACGAGGAATCGCCGGCCGACGGCACCACCCCGCTCCCGCAGGGCCGTTTCCTCGACCGGGAACGAAGCTGGCTCGCGTTCAACGAACGCGTCCTCGAACTCGCCGAGGATCCCGACACCCCGCTGCTGGAGCGCGCCAACTTCCTCGCGATCTTCGCCAGCAACCTGGACGAGTTCTTCATGGTCCGCGTGGCCGGACTGAAGCGCCGTATCGCCACCGGCGTCGCCACCCGCTCCGCCTCCGGTCTCCAGCCGCGCGAGGTGCTGGAGATGATCTGGGCCCGCTCCCGCGAGCTGATGGCCCGGCACGCCGCCTGCTACCACGAGGACGTCGCCCCCGCGCTCGCGGAGGAGGGCATCCACCTGGTCCGCTGGAACGAGCTGGCGGAGAAGGAGCAGGCCCGCCTGTTCACCCTCTTCCGGCACCAGATCTTCCCGGTCCTCACCCCGCTCGCGGTCGACCCCGCGCACCCCTTCCCGTACATCTCGGGCCTGTCGCTGAACCTGGCCGTGGTCGTACGCAACCCGGTCACCGGGCACAGGCACTTCGCGCGGGTCAAGGTGCCGCCGCTGCTGTCCCGCTTCCTGGAGAGCTCCCCCGGCCGGTACGTCCCCATCGAGGACGTCATCGCCGCGCACCTGGAGGAGCTGTTCCCGGGCATGGAGGTGCTGCAGCACCACGCCTTCCGGCTCACCCGCAACGAGGACCTCGAGGTCGAGGAGGACGACGCGGAGAACCTGCTCCAGGCACTGGAGAAGGAGCTCATGCGGCGCCGCTTCGGGCCGCCGGTGCGCCTGGAGGTCGAGGAGTCCATCGACCGCGAGGTGCTGGACCTGCTGGTGCGCGAGCTGAAGGTCGGCGAGGCGGAGGTGTACCCGCTGCCGGGCCCGCTGGACCTCACCGGTCTCTTCCGCATCCACGGCCTGGACCGGCCCGAGCTGAAGTACCCGAAGTTCATCGCCGGCACGCACCGCGACCTGGCGGAGGTCGAGTCGGCGTCCCAGCCCGACGTCTTCGCCGCCCTGCGCAGCCGGGACGTGCTGCTGCACCACCCGTACGACTCGTTCTCCACCTCCGTGCAGGCGTTCCTGCAGCAGGCGGCCGAGGACCCCGACGTGCTGGCCATCAAGCAGACGCTGTACCGCACTTCGGGCGACTCCCCCATAGTCGACGCGCTGATCGACGCCGCCGAGGCCGGCAAGCAGGTGCTGGTCCTGGTCGAGATCAAGGCGCGTTTCGACGAGCACGCGAACATCAAGTGGGCACGCAAGCTGGAGGAGGCCGGCTGCCACGTCGTGTACGGCCTGGTCGGTCTGAAGACCCACTGCAAGCTGTCCCTGGTGGTCCGTCAGGAGGGCGAGACGCTACGGCGTTACAGCCACGTCGGCACCGGCAACTACCACCCGAAGACGGCCCGCCTCTACGAGGACCTCGGACTGCTCACCGCGGACCCGCAGGTCGGCGCGGACCTCTCCGACCTGTTCAACCGGCTCTCCGGCTACTCCCGCCGCGAGACCTACCGGCGCCTCCTCGTCGCCCCCAAGTCCCTGCGGGACGGCCTGGTCTCCCGCATCGACAAGGAGGCCCAGCACCACCGCGCCGGGCGGCCCGCCTACGTCCGCATCAAGGTCAACTCGATGGTCGACGAGGCCGTCATCGACGCCTGCTACCGGGCGTCGCAGGCCGGCGTCCCGGTGGACATCTGGGTGCGCGGCATCTGTGCGATCCGGCCGGGCGTGGCGGGCCTGTCGGAGAACGTGCGGGTACGGTCCGTCCTCGGCCGCTTCCTCGAACACTCCCGTGTCTTCGCCTTCGGCAACGGCGGCGAGCCCGAGGTGTGGTTCGGCAGCGCGGACATGATGCACCGCAACCTCGACCGCCGCATAGAGGCGCTGGTACGGGTCACCGACCCCGCGCACCGGGCGGCTCTGAACCGGCTGCTGGAGACCGGCATGTCGGACACCACCCAGTCCTGGCACCTCGCCGCGGACGGCGAGTGGACCCGGCACGCGACGGACGCGGACGGCCAGCCCCTGCGCAACGTCCAGGAGATGCTCATAGACGCCCGGAGGCGCCGGCGTGGCACAGCGACACCCTGACCCGACGGACCCCACGGCCCTGGCCGGCTATCTGCGGGCCCAGGCGACCGAGTTCCTCCGCGCGCTGCGCCTCCACCGGGAGACCGGTGCGGGCGCGGCGGCGTCGGAGGGTTCCGTCGAGGCGGCCCGCGCGCTGCGCCGCGCGGCCCGCCGCGTCAGCGCGAGCCTGCACACCTTCCAGCCGGTCCTGGACCCCGACTGGTCGGAGGCGATGCGCCCCGAACTGGCCTGGGTCTCCGGCACCCTGGCCCTGGAACACGCCTACGCCTCCCGCCTGGACCAGCTCCTCCTCGCCCTCCACCGCCTCTCGGGCGCTCTGCCCGTTCCCCAGCCGGCGGACACCACACGTCCGCAGCCTGCGGGCAGTCGTGCCGCTGGGGCGGCACGGGTGGGCGCTGGGGGTACCCCCTCCGGGGGAGGCACCTCGTCGGCGCCGAGCAGCGCAACCCCGCCCCCCGCCCCCCTGACACCGGAAGCGACCCACACCGACCCCGGTCGTCACAGCAGCAAGAGCGCAACCGGCGTCCTCTCCAAATCAGCCAACGGCACCGTCGTCCCCGCCCCCGACCGAGGCAACCTCACCGTAGGTGCCGCCAAGGCCGGCGCCCTGCTGGACCGCCAACTGACCCTGGCACGCACCAGAGCCCACTCCACCGCCCTCCAGGCCCTCGGCTCCTCCCGCTTCCACGCGATCGCCGACAAGGTCGCCGTACTCGCCAGCGAGGTCCCCCTCTCCCCGGCAGCGGCGGCAGCCGGCGCCGACCTCCGCCCGCTCGCCGACGCCGCGCGCGAGCGCCTCGCCGACGCCGTCGCCGCACTGCCCCTGCTCACCGCGGGCAGCCCGTACAACGCCGAGGCGCTGATCCACGGGCTCTCCCCGGACCCCGCCCCGCACCCGCAGGACGCTCCCTGGCACCAGGTCCGGCTCCTCCTGCGCCTGCACCGCTACGCCCTGGAGGTCCTCCAGGGCGGCCCGGATCCGGCCCTCCTCGCCGCCGGCGAGGCACTGGACCGGCACCGCGACGCCTCCGAGGCCGCGGCCGCCGCCGCGCAGGCGGCCCGCACCCCGCGGATCGCCCCGGCCACGGCGTACGCGCTGGGCGTGCTCCACGCCGACCAGCGGCATGAGGTGGAGGCGGCGCGGTACGCGTTCCAGCGGGCCTGGCGGAAGGAAGCCGTCGGCACGTTATAGGAAGCCGCCGGCACGTCACAGGGAGGCACCCGGTGAGCACCCCGCGCTCCGCGCACGCGCACTCGCACTCGCACTCGCACTCGCACGCACCGCACCGCACCCTCACCGTCCAGGCCGCCGGCTGCGTGCTGTGGCGCCGCTCCCCCGTGACCGGCGAGCTCGAGCTCTGCCTCGTGCACCGGCCGAAGTACGACGACTGGTCCTGGCCCAAGGGCAAGCTCAAGCCCGGCGAGGACCCGCTGGCCGGCGCCCTGCGCGAGGTCGCCGAGGAGACGGGCCACACGGCCGCCCCGGCCGCCGAGCTCCCCAGCGCGCACTACCTGGCCAAAGGCCGCCCGAAGCGGGTCCGCTACTGGGCGGCCGAAGCCGTCTCCGGCACGTTCGCCCCGAACGACGAGGTCGACCGCATCCTCTGGCTCTCCGCCGACGAGGCCCGACGACACCTCACCGAGGCCCGTGACCAGGCCCTCGTCGACGAGCTGATGCGGTCGTTCGAACACACGTAGCGGAATGGTGAACACCACCGGAATGATCACTTCGGCAAGGTCGCCGTGGCTCGTGCGCGTGTTGAGATGTGTGTGCACCAACTGGCACGTCACCCCAACTCACTAAAAAGACACGGGAGTTGTCAGCACGATGCACTTCAAGAAGAGCGCTGCATTCGTCGTGGCCGCAGCAGCGGTGGCCACCGGCGCGGCCATCGCCCCGGCCGCCGCGCAGAACAACGGCGTCTGCACCACCAGCGTCAGCTCGAACCTGTTCGGCGAGCTGTGTCTCTACTACAACTCCGGCCTGTCCGGCTCGCACGCCGACTTCAACGTGCCGACCCGGGACCACGCCGGCTACGTCTTCAGCTCCAGCGGCGCCGGCCAGGGCCAGGCCGTGAAGAACAACGCGGCCTCCGCCACCAACCTCGACACCGACTGCACCGCGAGCGTGTACTACAACAGCGGCTGGAGCGGCCCGGCCGACTACATCCCGGCCCGGTCGTCCGTGTCCCGTTTCACGAACGTCTACAACGAGAACGCCTCCAACCACTGGGAATGCCCGTGAGTCTGCGGCCGTGGGGGCGAGCACTCGTCCCCACGGCCGCGGCCGTCCTGCTCCTGACGGCCTGCGGTACCTCGTCCGACGAAGCCGACGCCCCGCGCGCCTCCGACGAGCCGGCCCGCACCACCCGCGTCGAGCTGGCCGCTCCGCCGGTCCAGCGCCCCATCGACCAGGCCCGGCTGCTGCCCTCCGAGCTGGCCGCGATCGGCCGCGCCGAGTCCATCACCCGCGCCGCCTGCATGCGCCGCTACGGTTTCGACTACCGCGTCAAGTTCACCCGTAGCCTGCACGCGACCATGCCGGACCGCTCCTACGGCGTCATGTCCGAGGACCAGGCCCGTCGCTACGGCTACCACATGGCGCCGGACGTCGACCCGCGGGTTCCTGCCAACACCCGCAAGGAGAGCGACCTCGTCACCTCCGAGCAGCCGAGGACGGCCGACGACCGCAAGATCCACAACCTGCTGCTCTACGGCACCGCGTCCGACCGCATCACCGGGACGGACGTCGAGCGCCTCGACGGCCCCCGGCCACTGAGCACACCCGAGGTCATCGGTGAGTACCGCGACCAGCCGGTCCGCGAGGGCGGCTGCTACGAGGAGGCGCGCACCGCGATCGTCGGCGACGGCGGCAGCGAGCGCAATCCGGTCGCCATGGACATCTACATCGCCGCCTTCCAGCAGGCGGAACGGGATCCGCAGGTCCGCGAGGTCGTCAAGGACTGGTCGTCGTGCATGGCCGCCGCGGGGTACGAGTACGACAGCCCGCTGGACGCCGGCACCGATCTGCCGACCGCCCAGGAACCGAGCGCCGACGCGCACGAGAAGGCGGTCGCCCTGGCCGACATCGCCTGCAAGGAGAAGACCTCCCTGATCCGCGTCTGGTCCGCCGCCGAGGCCCGTTACGAGCGCCCGGCGATGGAGAAGCGGAAGGAGGCCGTCGCCGCGGAGACGGAGCGCAAGGCCGCGATGGTCCGGCGGGCGCTCGAGGTCCTGGGCCGCACGGAGGGCGCGGCGAAGTAGGCCGCGTACGCCACCGGCCTCCAGGACGGGATCGCCCCGTGTCCTCGACGTAAGCGTTCCGTGACCTCACCGCACCGTCCGCAGGGGTTCACCCCCCGTTCATGTACGCCCATCGGCAGCTTCACCTGATCTGCCTAATTTCGGCCTTACCGATACGGGGCGCAGCCCGACAACGCGTCAGTATCACCCAGTCTTGATCGTCTTCAACGCCACTCCTCGCACGCCGCCGGATTCAGGACGGCGGCTTCTGGAAGGAACTCCCTCAAGTGAAGCTTCAGCGCAAGAACCGGCGGGCCCTCGCTCTCGGTGCTCTCGCCGTCTCCGGCGCCCTGGCCCTCACGGCGTGCGGCTCCGACGACACCGGTGACAGCGGCAGCGGCGACGCCACCACGAGCACGCAGGCCGGCAACATCAAGTGTGACGACGCCAGTGGCCAGCTCCTCGCCGACGGCTCGTCCGCGCAGAAGAACGCGATCGACGCGTGGGTGAAGCAGTTCGCCGCCGCGTGCAAGGGCGTCCAGATCAACTACAAGGGTGGCGGCTCCGGCGCCGGTATCACCGCGTTCACCCAGGGCACGGTCGGCTTCGCCGGCTCCGACTCCGCGCTGGACCCCGAGGAGATCACCGCCACCAAGGAGATCTGCTCCGGTGGCCAGGGCATCGACCTGCCGATGGTCGGCGGCCCGATCGCCGTGGCGTACAACCTCGAGGGTGTCGACAACCTCGTCCTGGACGCGCCGACCCTGGCGAAGATCTTCAGCGACAAGATCAAGAACTGGAACGACCCGGCGATCGCGAAGCTGAACCCCGACGCCGACCTGCCCGACCTCAAGATCCAGGCGTTCCACCGCTCCGAGGACTCCGGCACCACGGACAACTTCACCAAGTACCTGATCAAGACCACCCCGGAGAACTGGAAGTACGAGGGCGGCAAGGCCTGGACGGCCCCCGGCGGCCAGTCCGCGTCCGGCTCCTCCGGTGTCGCCCAGCAGGTCAAGCAGACCAACGGCGCGATCAGCTACATGGAGCTCTCCTACGCCAAGGGCTCCTCCGTGGTCGCCATCGACACGGGCGCCGCCGAGCCCGTCCAGGCCTCGGTCGACGGTGCCACCAAGGCCATCGCGGACGCCAAGATCGTCGGCACCGGCAAGGACCTGGCCCTGGAGCTGAACTACGCCACCAAGGCCGAGGGCGCCTACCCGATCACCCTGGTCACCTACGAGATCGTCTGCGACAAGGGCAACAAGGCGGAGAGCCTGCCGACCGTCAAGGCGTTCCTGAACTACATCGCCAGCGAGGACGGCCAGCAGCTCCTCGCCGACAACGACTACGCCCCCATGCCCGCCGAGATCATCACCAAGGTCCGCAGCACCATCGAGGGCCTGAGCTGACCTGAGTGTGCGGCCCGGTCCCCCCGCGGGACCGGGCCGCACCGTCCGGTGCACCGCCGCCAGGAGCCCCGCGCACAGCGGGGCGCCGCAGACCGGAGAACCCGATGGACATAACCACGAAGACACCTCCTTCCCCACCACAGCCGACCGTGGCCGAGCACAAGCGCACCGTCCGCGCCGCCACCCGTCCCGGAGACCGCGTCTTCCTCGGTCTCGCCCGTGGCTCGGGCATCTTCCTGCTGGTGATCATGGCCGCCATCGCGGTCTTCCTCACCTGGCGTGCCGCCATCGCCATCAGCGAGAACGAGGGCAACTTCCTCACGACCTTCGAGTGGAGCACCAGCGGCACCGAGCCGGTCTTCGGTATCGCGGTCCTGGCCTACGGCACGATCATCTCCTCGATCATCGCCATGGTCATCGCGGTCCCGATCGCCGTCGCCATCGCGCTGTTCCTCACCCACTACGCCCCGCGCAGGCTGAGCGGTCCGATCGCCTACGTGATCGACCTGCTCGCCGCCGTACCGTCCATCGTGTACGGCCTGTGGGGCGCCCTGATCCTCGTACCGCACATGAACGGCCTCTTCGGCTGGCTGAACGACTACTTCCGCTGGACCGGGATCTTCTCGTGGGAGGAAGGCCCGGCCCGCTCGATGCTCACCGTCGGCATCCTGCTCGCGATCATGATCCTGCCGATCATCACCAACGTGAGCCGCGAGGTGTTCAGGCAGGTCCCGCAGACGAACGAAGAGGCCGCCCTGGCCCTCGGCGCCACGCGCTGGGAGGTCATCCGGATGTCGGTGCTGCCCTTCGGCCGCTCCGGCGTGATCTCCGCCTCGATGCTCGGCCTCGGCCGCGCGCTCGGCGAGACGATGGCCGTCGCCACCGTGCTCTCCCCGGACTTCCTGATCCACGGCAGCCTGCTCAACCCGGGCGGCGGCACCTTCGCCCAGAACATCGCCAGCAAGTTCGGTGAGGCGAACGAGTTCGGCCGTGACGCGCTGATCGCCTCCGGTCTCGTCCTGTTCGTCATCACCCTGCTGGTCAACGGCGCGGCCCGCATGATCATCGCCCGCCGCAAGGAGTACTCGGGGGCCAACGCATGAGCACCACGACCGTCCAGCACCCGAGCACGCTCCAGGGTGCCCGGCTGCCGAAGTGGTCCCCCTGGGCCATCGCCGCGGGTTCGCTCGCCGTCTCCATCGGCCTCGGCCTGGCCACCGGCATCGAGAGCGAGGTCCAGTGGGGCCTGATCGCCGCGCTGCTCTTCGTCCTCGGTACGTACTTCATCGCCGCCGGCGTCGAGGGCAAGCGCCAGGCCAAGGACCGCGTCGCGACCTCGCTGGTCTGGGTCGCCTTCCTGCTCGCCGTGGTGCCGCTGGTCTCCCTGGTGTGGACGACCGTCACCCGCGGTGTGAAGGTCCTCGACGGCTACTTCCTGAGCCACTCCATGGGCGTCGTCGCCGACACCGAGGCCGGCGGTGGTATCTACCACGCCATCATCGGCACCGCGGAGCAGGTCGGCATCGCCACCCTGATCGCCGCGCCGATCGGCGTGCTCACCGCGATCTACCTGGTCGAGTACGGCCGCGGTCACCTGGCCCGCGCCGTCACCTTCTTCGTCGACGTGATGACCGGCATCCCGTCGATCGTCGCCGGTCTGTTCATCCTCAGCCTCCTGCTGATCTTCGACATGGGCTTCTCCGGCTTCGCGGGCGCCCTCTCCCTCGCGATCCTGATGATGCCGGTCGTGGTCCGCTCCACGGAGGAGATGCTCAAGCTCATCCCGAACGAGCTGCGTGAGGCGTCCCTGGCACTGGGCGTGCCCAAGTGGCGCACCATCCTGAAGGTGGTCCTGCCGACGGCGATCGGCGGTATCACCACCGGTGTGATGCTGGCGGTCGCCCGTATCGCCGGTGAGACCGCGCCCGTCCTGCTGCTGGTGTTCGGCAACCCGTTCATCAACAACAACCCCTTCGACGGGGCGCAGGCGTCACTGCCGCTGTACGTCTACCAGCAGTACGCGAACAGCGCGGGCTCGGAAGCGGCGTACGACCGCGCCTGGGCCGCGGCTCTCACCCTGATCGCCTTCGTGATGATCCTCAACCTGGCGGCCCGCGGAATCGCCCGCTGGAAGGCCCCGAAGACCGGTCGCTGACGCGGCCATACAGCGACCGATCGCAAGACTTTCCCGAAAGAAGCAGTGATTCGCATGGCCAAGCGCATTGATGTCAGCGGCCTCAACGCCTACTACGGCTCCTTCCTGGCCATCGAGGACATCTCGATGACCGTCGAGCCCCGCTCCGTGACGGCCTTCATCGGCCCGTCCGGCTGCGGCAAGTCCACCTTCCTGCGCACGCTCAACCGTATGCACGAGGTCACCCCCGGCGGCCGGGTGGACGGCAAGGTCATGCTCGACGACGAGAACCTCTACGGCGCCGGCATCGACCCGGTGTCCGTGCGCCGCGAGGTCGGCATGGTCTTCCAGCGCCCGAACCCGTTCCCGACGATGTCGGTGTACGACAACGTGGCGGCGGGCCTGCGCCTGAACGGAAAGTACAAGAAGTCCCAGCTGGACGACATCGTCGAGAAGTCCCTCAAGGGCGCCAACCTCTGGAACGAGGTCAAGGACCGCCTGAACAAGCCGGGCTCGGGTCTCTCCGGCGGTCAGCAGCAGCGCCTGTGCATCGCGCGGGCGATCGCGGTGGAACCGAAGGTCCTCCTCATGGACGAGCCCTGCTCCGCCCTGGACCCGATCTCCACCCTCGCCATCGAGGACCTGATCGGCGAGCTGAAGGAGCAGTTCACGATCGTCATCGTGACGCACAACATGCAGCAGGCGGCCCGCGTCTCCGACCGCACCGCCTTCTTCAACCTGGCGGCCGTCGGCCAGCCCGGCAAGCTGATCGAGATCGACGACACGGAACGCATCTTCTCCAACCCGTCGGTCCAGGCCACGGAGGACTACATCTCCGGCCGCTTCGGCTAGACCGCGGAACTCCTCGCGGTGCTGCATGGCGGTGCCACCGCGAGGCAAAAAGGGCCCGCCCCCGAAACCGGGGGCGGGCCCTTTCACATACCTGCGTACCTGCGTAACCGCCCGACTACGGACACCACTGCCGCCCAACTACGGACACCACTGCCGCCCGACTACGGACACCACTGCCGCCCGACTGCGGACACCACTGCCGCCCGACTGCGGGCAGTCGTGCCGCTGGGGCGGCACGGGTGGGCGCAGCGGCACCCCGCAAACGCCGGGCTGCGAAACAACCCCCCGCCCAGCACCCACACCGAGCACCGAGCACCGAGCACCGAGCACCGACCAGACCGGCTACAGCACAGTCAGATTCACCAGCCCGAACGACAACGCGGCCACAACAGCCGCCGCCGGCATGGTGATGAACCACCCGAGAACGATGTTCTTGGCGACACCCCACCGCACGGCGTTGACCCGCTTCGTCGCGCCGACACCCATGATCGCCGAGGTGATCACGTGCGTGGTGGAGATCGGGGCGTGGAAGATGAACGCCGACCCGAACATGATCGACGCACCGGTCGTCTCCGCGGCGAACCCCTGAGGCGGATCAAGCTCGATGATCTTCCGCCCCAACGTCCGCATGATGCGCCACCCACCCGCGTACGTCCCCGCGGACAGCATCAACGCACAGGCGATCTTCACCCACACCGGAATCGGATCGCCGTAGTCCTCGACATCCGCGATGACCAGCGCCATCACCACGATGCCCATCGTCTTCTGCGCGTCCTGCAGACCGTGCCCCAGCGCCATCCCCGCCGCGGAAACGGTCTGTGCGATCCGGAACCCCCGCTTCGCCTTGTGCGGGTTGGCCCGCCGGAACATCCACAGGATCGCGGTCATCACCAGATAACCGGCGAGCAGACCGATGACCGGCGACACGAACATCGGAATGACGATCTTGTCGACCACCCCGTGCCAGTAGACGGTGGTCCCCCCGGCCAGCGCGGCCCCGACCATGCCCCCGAACAGCGCGTGCGACGACGACGACGGCAGCCCGAAGTACCAGGTGATCAGGTTCCAGACGATCGCCCCGACCAGCGCGGCGAAGAGGATCCCCATCCCCTTCGACCCCTCGGGTGTCTGGATCACACCCTCACTGACGGTCTTGGCGACCCCGGAGCCCATGAACGCGCCGGCGAGGTTCATCACGGCCGCCATCGCCAGCGCCGCCCGGGGCGTCAGCGCCCGCGTCGACACGGACGTGGCGATCGCGTTCGCCGAGTCGTGGAAGCCGTTCGTATACGTGAAGAAGAGCGCGACGCCGATGGTCACGACCAGAGCGAAGGTGTCCATGAAGGGCTCAGGACTCCTTGACGGCGATGGTCTCCACCGTGTTCGCCACGTGCTCGAAGGCGTCGGCCGCCTCCTCCAGTACGTCCACGATCTGCTTGAGCTTCAGCACCTCGATCGCGTCGTACTTGCCGTTGAAGAGGTGGGCCAGCAGCTTGCGGTGGATCTGGTCGGCCTGGTTCTCCAGCCGGTTGACCTCGATCCAGTACTCGGTGAGGTTCTCCATGGTGCGCAGGTGCGGCATGGCCTCCGCGGTCAGCTCCGCCGCCCGCGCCAGGACCTCGATCTGCTGCTCGACGCCCTTGGGCAGTTCCTCGATGTTGTAGAGGACGACCAGGTCGACGGCCTCCTCCATGAAGTCCATGATGTCGTCGAGGGAGGACGCCAGGGCGTAGATGTCCTCACGGTCGAACGGCGTGATGAACGAGGAGTTCAGCTGGTGGAAGATCGCATGCGTGGCGTCGTCACCTGCGTGTTCCGCGGCCCGCATACGCTCTGCGATCTCGGCCCGGGCGGAGGGGTCCGCCCCGAGCAGTTCCATCAGGAGCTTCGAGCCCGTGACGATGTTGTCCGCGGACGCGGCGAACATGTCGTAGAAGCTCGTCTCCCTGGGGGTCAGACGAAAGCGCACGTGGGGTCCTCGGTGAGCATCGGTTTCGGTCAGGCTGATGCTAGGCGCATCATCCGGCCACGACGAACGGGCCGCCAACCAGTGTCGCCCATCGGGCAGAGTGATGAGTACGGGGGCGGTCCGAGGTCCGTTTCCGGCCGCTGCGCACGTCATCGGCCAAGAGGCCTATACCCAGCAAAGTTCGCTACCATATACCCACCAGGGGTATGTGTCGCCCGTCAGTGCACCAGGAGGACGCGATGACGACCACCGAGACCGGCGCGGACGCGCCCTTCGCCCCGGACGCGACGGGCCTCGTGACCGATCACGACCACGGCGTCCACGGCTATCACAAGCAGAAGCAGGAACACCTCAAACGCCTGCGCCGTATCGAGGGCCAGATCCGCGGCCTGCAGCGCATGGTCGACGAGGACGTCTACTGCATCGACATACTCACCCAGGTGTCCGCCTCCACCAAGGCGCTGCAGTCGTTCGCGCTGCAACTGCTGGAGGAGCACCTGCGCCACTGTGTCGCGGACGCGGCCGTCAAGGGCGGTGACGAGATCGACGCGAAGGTCAAGGAGGCGACGCAGGCCATCGCCCGTATGCTCCGGACCTGACCGGCCGCGTCAGGGACGGTCCGGTTCCGTCCGCGCCTCGGCCACCCTCAGCACCTCGTCGATGCTCTCCAGGCTGAGCCGCTCCTCGGCGTTGGAGGCGGCGATGATCAGCTCCCCGCAGAGTTCGATCTCGGCGAGCGCCACGTGGTCCTGCACCGGAACCGTCCCACCGCCGAGCGGTGCCACGCGCCTCACCTCGTCTCCGTCGTCACCGACTTCCTAGAGTAGGGAGCGCCCTACACACCGCGCATGGCACGGAAGGGCTAGTTCAGGCCGGTCACTCCCGGCCTCCTCCTGACCTCACGCATGGCCTCACTCCGCGGCGATCCGGCCCGCGTAGATGTCCTCGCCCTCGGGAAGCCGTACGTCGGCCGGGGCCCCGAAGTCGTACAGCAGCGTGGTCGAGGCGACCGCGACGGGTTCGTCCTGCCGGCCGTTGACGAAGCTGAACCGGTGCCGGAGCTTGCGGATCCGCCCCTCGTCGTCGAGGTAGGCGTCGAACGGCACCCGCGCGGTGGCGAACCCTTTCGCCGCCGCGCCCAGCGCCTCCCGGTTCGCCTCCGAGGCGTCCTGCGAGGCGTGCCGCAGGTCGGCGGTCCCCCGGTAGTGGCGCACCTTCGCCCCCGCGACCTCGGTCCGCTCCACGAACGTCGCCGACCGCGTCCCGCGCAGCACCTCGGCGGCGGCGAACGGATCGGTCGCCCCACCGGTGACGAGGTTCCCGTCGGACAGCGTCCCGGTGTCCACCCGCACCCACTTGTCGGCGGGCACCCCGGCGCCCCGGTTCTTCATGAAGAGCGCGCCTGGAGCGAGCAGTTCGGTGATGGGCCGCCGGACGACCTTCCCGGCCGGATCCCGCGGCAGCAGCACCTTCAGCCGCCCGAGCCGCTTGCGGTAGTCGTACACGCCCTCGCCCCGGATGGTGACCCGGGTCCCGCCGGTCGCCATCTCCAGGGAGGTGGTCGCCTTGGAACTCCCGGCGTCCACGAGCGCGTCGGCGGCTCCCCTCAGCACCCGCACGGGATCCCCGGCGGGAGCCTCTCGGCCCGAGGCGTCGCTTCTCGCACAGCCCACGCCACCGAGCCCCAGACAGCACACCACCCCGATCCCAGCCACCACGCCGCGCATCCGAGCCATGCCCGGTTAACGACCGATAAATGACCCCGTCACGCCGACGAGCAGGGCGCTACCGTGGTCGACGTGCCGCACCAGGACGACGCCCCGCTCCCCGCCCCCCACACCACGACCACCACCGAACAGGGCCCCTTCTGCACGGCCCACTGCACCTGCGGCTGGCGAGGCCCCGCCAGAAGAGCCAGAAGCCAAGCCAGAAAAGACGCCGCGAACCACACGGGCGAGTGACGCAACTACACGTAACTGCGAACACCCCTGCCGCGTAACTGCGGCCAATCGTGCCGCCCAACTGCACGCAACTGCGGGCAATCGTGCCGCTGGGGCGGCACGGGTGGGCGCAGCGGCACCTCGTAAGCGCCGAGCGGCGCAACACCCCCCGCCCAGCAGCAGAAGCGGCTCAGGCCGCCAGGTCCCGCTGCTCCGCCCCCGGCGTCCCACTCCGCGAGGCCCCCGGAGCGACCCGCCCCCGCTCGACCTTCCGCCGCGCGGAAACCAGCCACCCACCCCTAGGCGACCGCTCGATCGCCCGCATCAACGGCGTCAGCAACGCCATGGCGACGGGCGACAACAGCAACGCGACAGCCGTACCGAGCGCGAGCCCACCCACGACGTCCGTCGGATAGTGCACACCCATGTAGACCCGGATGAACCCGCCCAACAACCCCAGCACCAGCCCGACGATCCCGAGCCGCCGGTTGACCAGGAACAGCCCCACCGCCAACGCCATGCAGAGCGTCGCGTGGTCACTGACGAACGAGTAGTCGTCCTTCCCGTCGACCAGGACCTCGAGCCCCTCATGGTCGAGGAAGGGCCGGCGCCTCTCCACGAACCCACGTATCGGCACGTTCACCAGCACCGCGACGCCCGCCGCGAGCGGGGCCCACACCAGGCCCGCCACGGCCGGAGCCGCATCCTCGCCGCCCCGCCGCCTGACACCCCACCAGCACCACACCAGCAGCCCCACCAAGGCGAACAGCAGGCCGAACTCGCCCACGAACTCCATGACGTGGTCGAACCACGTCGGTGCGGCCTTCGCCAGGCCGTTGATGTCATAGAGCAGGTCGACGTCGGGGTTCGACCCGGAATCGGCGAGTCCAGCCATGGTGCTGCGGCCCCTTCGTCATGTCTTCCGGCGCACGGTTCGCACGCCGCTCCTGCCACCCCCGTGGTCTGTAGATCCGCTCGTTCGATCGGCTACGACAACAGGAACGCACGGCCCCCGTTGATACGTTCCACACTCCACCGAATGATCACGCAGACGTTATCGAAGAGAGATACGTCTCCGCAGCTCAGGGGGTGGGTTGACGCTCCGCTCACACCGTGGTGGGCAGTGCTTTCGCGCCATCTTCGGTGACCCGGGTGGCACCAAAGTAGTCAGGTGTGTCGATCGGGTCGAATCGGATCACGGCCCCGGTCCGGGGCGCGTCGATCATGTACCCGCCGCCGACATAAATACCCACATGCCGGATGGCCCGGGAATTGGTGAGGTCGTCCGAGAAGAACACCAGATCGCCCGGCAGCAGTTCGTCCCGGCTGGGATGCGGCCCGGCGTTGTACTGATCGTTCGCCACACGCGGCAGCTTGATTCCGACACTCTCGTACGCGGCCTTCGTCAACCCGGAGCAGTCGAACCGTCCTCCCTGCTCAGGCGTACCGTTACCGCCCCACAGATACAGCGTCCCGAGCTTCTTCTGCGCGTACGCGATGGCCCCGGCGGCCTGCTCCGACGGATCGACCCGCCCCACCGGCGCGGCGAAGCTCTCCTCCAGCGCCCGGATCCGCTTGACGTAGTTCTGCGTCTCCTTGTACGGCGGAACACCCCCGTACTTGATCACCGCGTACGCTCCCGCGTTGTACGAGGCGAGCATGTTTTCGGTCAGATTCCCGCCGACGTCCTTCACATAGGACGCAAGTGAGCAGTCGTACGTCGCCGCCGACGGGATCGCGTCCTTCGGGTCCCACACGTCACGGTCCCCGTCCCCGTCCCCGTCGATCCCGTGCGTGGCCCACGTACCGGGGATGAACTGGGCGATGCCCTGCGCCGCCGCGTGGCTCTGTGCCTTCGGGTTGAATCCGCTCTCCTGGTAGAGCTGGGCGGCGAGCAACGCGGGATTGATGGCCGGGCAGAGGTTGCCCCACTTCTGCACGAGCGCCTGGTACGCGGCCGGCACGCTCCCCTTGGCCAGCGACTTGGCCGCCCCGCCGCCGACCCCGTTGACGAGGTTCCCGGCGACGACGTAGACCCCGACGACGAGCAGCATCACGAAGGCGAGCGCGGAACTGACGGCGATCCCCGCCGCGACCCATGCCTTACGCACCGTCAACCGCCCCTCGCTGTCCGGCAGTCCACCGCCACACGTCAGTGTAGAGGCGGCACCCGCCCTTCGGAATGATCACAGAGGACTTTGGCGCGGTAGCTACGGCAGGCCGCTCCAGCCGCACTCCGCCCACAGCACCTTCCCGCCGGAGGATCCCCCCGGCTCACCCAGCAGCGAGGCACCCCAGGCGTCGGCGTACGCCCGTACGAGGGCCAGGCCCCGTCCGCCCTCCGAGGCTTCGTGCGGCATGACCCCGTGGGCGAAGCCGGCGCCCAGCCCGGAGGGGACGGTCGGGTCCTTGTCCCACACGCCCACCCGGAGCTGGCCGGACCTGGTCGGACGGATGTGGAGGGCGTACGGGCCATCGGTGTGCAGATGGGCGTTGGTCAGCAGCTCCGAGGCGAGCAGTTCGGCGGTGGGGGCGAGTTCGCCGAGCTCGTAGGCGGCCAGTACGGACCGCAGGGTGGAGCGGGCGATCCCCGGTGAGCGTGGATCGCGCGAGAGGTGAAGGGTGTAGGACCAGGGCGGGGCTACGGTGGGCATGGAAGTCTCCGATCAGTGAGGTCGGTTGGGTGAATACGAACGGTTGCCCAGTGGCAGTGCCGAACCGTCGATCGGTGCGCTTCTGAGCGGGGCGCCTGCAACTAAGCTAGCCGCGTTCAGCTAACGCATTAGCCAGTTATCCAGATCTGCATTAGCTTCCACCCGTGTGGGTGACCGTAGCGCCGAGGGGGCGTCAGGGACCGTGAGAACCAGCCCGACAGGCCGTCAGCTCCGACTTGGCTCCGAGCTGCGGAAACTGCGCGAGCGTGCGGGACTCACCGCTACAGAGGCCGGTCAACTGCTCGGCGTGAAGCAGAACCAGATCAGCAACACGGAAGCCGGACGCATCGGCGTGAGCCCGGAACGCGTCAGCACGTTGGCCCACCACTACAAGTGCGGCGATCCGGCACTCGTCCAAGCCCTCAGCGGCATGGCCGCAGACCGCAAGCGTGGCTGGTGGGAGGAGTACCGCGAAATCCTCCCCGCCGCGCTTTTGAACCTGGCCGAAGTCGAGCACCACGCGACTCGCCTACGCAGCGCCGTGACCGTCCACATCCCCGGCCTGCTTCAGACCACCGAACACGCACGCGAACTGTTCCGGCAGGTTGTGCCCGAGTTCCCGCCTCCGGACATCGAGCACCGGGTGTCCTTCCGCATCAAGCGTCAGGCCGTGCTGTACCGCGCATCCGCCGCCCCGTACCACGCGGTGATCCATGAGGCAGCGCTGCGCATGCAGTTCGGCGGCCCGGTGATCGCCCGCGCGCAGCTGCAACACCTTCTGGACATGAGCGAGCGGGAGCACATCACCATCAGGGTGCTGCCGTTCACTGCTGGAGGCTTTCCGGGGTCGGGGCAGTCGATCTTCTACTCGCACGGCCCCATCCCCCAGCTCGACACCGTCCATCTCGACCAGTTCCACGGGCCCGTGTTCCTCGACGCCGAGGCTCAGCTGGACATGTACCGGGTCCTGCTCGATCGCTTGGACTCCCGGGCACTCGCCCCGGAGAAGTCACGCGATGTCATCAACCGCCTTCTCCAAGATCTGTGAGAGGAAACGCGATGCCTGGACTCAACTGGCAGAAGTCATCCCTGTGCGGCTCGGGCGACTCCTGCGTGCACGTAGCCGCCACCCCCACCGGCATCCACATAACCGAGTCCGCCGACCCCGGCGGAGCGATCCTCACCACCACCCCCGACGCCTTCCGCACCCTTCTCCACTCCCTCAAGGGAGAACCGCACCGGGACCCCCAGGCCCCCGCCCTCGAAGTGACCACCGCCGGCGACGACGGCCGCACCGTCCGCCTCCACGCCCCCGGCGCCCCCACCGTCACCACCGACCGCCGCCGCTGGGACGCCTTCGTGCAGGGCGTACGCGCGGGCGAGTTCGATCACTTCACGGCACAGCCCGATCAGGGCGCTCCGATGCCGAACGGAAGCCGTCACGGTTCGTTGTGACGAATCACCCAGCGTGATACACAGAGTGACGATACGACTCTTCACCCATCGGAGCGCGCCCTTGCCGGGGCCCGGCGCGCGCCGGTGGCAAGCTATTCGTACGAAACCCGCCAACAGATGACGCCAAGTAGACATGCGACAGCCTCATCGTCGGCGACAATGAGGTCTGTCCCCTGCACCAACGCAGGGGGTGCAGAACTACCCATACAGGGGCGGTGACTTACATGTTCTTCGCGGCCGACGAGGGAGACATCAACACCATTATCGGCGGGATCGCTCCGGATTGGGGCCCCTTCGGCAGCCTGGGCAACGAGGCCAAAATCATGATCGAGGTGGTCATGGCGGTCGCCATCCTCCTCTGCCTGGGCATCGCCATCTGGGGGGCGGCCAAACAGCGCATCGGCGCCACCGCGTTGAGGGACACGTTCAGTGCCGAACAGGGCAAGGGCCTCATCATCGCGGGGCTCACGGGCGTCTTCATCATCGGCTCGCTCGGCACGCTGTTCACCATCGTGTACGGAATGGCCGTGTAGCCCCGCCCCATCGCTCCCGGCCGGGCACGCCCGGCACCCCCTCCATCCCACCCGCCCGTCGTGCCCACCGGCTGAGGTTGCGTTTCCCTGATGTCCAGTCACCACACCGCGCCCGCGCGGGGACCAGCACGGCTACCGTCGTACATGGAGTACGCGGAGTACGAGGTGTTTCCGCACGACGCTGAGGGGGCGTACGCGGTATGAGTCTCGGAGACGACACGGGTCAGACCCGCACCCGGATGCCGGAGCGGAGCGGCGATCCGTACGGCGGTGCGCGCAGAGGCGGCCGTTCGTCGTCGCGCAGCCTGGTGACGGTGGTCGGCGTGGTGGTTCTCCTGATCGCGGCGATCGCCTTCGCGAACCGTGGAGGCGGCGATTCCGCCGCGGATGAGGGCGACGGCTCCGGCGACTCCCCCAAGTCGGCGGCGACGGCCCCGTCGGGCGAGAAGCCGGTGGACACGAAGGCGTCCGGCATCCCGTCGGGCTACGCCCATGACCGGCAGGGGGCGGAGAGTGCCGCAGCGAACTACGCCGTGGTGTTGGGTTCTGACGGCATGTTCAACACTGCTCGGCGACACGAGATCGTGCAGGCCGTGGCGGATGCCGGCTCAGTGGGCAGCCTCCAGTCCGGCTTCGACGCGGACTACTCTGCGGACTTCCTGAAAGCGGTCGGGCTCGACAAGGACGGCGCAGCTCCCACCGGCAGTACGTTCGTCAGCCGTACGCTTCCAGCAGGAACCAAGGTCACGGCATACAGCGACAACGCTGCAACCGTCGAGGTCTGGTGCAACGGACTCTTCGGGATCGCCAGTGACAAGTCGACCACTCCCGTAACCAACAGCTGGTTCACAGTGACCATGAAGCTGAACTGGAGCGGTGACGACTGGAAGGTCCTTGAGACCACCCAGAAGACCGGCCCCACCCCCGTAGCCGGGGACAACCCGGTTACCGACGCTGACGAGATCAGCAAGGCGGTCCAGGAGTTCGGAGGCTTCACCTATGCCCGGTAGCCGACACCGCGTACTCAAGCTCACCGGCCTCGTCGCCGCCGTTCAAGCGACCGCCGTCCTGCTGGCCACGCGTGCCTTCGCGGACCCCTCGCCCTCCCCGACACCGACGGAGAGCGACGACCCTTGCTCCCTGATCGCCGGCCCCGCCAAGAAGTACTGCGAACGAGGCAAAGAGGGTGAAGGATCCTCAGGATCCAGCACCCTCAACGACCCCACCACCGCCCTGGACCCCCTCGCCTCCCTCGCCCAGGGCTGCGCCGACGCCGCCTCCTGGACCATCAAGCAGCTCAGCAAAGCCGTCGACGAGACCGCGAACGTCGACTTCACGAACGCCCAGTTCCGTCAGCAGTACGCCATCGTCTTCGCGGCGTCGGCGATCCTCACCCTCGTGCTCTGGCTGCTCGCGGTCACCAAGCGGGCGGTGCGCGGTGTCCCCTTCACCACCGCCCTCTCCGAAGCCATCGGCTTCCTCTGGCTGACCGTGCTCGCCTCCGCCTTCACCCCGCTGATCCTCTACACGGTCGTGTCGGCGACCGACGGCGTCTCCGAGGTCCTGGCCAAGGCGACCGGCGCCCAGACGGACACGTTCTTCGGCACGTTCTCCGCCGCCCTCGAAAAGGGCGACGACATCGGCGGCGGCCCGATCATGCTGATCGTCGTCTCCCTCGTGTCGATCCTCGCCGCCGGCGTCCTCTGGCTGGAGCTGGTCATCCGCGCCGCCCTGCTCTACGTCGGCGCCCTCCTCGGCACCGTCGTCTACGCCGGTCTCGTGGACAAGAACCTGTGGGGCCACGTCCGCCGCTGGGCGGGCATCATGATCGCCGTGATCCTCGTGAAGCCCGTCATCGTGATCGTGCTCGGCCTCGCCGGGGCACTGTCCGCCGAGGACGGGCCCGGCGCCTTCTCCGCCGTGGTCTCCGGACTGGCGATCATCCTGCTCGCCATCTTCGCCTCCGCGATGATCTACCGCTTCGTCCCCGGCTTCGGTGACGAACTGGCCAACTCCCGCAACAACCGCCTCATGCAGGGTGCCGAAGGCAAGGCCGCCGCGGTCATGAGCTCCCCGGCGAGCCTGGTCTCCCAGGGCATCAAGACCCACAGCACCCGCGCCGACAACAACCACGGAGGAGGAGGCCAGTCCACCGGCCCCCGCCCCTCCAACCCCGCCTCCGGCGGAGTCGCCGCGCACAGCTCGCGCCCGTCGAACGGCGGCGGAGCCGCCGCACCCGCACCCCGCTCGAGCAGCCCGGTGAACACCCCCCACGCCAGCAACACCCGCAACAGCAGCACCAACAGCACGGGAGGTGAAGGGCGTTGACGACCGAGTCCCACTTGTCCCATCCGGTCACGCCCCGCCGTACGTATCTGATCGGCCGCGCCCGGCCGAACGCGATCGTCGGCCGTAATCGCGAGACCGGTGAGATCGCGCTGATCGTCCTGGGCGCGTTCCTCGGCATGATGTGCGGGCTTCTCGTCCCCGTCCTGTCCGTGCGGATCGTGCTGCTCGCGGGCCTCCCGATGCTGGCGCTGGCCGCGGTGTACGTGCCCTACAGGGGCCGCACCTTCTACAAGTGGTTCGAGATCAACCGCAGCTACAAGCGCACCGTGCGCCGCGGCACCACCTACCGCTCCGGTGCCGCCGAGGCGGGCACCCGCCTGGACGGCCGTGAGGTGGAGATCGGGTCGCCGCCCGGAATCGGCAGGATCACCTGGCTCGCCGCGCCGTTCGGCCCGGACGAGATCGCCGTACTGCTGCACGCGGACCGCAAGACCGTCACCGCCGCCATCGAGATCGAGGGACCGGGCGTCGGCCTGCGCGACTCCGAGGACCAGGAAGCCCTCGTCGACCGCTTCGGCACCCTGCTCAAGCACGTCGCCAACGGCGACGGCTTCGTGACCCGCATCCAGATGCTCGCCCGCACCCTGCCCGCCGACCCCGACGCCCACGCCAAGGACGTCTCCGTCCGCGGCGACGACAAGTCACCGCCGTGGCTGCAGCAGTCGTACGACCAGCTCCAGTCGATGGTGTCGACCAGCAGCGAGCAGCACCGCGCCTACCTCGTCGCCTGCATGCACTACACGCGTGAACTGGCCTCCGAGGCCAACGCCATGGCGCGGGCGATGCGCAGCCAGGGCGGCGGCAAGGTGGACCGGGACGCGGGGCTCGCCGTCGTCATGGCCCGTGAGCTGACCGACATCTGCTCCCGGCTCCAGGAGGCCGACATCCGCGTACGGCAGCCGCTCGGCCAGAGCAGGCTGTCCTCGCTGATCCACGGCATGTACGACCCGGACCACCCGATCGACCACATCCAGGCGATGTCGCAGCGCAACGCCTGGCCGGCCGAGCTGGACGCCATGGAGCCCACCTACCTCCAGGCCAAGACCCGCGAGTCCGCCACCCGCGCCCCCTGGTGCCACGCCACGGCCTGGATCAAGGAGTGGCCGATGACCCCGGTGGGCGTCAACTTCCTGGCACCCCTCCTCGTCCACACCCCGGACGTGATCCGCACGGTCGCCGTCACCATGGACCTCGAACCCACCGAGATCGCCATCGAGCGGATGCTGACCGAGAAGACCAACGACGTGGCGGAGGCGTCCCGCGCCGCCAAGATGAACCGCACCGTCGACCCGCGCGACATGGCCGCCCACAGCCGCCTGGACCAGCGCGGCGAGGACCTCGCCAGCGGCGCGGCCGGCGTCAACCTGGTCGGCTACATCACCGTCTCCTCCCGCAACCCCGAGGCCCTGGCCCGCGACAAGCGGACCATACGGGCGTCGGCCGGAAAGTCGTACCTGAAGCTGGAGTGGTGCGACCGCGAGCACCACCGCGCCTTCGTGAACACACTCCCGTTCGCCACCGGCATTCGAAGGTAGGGGCTGAGCCGATATGCGGGATCCGCTGTCCGTCGTCACCGACGCCTTCACGTCCTTCCTGTTCGGGAAGGTCGAGACGACACGGCTGCCGGTACGCACGTCCACCGGCCAGGCGCAGGCGGTCTACCTCCCGACCGCCGCCCCCGGCCTCGGCGACTCCGGCGTCATCATCGGCCGCGAGGTCTACTCCGGCAAGGGCTACATCTACGACCCCTTCCAGCTCTACGGCCAGCAGCTCCCCGCCCCGCACTGGCTGGTCCTCGGCGAGTCCGGCAACGGCAAGTCGGCCCTGGAGAAGACGTACGTCCTGCGGCAACTGCGCTTCCGCGACCGCCAGGTCGTCGTCCTGGACGCCCAGGGCGAGGACGGCGCCGGTGAGTGGAACCTCATCGCGCAGGAGCTGGGGATAACGCCGATCCGCCTGGACCCGATGGCCGCGCTCGACAAGGGCATCCGGCTCAACCCGCTGGACCCGGCGATCACGACCACCGGGCAGCTGGCGCTGCTGCGGACCATCATCGAGGTCGCGATGGGGCACGGCCTGGACGAGCGTTCCGGCTTCGCCCTCAAGGTCGCGCACGCCTACGTCAACGAGTCCATCGTCGAACGCCAGCCCGTCCTCTCCGACATCGTGGAACGGCTGCGCCACCCGGAACCGGAGTCCGCGGAGGCGATGAACGTCCCCATAGACGACGTACGGGCGTGGGGCCTGGACGTCGCCCTGGTCCTGGACCGCCTCGTCGACGGTGACCTGCGCGGCATGTTCGACGGCCCGACGACCGTCGGCATCGACCTCGACGCGCCGCTCATCGTCTTCGACCTGTCCCACATCGACCGCAACTCCATCGCCATGCCGATCCTGATGGCGATCGTCGGTGTGTGGCTGGAGCACACCTGGATCCGCCCCGACCGGAAGAAGCGCATCTTCCTGGTCGAGGAGGCCTGGCACATCATCAACAGCCCGTTCGTGGCGCAGTTGTTCCAGCGGCTGCTGAAGTTCGGGCGGCGGCTCGGTCTGTCGTTCGTCGCGGTCGTCCACCACCTGTCCGACGTGGTGGACGGGGCGGCGGCGAAAGAGGCCGCGGCCATCCTGAAGATGGCGTCGACCCGGACCATCTACGCCCAGAAGGCGGACGAGGCGAGGGCGACGGGCCGGGTGCTCGGCCTGCCCAGGTGGGCGGTGGAGATCATCCCGACACTGACGCCCGGTATCGCGGTGTGGGACGTCAACGGCAACGTCCAGGTGGTCAAGCACCTGGTCACCGAGACCGAACGCCCACTGGTCTTCACCGACCGCGCGATGACCGAGTCCTCCGCCGACCTCTCCGACGACGCCCTGCGCGCCGCCGAACTGGAGGCGGAGGAGCGGGCGGCGGCCTTCGTGGAACAACACGTCGGCGACTCCGAATCGACGGTGGCGTAGAGGGAGCACGCGTGAGACCGGACGACCACCGTGAGCACGGCCGGGCCGGCGGCCAGGGCGGCGGCATCCCCGACGGGCTGCTGATCGGCGTCCTCGCGTTCCTCATCGGCGTGACCGCCATGGTGTGGACGGCCACGGGCCTCGCGGGCCTCTTCGCCCACGGCCACTGGCCGTCCGGCATCACCTTCGCCCGCACCCCGGTGGCCATGCGCCACCTCGTCGCCGACCCGCAGAACCTCCCCGCCGCCTGGCCGGACACCCCGGAGGCCGACCTCTCGGGGTACGGCCTCTTCTGGGGCCTGCTCATCGGCCAGCTGATGATCCTGACCGTCCTGACGGTGTTCGCCGTGGGCACGGTGGCCCGCTGGAAAGCGGTACGGGCACGACGCCGGGCGGAGCGGACGACGGGGGAGACGCGGCGGCCGCCGAAGCCGGAGCACCTGCACGAACGGGGGAGTCAGCCGGAGCCGGAACACCTGCCCGAGCAGGAACCGCAGCCGACGCCGAAGCACCTGCACGAGGTACCGACCCCGAGGGGACCCGAGCAGGAGACGCCGTCACCGGAGCCGGTGCGGGCACCGGCCCCTCAGCAGTCACCCGCACCGCAGGAAGCGGCGTTCACTTCCCTGTCCAAGGGCGAACGGACGGGCGGGTGGGAAACACCCCGCACCGAAGGCGCGGGACTGCTCTACGGCCCCCCGGCCACCCGCCACACCACCGCGACCCAGGCCGTACGCGACGCTGAGGGCCCCGCCCTCGTCCTCACCTCCAACCCCACCCTCTGGCACGACACCAAGGACGCCCGAGCCAAACTCGGTCCCACCCACCTCTACGACCCCACCCACCTCTGCGACACCCCGGCCCGGCTCCACTGGTCCCCCACCGCCGGCTGCGAGGACAAACGAACAGCCGCCGCCCGCGCGGCAGCGCTCCTCACCCCCGTCCGCCCCACCTCCCGCCTCGACCAGGCGGTCAGCGACACCGCGGAGACCCTGCTCCGCAGCTACGTACACGCCGCCGCCGTGGACGGCCGTACGATCCGCCACGTCCACCGCTGGTCCCAGGGCCTCCAGGTCCACGACGCCGTACGCATCCTCCGTACCAACCCCAAGGCCGCCCCCGGCGCCGCCGGCGAACTCGAGGCGGCCCTCACCGCGCACCCCGAGCGCCGGGACATGGCCCAGCAGCTGACCACCCGCGCCCTGGCCGCGCTCTCCACGGTCAATGTCCGCGAGGCCTGCACTCCCAACCGAAATGATGTCCTCGCCTTGGATTCCTTTGTCCACGAAGGGGGCACGCTTTATGTCGTGGGTGAATCCATCGAGGACCCCCGTACCAGTCCGGGCGCGATGCCCCTGCTGACGGCCCTCGCCTCACACGTGGTCGAGCACGGCCGGCGCATGGCCGAACGGTCATCCTCCGGTCGGCTCGACCCACCACTCACCCTCGTCCTGGACGACGTGGCGGCCGTGGCCCCGCTCCCCCAGCTCCCGGACCTGCTCGCCACCGGCACGGACCACGGCATGCCCACCCTGGCCCTGCTCCGCTCCCGCGAACAGGCCAGATCCCGCTGGCCCCACACCGAACTACCGGTCTGACCCCGCCCGTCCCACCAACGGCACGGGTGGGCGCGGCGGCACCCTCCCAGCGCCACTGCAGGCAGTCGTACCTCCCCCAGCGCCTTAAGGGCCTGGGAGGTGCCCCAGGGCTACACGGGTGGGCGCGGCGGCACCGCCCCAGCGTCACTGCGGGCAGTCGTGCCGCTGGGGCGGCACGGGTGGGCGGTGGGGGTACCTCCCGCTCGAGCGAAGCCGAGAGTGGGGGAGGCACCCCGCAAACGCCGGGCTGCGCAACCACCCCCCGGCAAGCCGGTCAGCCGTCCGCCCTCGTAGTACCGGGGTACCACGGCCTTCCCCCGGAACACGACCCCCGGTACGACGTCCCCCACCCCCACACGGACGATCATCGACACAGGAGAAAGACGGCTCGCTCCAACCGGCGGACGGACCCACCACCATGGACCTCGTGACGAACGACCGGGAGGCCCCACCGACGGGGACACCGGCGGGGGGACGGACGACGGAGCCCCTCACCCAGTACCTGCAACGCGTCAACCAGCGGGTGCTCACCTTCGACCGACGCCACCCGCTGCTGTGGGACGTGACCTTCGCCGGCTTCTGGGTGACGGCCGCGCTCATCGACTACACCGGTGACGGCTGGCGCAACGTCACCCACAACCCGGACGCCCCCGGCCCCCTCCTCCTCGCCCTGAGCCTCGGCCTGTCCGTCCCCCTCCTGTGGCGCCGCGCCCACCCCTCGGCGGTCCTGCTCGCCATGGCCCCGTTCGCCCTGGTCAACGCCTGGTCCGGCGCCACACTCCAGGCGGCGCTCCTCCAGCTCGTCGTCATCTACCACATCACCCTGCGCCTCCCCCTGCGCAATCTGTGGTGGGCCCCGGCCCTGGTCCTCGCACCCGTGCTGATCTCCACGGCCCGCTACGGCGAGGGCGAATGGAGCCAGCAGATCGGCTCCCAGCTGACGTCCGTCCTCGTGGCCGTCCTCATCGGCATCACGGTCCGCACCCGCCAGAACTACACCGAGGCCCTGGAGGACCGCGCCCGCCGCCTGGAGATCGAACGCGACCAGCAGGCCCAGCTCGCCGCCGCCGCCGAACGCGCCCGCATCGCCCGCGAGATGCACGACATCATCGGCCACAACCTGTCCGTCATCACGGGCCTCGCGGACGGCGGCAAGTACGCGGCCCGCAAGTCCCCGGAACGCGCCGCCCAGGCCCTGGACGCCATCGGCACCACCAGCCGCCAGGCCCTCGGCGAACTCCGTCGCCTCCTGGACGTCCTCCGCGACGACGACACCACACACCCAGCCGAACGAACCCCCCAGCCCGGCCTCACCGACCTGGACCAGCTCATCGACGGCGTCCGCAGCGCGGGCCTGCCCGTCCACACCCGTGTCGAGGGCCGGGCGACCCTTCCCCCGGGCCGCCAGCTCACCGTGTTCCGGGTCGTCCAGGAAGCCCTCACCAACACCCTCAAGCACGCCGGCCCCGAAACGACCTCCGAGATCTCCATCGCCCACGGAGACAAGGGCGCCGTCACCGTCACCATCACCGACACCGGAAAGGGCACACCGCCCTCCACCCCGTCCGACGGCCGCGGCATCCCCGGAATGCGCGAGCGAACAGCCCTGTACGGCGGCACACTTGAAGCCGGCCCACGCCCGCACCCCGAGCAGGGCTGGCGCGTCCGTCTCCACCTTCCGGAGGAAACCCCGCAGTGACCACCGTCCTCATCGCCGACGACCAGCCCCTCCAGCGTTTCGGCTTCCGCATGCTCCTGGAGAGCCAGGACGACATGACGGTCCTGGGCGAGGCGTCGAACGGCGCCGAAGCGATCCGTATGACAGCGGAACTGCACCCCGACGTGGTCCTGATGGACATCCGCATGCCCGGCCTGGACGGCATCGAGGCCACCCGCCGCATCGTCGCCACCGGCGACCGCACCCGCGTCCTCATCCTGACGACGTTCGACCTGGACGAGTACGCCCACGCCGGCCTCCGCGCGGGCGCCTCCGGCTTCCTCGTCAAGGACGCCCGGCCGGAGGAACTCCTCTCCGGCATCCGCTCCGTGGCGTCCGGGGACGCGGTCGTCGCCCCCAGCCTGACCCGCCGTCTCCTCGACGCCTACGCCCGGCATCTGCCGGCCGGCGACCGCACCGTGGCCTCCTCCACCGACGACGCACGCCTGTCGGCCCTCACGGAGCGGGAACGCGAGATCCTCACGGTCATCGGAAAGGGCTGGACGAACACCGAGATCGCCGCCCGCCTCCACCTGGCCGAGTCCACGGTGAAAACCCACGTGGGCCGGATACTCGCGAAGACCGGCTCACGGGACCGCATCCAGGCGGTGATCCTGGCGTACGACACGAAACTGGTGGAGCCGTCCTGAAACGCAGAAAGCCCCCGTGCCGAATGGCACGGGGGCTTTCTCAATATTTGTTCGGCGGCGTCCTACTCTCCCACAGGGTCCCCCCTGCAGTACCATCGGCGCTGTAAGGCTTAGCTTCCGGGTTCGGAATGTAACC
>NZ_JBHWHX010000070.1:0-5920 GCF_042732315.1 Streptomyces sp. NPDC059787
CCCTCACGCAGTTCCCCGCGCCCCTGAAGGGGCGCGGGGAACGGGAAGGGGCGGCGGGGGCGGAGGACTACGCCTGATCCCTCACCGGTGCGGGGGACGGCACCGCCGCCGCGGCCGAGTCGTCGTCCGTGTTCACACGCTCGATGATCGCCATCCGCTCCGGAGTGTCCTCCGGCTTCACGAAGCCGATCAGGACGTACAGGACCAGCGAGACCGCCAGCGGGATGGAGACCTGGTACTCCAGCGGCACCCCGCCGTCGACGGCCCAGTGGATCGGGTAGTTCACCAGCCAGAAGGCCAGCAGCCCCAGGGCCCAGCTGGTGAGCGCCGCCGTCGGACCGGAGCGGCGGAACGGCCGCAGCAGGCCCAGCATCATCGGGATGGCGATCGGGCCCATCAGTCCGGCCACCCACTTGATGACGACCGTGATGATGTCCTTGAAGGTCGGTGAGTTGACCTGCGTCGCGACCGCCATGGACAGGCCGAGGAAGACCACCGTCGTGATCCGGGCCGCGAGCAGCCCGGACCGGTTGCCCCACGTCCGCGCCCTCGCCGACAGCACCGGGGCCACGTCACGGGTGAAGACGGCCGCGATGGCGTTGGCGTCCGAGGAGCACATGGCCATCGTGTGGGAGAAGAAGCCGACGATGACCAGGCCCAGCAGGCCGTGCGGCAGCAGCTGCTCGGTCATCAGGGCGTAGGAGTCGGAGCCGTCCGTCTTCTGGGACTCCACCAGCAGCGGCGACATCCACATCGGGAAGAACAGGATCACCGGCCAGACCAGCCACAGCACCGCCGACAGCCGCGCCGAGCGCTCCGCCTCGCGGGCGTTGGGGGTGGCCATGTAGCGCTGGGCCTGGTTGAGCATGCCGCCGTTGTACTCGAACAGCTTGATGAACAGGAACGCCAGCAGGAAGATCGTGCCGTACGGTCCGACCAGCGGCTCCCCGTGTCCCTGGAGCTCCGGCTCGTCCCACGCCCCGAAGAAGCCGCCGTGGTCACCGAGCTCGGCCACCACCGCGACGAACATCGCGATACCGGCGAGGAGCTGGATGACGAACTGGCCGAGTTCGGTCAGCGCGTCCGCCCACAGGCCGCCGATGGTGCAGTAGATCGCCGTGACGACGCCGGTGATGAGGATGCCCTGGTTGAGCGAGACACCGGTGAACACCGACAGCAGGGTGGCGATGGCCGCCCACTTCGCGCCCACGTCCACGATCTTCAGCAGCATGCCGGACCAGGCCAGCGCCTGCTGCGTCTTCAGGTCGTAGCGGTTCTTCAGGTACTCCAGCGGTGAGGCCACGTGGAGCCGGGAGCGCAGCCGGTTGATCCGCGGGGCGAAGAGCTTCGACCCGATGGCGATGCCGAAGGCGATGGGGAACGACCAGGTGACGAAGGACGTCACGCCGTAGGTGTAGGCGATGCCGGCGTAGCCGGTGAACATCACCGCGCTGTACCCGGACATGTGGTGGGAGATGCCGGAGAGCCACCAGGGCATCTTGCCGCCGGCCGTGAAGAAGTCGCTGACGTTGTCCACGCGCTTGTGGGACCAGACGCCGATGCCGACCATCACGGCGAAGTAGCCGATGAGCACCGCCCAGTCGAGACTGTTCATGTCCCCCCTTCCAGGGTCCGCCTTGTGAACTCCACTCAGCTGGTTGGCACTTCGCCTGAGCGGGGTAGGGACGAGGAAGGCCGCGAAGTGCCCGCTCATCGTGGGCGGGGTGGCGCGGGCACGACAAGAAACCGTCAGGTCAAGAGCAAGTAAAAATGTTCGACTAGCTGACCTCCGTTCATCATCATGAACGAGACCGGAGGGGCGGGACCTCCGGGATCAGCCCAGCTCGTCCGGGCAGGGCGTGCCCCGCTCCCCCCACTTGTACGGAGCCGCCAGGCGGTACGTCCCCGGCTGGGGTGCGAGCAGCGTCGTCCACTTGTCGCCGTTCTCGTCCTCCTCCCTCTCCGTCAGACAGCCGTGGACGTTCTCGTACGTCTTCGGCTCGCCCTCCGGGCGGTCCTCGGACTCCTCCGTCTCCTGCGGGGGGTCCAGCGCCTTGCCCTCGGAGTCGACGAGGCCCAGCCACGGCGAGTACGGGACACGGATCAGGATCCGGCCCGCCCTCTCCACCCGCAGCGTCCACTCACCCTGCTCGGCCCGCTCCACGACCGTGTTCGGCTCCGCCAGCGGCGTCGGCTCGTCCACCGCGAACAGCTGCCAGTTCGCGTCGCCCCAGATCTGCTTCAGATACGGCAGCCCGCGCTGCACCAGCTCCCGCTCCCGCTGACCGCCGTCACCGTCCGGCTCGTCCTTCGGCAGCACCACGAAGCGCACGCCCCAGCGCTTCAGCCACTCGCGGTAGTTCGCCGAGTTGAGGGTGTCGTCGTAGAAGAGCGGGTTGCGCTCCATGTCGGCCTGCCGGTTCCAGCCCCGGGCCAGATTGACGTACGGGGCGAGGGCGGACGCCTCACGGTGCGAGCGGGCCGGGACGACCTCCACCCGGCCCCGCCAGGCCCCGACCTCCTGGAGCTCGTTCACCAGCGGCGCCAGCTCGCGCGCCCAGGACGCCCGCGGCGTGGTGTGCACGACGTCGTCGACCGACTTGAAGCCGATCCAGCCGGTGAAGCCGACGAAGGCGACGACGATCGCGTACCACTTCAGGGACTTCGGCACCGCGAACGGCAGCGCCGCCACCAGCGCCACCCCGCCGAACAGCATCACCAGCCGGGTCATGTTCGACCCGATCTGCGAACTGATCAGCCAGACCAGCACGATCCCCAGCCCGTACACCGCGGACGTGATCCGTACGGTCTTCCACTCCACGGGGACCAGGACGTACACCAGGACCGAGTACAGCAGCGGCAGGACCACCGAGCCGATGCCCATCGGCTGGGTCCCCGAGAACGGGAACAGCCACGCCGACACCGCCACCACCGCGGTGGGCGCGAGACCCAGCGCCCACGCCCCCGGCCGGCGCTTCTGCAGGAACAGCGCCACCGCCACCAGGCCCACGAACAGTCCCGCGACCGGCGAGGCCATCGTCGCCAGCGCCGCCAGCGGGGCCGCGCACAGGGCCTTCGCCCAGCGCTTGTAGCGCCACCGGTGGGGCCAGCAGAAGACCACGGCGACCGCGCCGAGCGCGAACATCGTGCCGAGCCCGTACGTCACCCGTCCCGAGGCCGCGTTGCACAGCAGCGCGAACACGCCCGCGAGCGCGGCCCACAGGGGGTTGCGCACCGCCCGGCCGCGCATCAGCACCAGCGTCAGCAGCCCCGCCGACACCGTGCCCGCGATCATCATCGTGGTCCGCACCCCGAGGACCGACATCAGGTACGGCGACACCACGCTGTACGACACCGGGTGCATACCGCCGTACCAGGCGAGGTTGTACGCGGAGTCCGGGTGCCGGCCGACGAACTCGGCCCACGCGTCCTGCGCGGCGAGATCGCCGCCGCTGTTGGCGGACGTGAAGAACCAGACGATGTGCAGCAGGCCGGCGAGCGCGGTGACGGAGAGCACCGGGTGCCGCAGCATGCGGGCGCGCACGGCGAGGACGGCGGTCATGAGCGCGCCGGGGGTACCGGGGGTGTCGTCAGTGCCCTCGGACGCCCGCTGTGTCCCGGTCGGCGGTATTCGCGGGCCGGATTCCGGGTCCGGATCGGCGTCGTCGGCGCGTGTCGGCTCCGCTGTGGCCACCTGAAGGCACTCCCCGTGTCCCGTTCCCTGCCTGTTCCCTGCCCGTTTCGTGACGCTAGCACGCAGCCAGGCGGCCGTCGCCCGGGTGGGCGTCGGCCGCCTGGCTCGTGCGTCCCCGGGTCAGGAGAGACGCGTCAGCTTGTCCGTGAAGCCGGGCTCCACGAGGTCCTCCTGCAGGGCGACCGGCACCTTGACGGCACCGCCCGAGCCGTCGCCGACGGTGAGCGTGCCCACCTTCGCGCCGGCCTTCGCGGTGTGCGGCAGGTCGTCCCCGGCGAACGTCAGCTTCACCGACAGCCCCGCCCAGCCGACGGCCTTGACGTCCTCGGTGACGGCGACGGGCGTACGGCCGCCGAGACCGTCGTCCACGTACCCGACGACCTCGCCCTTCTTCAGGATCGTCGCCGACTCCAGCACGTCCTGCGCGGCCCGGATCAGCTCGTCGCCCGAGGTGAGGGCGGCGGACAGGATGGTGTTGTCCTTGCCGCCCGCGGGCTGGCGCACCACCGCGCCGATGATCCGGTGGGTCTCGCCGTCGACGTCCTTCTTCGCGGCGAACACGAGGTTGCCGAGCGCGGAGGTGGTGGTGCCGGTCTTGATGCCGACGACGTCGTTGTGGCCGACCAGCTGGTTCCAGTTGGGGTGGTTGACGCCCTTGTAGTCGTCGTACGACATCATCGCGGCGACCTCGCGGAACGCGGGCTGCTCCATCGCGGCCCTGGCGAGCTTCACCTGGTCCACGGCGGTGCTCACGGTGGTGTCGTTCAGACCCGAGGGGTCCGTGTACGTCGTGCCGGTCATGCCGAGGTCCTTCGCGGCGGCGTTCATCTTCTCGACGAACGCCTCCTCCGAACCGGCGTCCCAGCGGGCGAGGAGCCGCGCCACGTTGTTCGCGGACGCGATCAGGATGGCCTCGACCGCCTCCCGCTGGGAGATCTCGTCGCCCGCGGTGACGTCGACGGTCGACTCCTGCCCGGCGTCGGACTGCTTCTCCGCGAGGTCGTCGATCTTGATCATCGGGCCCTCGGCGCCGCTCTTGAGCGGGTGGTCGCGCAGGACCAGGTACGCGGTCATGACCTTGGCGACACTGGCGATCGGTACGGGCTTCTGCTCGCCGGAGGAACCGAAGGTGCCGATGCCGTCCACGTCCAGCGCGGCCTGCCCGTCGGCCGGCCACGGGATCTCGGGCTTGGCGCCCTCGAAGGTGTAGCCGTCCTCGGCGGTGAGCTCCAGGGCGGGTGCCGGGAGCGGGCGCATGTTCTGCACGACCGCGAAGACGATCACCAGCAGCAGGACCAGCGGCGTCCAGATCTTGACCCGCCGCACGGCCGTCCGCAGCGGGGTCTGCGGGGGCGGCGGGGTGTTGGTCAGCTCGGCCAGCAGGTCCAGCGGCGGCCTGGGCGGCAACGGCTGCTGGGTGGTCCGCTCGGGGCCGGCCTGCGGGAGGGAGGAGGTGGCCCCGGCGGGGGCGGCGGGCGCGGTGGGCGGCTTGCGTCCGCCGAGGTCGTCGTCCCGCTTGAGCGCGACGAACTTGCTGGTCCGCTCGGCCTCGGCAGCGGCCTCGCGGCCCGCGGCGCCCAGCTTGAGCATGGTGGTGGGCTGATCGACGGCGGGCGCGGAGGGCCGCCCGGTCCGGAACACGGCGGTGGGCTGATCGACGGGCCCCTTGGCCTTCGGCCGCCCGTCCTCACCCGCGGCGCCGGTCCCGGCGTCGTCGGCCGCCGCCGGTCCGTCCCCGGGCTCGTCCTCGCCGTGCCGGTCGTCCTCGCCGTCCTCGGCGGAGGCGTCGTCGACCGCCTCCGGGGCCCCGGCGACCGGCTTCCCGTCACCACCCCCGGACGGACCCGCCTCGGAGTCCCCCTCGCCCGGGCCCGCGAGAGCGGCGGCCTCCGCCGTACCGGCACCCGGCCCGTCCTGCGCGGTCTCCTCGGACCCGTCCTGACCGCGGGACGCGTCACCCGCGCCCTTGCCAGTGCCCTCGGACCCGTCCTCGTCGCCCGCGGAGGCGGCGGCCTCGGGGGCGTCCGCGTCCGTCCCGGCGCTCCCGGACCCGTCCTGGTCGCGGGAGGCGCCGGCCGTGGCCTCGGGGGCGTCCGTGTCCGTCCCGGCGTCCTCGGGCTTCTCCTCGGCGCGGGGCGCGCCGGCGTCCGTCCTGGCGCTCCCGGACTCGTCCTGGTCGCGGGAGGCGCCGGCCGTGGCCTCGGGGGCGTCCGTGTCCGTCCCGGT
>NZ_JBHWHX010000070.1:6018-30509 GCF_042732315.1 Streptomyces sp. NPDC059787
GGCGGGGCGCGCCGGCGTCCGTCCTGGCGCTCCCGGACTCGTCCTGGTCGCGGGAGGCGCCGGCCGTGGCCTCGGGGGCGTCCGTGTCCGTCCCGGTCCCGGCGGTGGCGTGCGTGGCGTCCTCGGGCGCGTCCCCGTCGCGGGGCGCCTCGGGCCCGTCCTGGTCGTGGGAGAGGTCCGCCGCGTCCTCGGCCCCACCCTTCGACTCCCTGGCGTCAGCCGTCCGTTCGGAGGCGTCCTCGGCCTCGCCGCTCGCGTCGTCCGCGTGGCCGGACTCCGGCTCCGTGCCGCGTCCGTCCCGGTCGCCGGTGGCGCTCGCGGTCGTACCGGCCCCGGAGGCGTCCTCGCGGTCCCCGGCGTCGGCCGTCCGGTCCGAGGTGTCCTCGGTGCCGACGGTGGCACCCTCGGTGCCGCCCTCGGATTCGTCCGGGTCCGCCGAGCGGACCCATGTGGCCACCGCCTCGCGCAGACGGCCGGACTCCTCGCCCTCCCCGGAGGACGTCTCCTCGCGTACCGACAGCACACGGGTGGCCGTGTCGGCGGTCCCGCGGCCCTCCGAGGGCTCGGCCCCGCGGCTCACCGCCAACCGGGGGTCCCGCTTCCCGGGAACCGGGCCCCCGTTCCCCGACGTCGTTTCTTCCGACGACTCGCGCTGCTTCGACCTGTCGGGGGACTCGCCCGCCACCGATGCCTCCTCCATGTGCCGCACGCCCCGCGTGCGCCAACCGAACCGTGAACCGCCCGCCCACGACAGCACTTCGCAGCACTGTCCGAACCATGTACCAGTGTCCTGTGTGCGGACTTCCCCCACGTGGTAGACGAGAACGACATAGCTACTGGTTCCACTACGAACCGGTCACGCACCCTCGACAGACCAATGTGAGAGGGGTCACCCTGTCATTCATCCACGCGGGGAGGCATGGATGGGCAGGAGCCGCAGAACACTTCCGGAGGAGCTTCTGCTGCTGGCGTTGGACCCGACCACGGGTACCACCGCACAGCCGCAGTCGCTCGACCTCGGTCTGGCCGGAGCGCAGCTAGTGGAGCTGGCGCTGGCCGGACGGATAGCCCCAGACGGGGATCGTATCGCCGTGGTGGTGCCACGGCCGACTGGAGACCCAACACTGGACTGCGCGTTGGAGTTGCTGCGAAGGCGCGGCGCTCCGGTACGGGCGGTCCACTGGATCGGCGGGCCGCGTCTCGGGCTGCGCCAGACCTACCTCTCGCATCTGGAGCGGTGCGGCATGGTGCACGCCGTGGCCGGACAGATGTGCGGGGTGCTGCCGACGACTCGCTACCAGGCGACGGACACCGAGATCAGCCGGGAGATCAGAACCCGGCTGGACTCCGCGATCCGCACCGGCGTCCCGCCGGACCCGCGGACCGCGGCGCTCGCCGCACTGGCGCACGCGGTCGGCCTCGGCAAGCACCTGTACCCGGGGAACGAGGGACGCTCCTCGCGTTCCCGGTTGCGGGATCTGATCAGGCACGACCCGATGGGCGGACTCGTCGCGCACGCCGTGATGGACGTCCAGAACGGCGTGGCGGCCCAGCCGCGCCGCAACTCCGCCCCGGCGGGCCGGCAGGCCCCCGCCGGCGGCCGGGACGCACCGGAACCCGCCCGAGGCGTTCCGGCGCAACCGCACCACGGATCCATGGCACGCGCCGCGGCCCACTGAGCCCGTACGTCCCCAGGGCTCGACGGCACGGCACGGCCGACAGCACGGAACGGCCGACGGATCCACGGCCGACAGACCCGGTCACGGGAGCCGCGGTCCGAGCGGGGCGGGGAGAACGCACGGGTTCCCCCCGCCCCGCTCGGCGCACCCGCGGCCGGCCTCGGCGCGCGCCGGCACCCGCCACCGCACCGTGAAGTGGCGTGTACCCGTCGTATATCCGCCGTTTTCCAGCGGTGGGAAGCACCTTGGTGGCAGTCTGCTCAACAGCAGACACACAAAGTGGCAAGTAGTACGAGGCACGCAGCCGGAGGTGCACGTCCCGTGGCGTCCAATGTCAATCCCACCGTCAGGCGGCGCCGGCTGGGCCAGGAGCTGCGCCGGCTCCGCGAGGTCAAGGGCATGACCGCCGAGGAGGTGGCGGAGCGACTGCTGGTGTCGCAGTCGAAGATCAGCCGCCTGGAGAACGGCAGGCGCAGCATCAGCCAGCGTGACGTCCGCGATCTGTGCGGGGTCTACGAGGTGGAGGACCAGCGGATCGTCGAGTCGCTGATGCAGATGGCCAAGGACTCGCGCCAGCAGGGCTGGTGGCACGCCTTCGGCGACATCCCGTACAGCGTCTACATCGGTCTGGAGACGGACGCGGAGTCGCTCCGGGTCTACGAACCGCAGATCATCACCGGGCTGTTGCAGACCCGCGCGTACGCCGAGGCGATCGTGCAGGGCGGTTCGCCGGAGTCGTCCGAGCAGGACAACGACAAGCGGGTCGAGGTGCGGCTGCGCCGGCAGAGCCGGATCACCGCCGAGAAGGACCCGTTGCGGCTGTGGGTGGTGCTGGACGAGGCGTCGCTGTACCGGGTCGTCGGGAGTCGGCAGGTGATGCGGGAACAGCTGGAGCACGTCATGGAGTTGTCCCAGCTGCCGCACATCACCGTGCAGGTGCTGCCGTTCGAGGTCGGCGCGCACGCCGGCATCAACGGGCAGTACTCGATCCTGGAGTTCGCCGACGCGGCCGACTCCAGCGTCGTCTACATCGAGGGCGTCACCAGTGACCTGTACCTGGAGAAGCCGCACGACGTGCAGAAGTACACGGTGATGTACGAGCACCTGCGGGCCCAGTCGCTGAACGTGGAGGCGTCCCGGCAGCGCGTCGAGCGCCTCGCGAAGGAGTACGCGCGCTGAGCGTCGACCGGGAGGCGGCGGGATGATACACCGCTGACATGCCGGGTTGGAAGTATCACCTGGTATATGCCACCCGGTCGAGTGAACGACTGCTCCGAAAGAAGATGTTGGCGAGTAGCGTCGATCACGCCAACCACCAGCGAGGGTTGGCGAAATCCGTTCTGCGGGTCCACGCCGGAACACGCGGGCGGGTGACAGCAACTCAGCATCTGGCTACGGAGCGAACATGGCAATTCGTCTGGGCGCCACGGAAACGTGGACGACGTCCTCCTACACCAACAACAACGGCGCGTGCGTGATGGTCAGGTCGACCACCGAGGCGGCGCTGGAACTCGGCGACACCAAGGTCCCCGAGGGTCCGAAGCTGGCCTTCCCCGCGGACGCGTGGAGCGCCTTCGTGGCCTCGGTCAAGAGCTGACCGGTCCGGCGACCGGCCCCGGGCGGCACCGGACCGGCACGAGCACCACCGACAGGGCCCTCTCGACCAGTTCGCCGTCCTAGCCGAGAGGGCTCGGCCCTGCCCTCTCGGATCAGCCCGTCGTACGGGCCACCGGGAAGGACACCGGAGAGGCCACCGGGAAGGACACGCCGCACACCGGGTCCCCGGGCCCGCGGTGTCCCAGTCGGCGAAGTACACCTCCCGGCAGGGGCCCGTCGGCGTCAGCCCCTCCGCCTCCATCCACTCCTCGACCGCCTCGAAGGCGGCCGGGATCTGCGGATGCGCCACCTGTGCCTCGGTGATCCGGGTGCGGGCCGGCCGCGGCGCCGGCTCCACCCGCACCGCCGTCCCCCGGGCCCGGCCGCTCCGCTCCACCCAGGCCCGCGCCGCCGCCTCGTCGGCGGCCGTCGCGCCGTCGTCCGCGCCGACATCCTCCGTCGCCGGACGGCCTCTCCGCCCGGCGGCGGACACGCTCACCCCTGCCCCAGGGGCAAGGCCGACGGTCAGCCGATCGCCTTCTCCACCGCCGCCACGACCTCCGCCGACTCCGGCTCGGTCTGCGGCGAGAACCGGGCGACGACCTCGCCGTCCCGCCCGATCAGGAACTTCTCGAAGTTCCAGCGGATGTCCCCGCTGTGCCCCTCGGCGTCGGCGAACCCGGTCAGCCGCTCGTACAGGGCGTGCCGCCCGTCCCCGTTGACCTCGACCTTCTCGGTCATCGGGAAGGTCACGCCGTACGTCGCCGAACAGAACTCGGCGATCTCCTCCGCGCTGCCCGGCTCCTGCCCGAGGAACTGGTTGCAGGGCACGCCGAGCACGGTGAAGCCCTGCTCCGCGTACCGTTCGTGCAGCCGCTCCAGACCGGCGTACTGCGGGGTCAGCCCGCACTTGGAGGCCACGTTCACGACCAGCACGGCCCGCCCCGCGTACTGGGCGAGCGAGGCGGAGCCGCCGTTCAGCGCGCCGATCCCGACGTCGAGGGGCGAGGTGCCGTTGTTCTCTGCAGTCGTCATGAGCGCGAGCCTAACCCTCCTGGTCCTCGCCAAGTTCATGAGCGGCGCCACGATGTACGACCGTCTCCTCGGCTCCCGCTTCGACACGAGCCGCCGGCTGCACACGGAGGAACTCCAGGTGCAGCAGGCGTGCGCGCGCATGGAGCACGAGGTGCGCCGGCACCGGGTGGAGCAGGAGACGAACGAGCGCATGCGCCGCACGGAGCACGAGTACCGGCGGGTGCAGGCGGAACGGGCGGCGCGGGAGCGGACGGAGCTGGAGGAGCGGATGGACCGGATCATGCGGACGAGGAGGGCCTGAGCGCACGGCCGGCCGTGCCGCCGGTGGTCAGGGCTTGCGGCCCACACCGCAGTAGGCGTCCACGGCCGCCGCGTCGTCGCCGTCCTCGTCCGGCCGCCACTCCGGCACCCGTACGACGCCCGGCTTCACCAGTTCCAGTCCGTCGAAGAACCCGGCGATCTCCTCGACGCTCCGCACGTGGTACGGCACGGCACCGCTCGAGTTGTACGCGTTCGAGGCCGCGATCATGCCCTCGCTGGTGGCCGTGCTGTCGCTGATCACCAGGTGGCTGCCCGGGGGGAGACCCGCCATGAGCCGGCGCACCAGGTCGCGGGCCTGCTCGTAGTCGGCCACGTGGCCGAGCGTGTTGAGGATCATCAGGGCGACCGGCCGGGACAGGTCGAGCGTCCCGGCGGCGGCCCGCAGCACGGCCTCGGGGTCGTACAGGTCGGCGTCGAGGTACGCCGTCCTCCCCTCGGGCGTGCTGGTGAGCAGGGCGTTCGCGTGGGTGAGGACGATCGGGTCGTTGTCGACGTACACGATCCGGGAGTCCGGGGCGACGCGCTGGGCCACCTCGTGCGTGTTGTCGGCGGTCGGCAGCCCCGTGCCCACGTCCAGGAACTGCCGTACGCCCTGCTCGACGGCGAGGTGGCGGACGGCCCGCCCCAGGAACCGCCGGCTGGTGTGCGCCACGTCGACCAGCCCGGGGAAGATCCCCTTGATCTGGTCGCCTATCTCCCGGTCGACCTCGTAGTGGTCCTTCCCGCCGACGAAGTAGTTCCAGAACCGCGCCGAGTGCGGCTTGGTCGTGTCGATCCGGGCGCGTATCGCGAAACCGGAGCTGTCCTGGGTGATGTCCTCGGACACGGGCGAGCCTCCTGGGGTGGGTGGGCAAGGGCCGGCTCCCCAATCTAGGCGAACGGGCTTGTGAACACCGGAAGTTCACGCGGACATGATCACTGCTCCGGCGTGGTCCCGGCCTCTTCTCCGGGCGACCGCACGGACCGGCCGGCGTCTGGTGTCCGTGACCACGGCTGCGTAGGTTGACGGGTGAGCGTCGGGCGACGGGGGACGGGGGCTGATGTGGAGCCGGACGACGGATTCGTCCTGATGGACAACACCACGATCTTCGGAGCCCGCAGGGCCTACGGAGCGGATTCCGTGCCGCCCTCCGCCGTCGATCTGCGCTCGCTGATGGACGTCCTGGAGGCCATCGTCCTCCTCGAGGGTTTCACCGTCGACAACTCCAGCAGGGACACCTACGTCGACTGGCCCGAGCTGTACGGCATCAGCCGTGCGAACGGCGGCTTCTTCCGGGAGACCGCCCTCGTCGCCGACGGGGGCGAACTCCACGCCGACCTGCTCGGGAACAGCGCGGCGCACGTACTGCGCCTGGTGCGGTCGGGCCGGCTGCTCCGGGACCTCGGGTTCATCGCCGACTCGGACGACATCCGGACCCTGCCGCCGCTCTACCAGGACTCGGCGCAGTTCGTGGAGCTGACGTTGCGAGGAGTCGACCGGGCGTACGAGGAGACCGTCGCACGAGAGCTGAGTGACCTGACCCGCGTCCTCGACGGGAACGGCGCGGTCGTCCGCGGTCTGGCCCACTTCGCCTTCCGCGGCTTCTACTACCAGGGGCTGGCCCATGCGGCCGGCGTCCCGTACATGCCGCACACCTGGCGCTCGGCACTGATCGAGAACCGGATCGGGCCACGGCACGTCCGCTTCAGGGACCTGGTGATGGACAGGGTGGGACTGGTCAGGGACGGGATGCGCGACCGCGTCAACGGCGAGTTCGGCGGCGCCGCGATCTCGGCGGACTTCCCGCTCATCGCCTCGTACGTCATCGGTCGGTGCGACAGCCGGGCGGCCCTCCTGGCGACCGCGGTCGAGGTCCGCCGCAGTGCCAAGGCGACCGCCCTGCGGAAGTGGATCCACGGCATCGAGGACAAGCTCCGGAACCAGGAGGACCTCGTCGCCATCAAGGCGGCCCAGGACGAACTGAGCACCCTCGTCCACGAGACCGAACGCGAACTGGGCCTGACCCGGGCCGAGAAGCAGCAGGTCACCCTCACCCTGGGGGTGCCCATGCTCTCGGCCGAGACGACGACCGCCCTCCCCTCGCGCTCCCGCCGCCCGCGCCTGGTGCGGCCCCGCCGCCCCCACCTGGTGTTCCTCCGGGAACTGGCCCGCGAGTCCGCCCGCCTGGCCCCCTTCGACGTCGCCTTCCAACGCCTCGGCTGACACAAGCGGTGCGGGTGAGTACCCGGTACCCACCCGCACACCTCACTTGTGTTCCCGCGGGTCCACTAGCCGCCCACGTACCAGCTGAACCCGCCGTTGCTGGCGGCGAAGGCCAGCAGCACGAGCCACAGGACGATGTCGACGACACCGAGGACGATGCCGGCCTTCGCCATCCCGGCGCCGTTCTTGACGGCCGCCTGACGGCGGGCGACGGCACCGAAGACGATGGCCAAGGGACCGAGGACGATGTTCAGGACGAACAGTCCGACGATGCCGCAGCACAGGCTCGCCACCGCCAGGCCATTGGTGCGCGAGCCGGAGGACGCGGCAGATGAGCTGCCGTAACTCGTCATTGGATACTCCCGGTTGTCGGTTGCACGGACCGAACGGGCCGCAGTTTCCTCACTCTTGACTTGCCTGTTCCGAATGCCCCTTCCGGGCACTCCCATGCCGACGACCCGTCACCGGGCCGTATCGCGGTCGCCGATGCCGGGGCAGCGCGGAAGAAGGCGTCAGTGACAGGACGAGGTACGGCGGACCGCTGCTCGCCTCGCGTCCGACGCGGGTCCCGAACGGAGTTCCCACGGCACAAGGCCCACCGGGATGCCCGAGGCGTGATCCAGTCGGCCCAGCCGAGGGTGAACTTGTATGCGGCGCGTGCCGCGTCCCGTCCTCGCCCGCCCGACAGGAGCGCCACAGCCGGAGCGACGACGAACAGCGCCGCGAAGACTCCCGTGATGATCATCCCCGTCCTGGGGGACCGGACCACACCGGCAGAGACACTCGCTACGGCCACAAGCACCGATCCCACGTGCGCGATGGGAAGTTCCACCCGGAACAGCTCTCGTACCGCAGCGCGCGACGCCCGCACGTCCGCGGCGTGGCGGTCTCTCGCCGCATCATGATCGGCGTTCGGCCCTTCCGGCCATTCCTGGGACACCAGCGCCCTCCCCGTTCCCACCCGTGCCGGAGAGCTTGGACCGCGGCTCCTCACTCGGACCTCGGCCCACCCCTCGCCCCTACGGGTTTCCAGGGTGGAAGCGGCTTCATCACCGTCGACTGTCCGCCGCCACCCTCGACGCCACCCAGCCGTTGCCGGTCGCCGGGCCGGCCGTCACGCCGCTCCACGACCGGCCGACGGCCTGGCGGCCGGCCTGCGCCGACGGCCGGTCCCGGTTCAGCGCCGAGGACCACATCACGGTCGCCCACCACGGCGGACACCCGCCGGCGTGAACCGGCCGGCGGGCGGGCAGCCGATCGCGCCAGGCGGTCACCGGACCGGTACGGTCCGGCTCACACCGTGAGCCGGACCGCTTCGATCCACAACTTGTTGTCGTGGGTGCCGGCGTAGGTGAAGTCGAGGCCGACCCCGGGGTCGTCGCATGCCAGGCCGAGCCAGGTGTCGTCGTGGACGTAGGAGGTCTGGCAGACGGTGCCGCCGCCACCGTCGACGCTGATGCTGAACCCCATCATGTCCGGGGCGTCCTCCTCGGTACTGCCGACGTAGTTGTCGATGCCGTCGGCGGCATTCGTCCACGGCTCGGGGTAGTGCCCCTTGCCCTCGGTCGACGCGGGGTCGGGGACGAAGGCGCCGCCGGATGTGCCGTTGGTTCCGGACACGGCGATGTTGACGGCCGTGAGCGGCGTCCCCGACCCCGCCGTGCCCGCCGTCTCGCCGTCGCACACGGCGTCGGTCCAGCCCTGGCCCGCCGCGTGGACCCGGTAGCAGATGTGCCGTTTGCCCGGCTCGTCCGCGGCCAGTCGCTGGACGGCGGTCGCCGCGGTCCTCTCCGGCGCCTCGGCCTCCTTCTCCTCGGAACCGCCACCCCCCGCCCCGTCTCCGGCCCCGTCCCCGGCTCCGTCGGGCTGCTGTGTACCGGCCGCGGCCGGGGGCGCCGTGACGCCGGCGGGCGGGGCCTTCGGCGCTTCCGGGCTCGGTGAGGCGGCGGGCGGCAGCGTGCCGCCGGCGGCTTCCTGGGCCTTTTCGGTGGCGGCGCTGCGGACATCGGGCTTGTAGGCGATCCACAGCATCACGAACGCGACCGCCAGCGCCACGGAGACACTGAGGAAGGCCGCCAGCCAGCGCGGCAGGAAACCCCGCTGCACGTACGTGCCCTCCACGTCCAGCGGCGTCACACCCGACCGCTGCACCGCCAGGGTGTAGGGCCGGCGCTCCGCCGATCCGAACCAGATGATCTGCCGCGGCTTCAGCGTCGTCCTCACGAACGCCGCACGGCCCGGCTCGATCTGCACATTGCTCGGGTGGATGTCGTACGACAACTGGTCACCGTTGTCGCTGCCGCTCACCGACGCCGTCAGCTTCGTGTTGCCCAGGTTGTCCACGGCCAGCCTCGGACGGCCACGGAAAAGGCCCTTCACCGTCGGCGGCACCAACTCCGCCCGCACTTCCGTGAACGGGGTGATGGTGAGGTTCCCCTCCGGAACCGTCGTCGCCTCCGGATGCTCCGTCGGCGTGATCCGCACCGCGTACGGATTCGGCCCCGCCGTCGCATCCGGCGTACGCGGCGGAGCGAACGTCAGCTCCACCGATCCCGTGGTCCCCGGATACAACCGCAGCGCCTGCGGCTCCACGACGGCCCAGGGCGCGAGAGGACCCACCGCCTCGAAGCGGTACTCGTCCACCACGTCACCGGTGTTGCGCAGACGCAGCCGCACAGTCGTACTGCCGCCCGGGTCCACGGTCGCGGAGGCGGGCTCGAGGGAAGTCCAGAGGCTCACTCCCGGACGTTAAACGCACCGAGGGTGCCGAGTCAGGAAGCAACGGGGCACGATGAGTGCCCGAAGAGGCGGAGCCGCCTGCCCACCCTCTCGGAACGCGAGCCGTCCTCCCGGCATCCCCCGGGACCGGCGCAAGCCCTCTTCCGTCTCCGACCGCTCCGGAGTTCCACCGACCCCTCAGCGGGACGCCGTGACCTGCGGATCGGCGAAGCGGCCGGGCGGTGCGCCGCAAGCACGCGGGCCGCAAGCCGGGTCGCCGGGTGGCCGGTCTGGTGACCGCCGCCATCGCCGTGGCCGGGAACCTTCCCCTCTTCACCACCGGCCCCGACGACTTCAGGAGCTGGACGGTCCCCTCACCGTCGTACCGGTCACCCGGCCGAAGACGCCCCCACGAAGACCGATGCCGGGTCGGTGGGAGCGCAACGGACTCCGTGTTCCGGCCATGGGTGCGGGCGAGGGCCCGTCGACACCGGCGGGCCCGTTCACCTCAGGCTCCGGCCGGTGGATCGGACGATCCGCCGGCGCGTCGGTATTCGGCGTTGATGCGCTGGGCTTCCTCGAGTTGGTCTTCGAGGATGATGATCCGGCATGCGGCCTCGATGGGGGTGCCCTGGTCGACGAGTTCACGCGCGCGTGCCGCGATACGCAGCTGGTAGCGGGAGTAGCGGCGGTGCCCGCCCCCCGAGCGCAGCGGTGTGATCAGTCGTGCTTCGCCTATGGCGCGGAGAAAGCCGGGAGTGGTACCGAGCAACTCGGCGGCCCGGCCCATCGTGTAGGCGGGGTAGTCGTCGTCGTCGAGACGGCCCAGCGACTCGTCTGCTGTCATCTCACCTCTCTGTGGAACGCGTGGAGGGGCCCTGGCGCCGTACGGCACCAGGGCCCCGAAGGAACTACAACACCATCTGCCGACCCTAGTACTGCGTCGGCCTTCTGTTTCCGCACGGCCGTCCGGTACTCCGACGGGGGTGCGGGGATCGCGGATGCGTGACCGGAGACCACCTGCCTATCGATGTCCTGCGGTACCCGGGCTCGCGTCTTCCGCCCGGGCGATCCTGATGGCGCTCGACTCCTCCGTTCTTCCCTCTCGGTCCATCACTTGCAAAGGGGGACTACTGCGTACTGCTTGTACTGCTGCCCGGCAGTTCGTGTCTGCCGGGCCTGATCGATCTCGGCTACGAGAGAAATCGTAATCGCGAGTGCTGCGAATGTCTACTCCGGCGAGCACAGATTTCATGTGATCGGCGATGAGGTATCCCCTTGGGCCGGTCCACGCATGCCTGGGACCGCCCGCAACACAGGCCCGGCGTACCGGTGAGGCCCGGAGCCGCCCCGCATGCGCACTCCTGACCTGTACCGCGGCACAGGGGGGAGCCGTGTGCGCTCGTCCTGCCCGTTGGCTTCACCACCCGAGCCGCCCGGGCGGGCAGGTGCATAGAATCCGATCCCATGCCGAAGCCTGACGAGCTGATCGTTGACATCGCCGCCCGTGTGGAGTCCGGGCAGAGCAATCAGATGTCCCTGACCGTGGTCACCGGTGGTGCTGTCATCACCGGTCGCCTGGCTCCCGAAGCCGTGTGGAGGCGGAGGGTGTCGGAGGTGCTGACGGACTCCGCCCGCCTGGGCGAGTTCTCCGCCGTCTTCGACACCCCCGCGAAGCAGGAGGGGCCGCCCACGCATCTGCACTTCCATGTCGCCCGGATCCTCCAGGGCACGGTGGGGATCCCGGAGACGGGCGGGATGTACCGCGTCGCGATCGAGGACGTCAGCGCCTGGACCGTGGGCGACTTCAGTTACTCCGACCACTGACCCGTCGCCACGCCGAGAGCGGCATGGCATGCGGTGAGGGCCCTGCCGGCACGCGCCGGCAGGGCCCTCACCGCTCTGTTCGGCCCGCGCCTGTCCCCTCGGTCGGATGGACAGGGGGTGCCGAGCATCGCGGAAGCCCGCCGCAACGGGCCTTCGAGGCGCGTCGGTGCGGCCTCGTCCAGGTCCTCGGCCGTGGCCCCGGGCACCGCTGCCTCACGCGTCGCATGGACGGCGGCGACGACCAGCCCCGCCTCACGCATCTCGGCGAACCGCTCGGGGGTCTTGATCCGCACCGCCGGCTCTGCCTTCTCACGGGTGCGAGTCCGGTTTTTGTGCACCGCGACAGTACGACCTCTGCGGCGTGGCAACACTTGGTCGCGCCCGTCGCGGCCGCACCCCGGTCAGCGCCGGGTGAGCACCGGGAACCAGCGGTCCTCGTCGTTCAGACTCGCCGGCCGGAAGCCGGAAAGCGGGGTGACCTTGCCGTCCAGACCGACCAGGAGCAGCTGGTTGCGGAACTCGCCTTTGGCGGGGCTGCAGCGTTCGGGAGCGCACCGCCAGGCGATGAGGTGACTGTTGTCGGCCCACGCGAGCAGCTGCTGGCCGGGGATCACCGCAGCCCGCTTGCCGGTCTTCGCGTTCCTCACCTCGGAGACGATCTCGTCGCCCTCCCCCACGAAGGCGCCGGTCGCCAGGTTTCCGTCGGGAGACAGGACCGACCCCGGGAAGGGCAGACGCGTCTCCGCATCCGGAGCAGGCGTCCTCTTGCCGGTCACGCCGTAGTAGATCTTGCCCGCTTTGTTGTCGCCGGGTTCCCACACCAGCTTCCCGTCACTGCTCCAGTGGAAGTCCTGACGCCCGCCGCCCGGGATCCCCTCCGTGTTCTTCTCCGTCGGGATCTCGGCGAAGTCCGCCTTGCCGGAGGCGACATCGATCACGTAGAAACCGGTGCGGCTCCGCTTCGGCCCCGGCACGCTCTTGCCGTTCAGCCTGTAGGACGCGTCCTTGAACAGACCGTCCGGGTTGAGGCGGTACGCCGTCGCCAGCAGGCGTTTGCCGTCCGGTGAGAACTGCACACCGCCGACGCTCCGGTCGACCTTGATCCAGCGCCGGACCTTGCCCGTGGCCAGGTTCAGCAGTCCTATCCGGTCGACGGGCAGATCACGCTCGAGCACCGCCGCGGTCCGCACCCCGGGGGCAACGTCCAGCCAGGCCCAGTCGGTTTCCTCGTACCGCTCGGTGGCCGTGTCGAGCAACCGCCACTCGTAGGTGCCGATCGCGTTCCCGTTCGGCAGCCTCACGAGCTTCATCGTGGAGTACGCCGAGACAGCGATCCTCCCCGCAGCGATCAGCTCTCGAGGAGGCGACTGATCCGGGTGCGCCGCCACGCTCGTGACATCGGGAACGCTCGCAGGCCCCTCCTGCGCGTCACCGCCGCCGAGCCGGGCGAGCGACACCGCGAGCCCCGCGACCACGACCGCCGCGACGACGGCGGCCGGCCCGAGGCGTCGAGCCTTGCGACGGCGCGACAGCGGTCGTGGCCGTTCGGCGGATTCCGCGGCCGGCCGCGCCACCGAGGAGGACACCTTGGACGCTGTGCGGGCATGCGGGTCGGAAGTCATACTCATAACTCCACGGGGAAGACGACTGGGTGGGTCGGGGATCTGGCCGGCAGGTGTGGAAGACAGCGAAGCAGTCCACCGCGTGCACAGCACCCTGTGCCCACGAACGACGAAAGGGGCTGCTCCCGGAACACCGGAGCAGCCCCACCGCGGTAGTTCTCAACCCACGACCGGATCAAGCAGCAAGACGAGTGCACGGGGTGAGAGCCGACGCACCCGCAATTTACTCGCGGAACCAGTCGGAGTAGTGACCGATGAGGTCGCCGTGCCACCAGGCCAGCATCCGGACGCTGCCGATGCCGACGTTGTAGGGCTTCTTGTCGCAGCCGGCGTCGCCACCGTCGTCGATGGTGAACATGTTGGTGATGGTGGCGTTCTGCACATTGCCGCTCACGCCGTACCCATCGGCTTTGGTGTCACAGATCGAGAACACATCGCCGTCGTCGTGGAAGTGCATGTAACCACGGTCGTACGGAAGATAGAGGGTCTTGTCGGTGATGGCCTGTGCCGAGGGGGACATCCCCACGACCAGGGCGGCGGACGCACCGGCGACCAGCGCTGCACGAGCGAGCTTTGACTTGACCACGATTCCCCCTGCTTTACGAAGCGGGGCACCACTGGCGTTACCAGTGGTGCCACAGTGATCCAAACGCTAGTGGACCCCTCGCGTGCATGTCCACATCAAATTGGCTCCGCCGGGCATGACAAGGGCTGCTCCGGCACGGCCCTTGCCGTCGTTCCGGAACCCTGCTCAGGGGCGTGGCAGCGCCTCGATGGCGCGCCCCGTGGCCTCGTCCACCCTGCCGAGGGCCGAGATCGTGACCGGCAGGCCCTGGGGCCTGCAGTGGTCGACGACCGGCCCGGTCTGCGCGCGGTGGACCTCCAGCCGCCTGCGGACCGTCTCCTCGGAGTCGTCGTCACGCCGGTAGAGCTCGCCGCCGCAGGCGTCGCAGACGCCGTCCTGAAGCTTCCCCTTGATCGTGGACACCTGGAGACTGGGAGATCGGTCCGTTCACCCGGATCCCCGGCGTCGCCAGGACCGCCACCAGGCAGCCGGCTCCTGCCAAGAATCCGATGAACTTCCCGGTACCGGCGTCCGGTTCGTCGTCCGGGGCGGAAGGTATCGCGTCCCGGTCCACCGGTCGCCCGGCGGAGCCGCGGAACCTCTGCCGGTCCTTCACCCACGTCGCCCGGTCCGCCGGCCTCCGGGCGATCCGGCTGCACGACGCCCGGCACGGCACGGCCACGCTCCTCACGGCGGCCGGGGCCGCGCCCCGCGTGGTGATGGAGATCCTGGGGCGCTCCCGGACCGGCATCACCATGGACGTGCACACGCACGTCGTGCAGGACACGCAGCGCGAGGCCACGAGCCACACGGACCGGCTGCCGCGGAGGCGTCCCGGTCGTCAGTGACCGCCCTCGTCGCTGTCAGAAGCGGACGTCAAAGACCCCGGACCATGATCTTGGGTTCTAGGAGTTGTCGCGACACCCCAGTTCAAGGGGTGCGATGGAGTTCGAGATCCGCAAGGCGCGGACGGTGGCGCAAGGCCGTAGGAAGCTGGTCCGTGAGCGGGAGGAATACTTCCGGCTCATGGACCAGGGCCTGAGCAGTTCCGAAGCCTGCAGACGCGTGGGGATCAACCTGCGCACGGGCAAGCGGTGGCGCAACGGCCGCAACCCGTCAGGCAAGCGGAATGCGGCACCACCGGTTCGTCCGGCGGTGCCGCATTCCGCGTTGTCGCGGTATCTGCGCGAGGCCGACCGGGTTTACATCGCCGACCGGCTGCGGGAGAAGGCCACCATCCGGGCGATCGCCGCCGAGCTGGGCCGCAGCCCCTCCACCGTCTGCCGGGAGATCCGCCGCAACCGCCACCCGGTGAACGGTCAGTACCGGCCTTTCGCAGCTCAGGCCCGGGCCGATGACCGCCGGCCCCGGCCCAAGCCTCGCAAGGTCAGCCAGAACCCGGAGCTGCGGGCCGCGGTCCAGGCCGGTCTGGACCAGCTCTGGAGCCCGGAGCAGATCTGTCAGGCTCTGCGCAGGCAGTTCCCCGACCGGCCGGAGATGCACGTGGTCCACGAAACCGTCTGTCAGGCGCTCTACGTGCAAGGACGTGGCGAACTGCGCAGAGAACTCGCGGGAGCCCTGCGCACCGGACGCGCCCGCCGCAAACCCCATCGTCAGGCCCAGCAGCGACGGCCCCGCTTCGCCGAGCCCATGGTCATGATCAGCGACCGGCCGGCCGAGGCGGAGGACCGGGCCGTGCCCGGCCACTGGGAAGGCGACCTGATCATCGGCAAGGACAACGGGTCCGCAATCGGCACCCTGGTCGAGCGGGCAACCCGTTATGTGATGCTGGTCCACCTGCCGGACGGCCGGGGCGCCGAGCAGGTCCGCGACGCACTCCAGGCAACCGTCCAGCACCTGCCCACCCACCTGAAGCGGTCCCTGACCTGGGACCAGGGCTCGGATGGGCCGCCACCACGAGTTCACCATCGCCACCGACGTCCCGGTCTACTTCTGCGCCCCCGCCAGCCCGTGGCAACGCGGCTCGAACGAAAACACCAATGGTCTGCTGCGGCAGTACTTCCCCAAGGGCACCGACCTGTCCGCCCACAGCCGTGAGCACCTCGCAGCGGTGGCAGCCCAAATCGACGGCCGCCCACGCAAAACGCTCGGCTGGGAAACCCCAGCCGAGCGCCTGCATAAACTGCTCGCGGCCTGATCAATACGACCACGTGGTGCGACGACCCCTGGAAAGCGCCCTGTAAGGGGGTCTGGGGCCTCTTTAAGCTACAACTTGATATTACTCTCCTGAGTAGAGAGGAAGAGGAAGCTGTGCGTTTTATTTCAAGTGAACGGGCGAAGCTAATTCTTACGAGTGGTGGGGTGCAGTAGAGACGAGGGGATGAGGGGAAACCAGTCGCCAGAGCGGTTTCACCCGCTGGGCGTGGTCAGGGTCAGCCGACCATGGCGCGGCCTCTAGTGCGGTGGCTCGACTGTCTCGGTTACGACGTTCCCCCTCCTTTGAAGTCAACCGGCTTATTTCCTAACGCGGCGCCGGCCCCCGGCCGGGCTGGAGCGGATGGTGTCCCGTGGGGTGGTGTAGCCGATCTTGGCGGGGATGTGCGCCTCTTGCGAGCCGTTGGGTGCGTCGGCTGCCTGCATCTGGCCTTCGCTGGACCGACCGAGCACCTCGAAGCAGCAGCCGAGGAAGGAACCACGTCTGCCGCGCCGGTGTCCCAAGTCGGCAGTTGGACGCACGGCGCGATGCAGGGAGACATCAGGTCTTCCTGACCCACTCGGACTGAGGCCCTTGTTGTGATGCTCTGGCCCCGAATCCTGTCCGCCGGATAGTGTGCTCGCCGGGGCGAAGTTGACTAACTCCGGTGAACACCACCGGTGTTGAATGGCGATGCCGGGGGAGAGCTCATGGCTGGTTGGTGGCGAAAGAAGTCCCCGCTGGAGAAGGACGTGCCGGTGACGGGCGAGCCGGAGTTCTCGGCCGGGCCGGTGCGCGGGACGCTGCCTGCGCATATCGACGGACCTGGCGGGCGGCGGGCGGTGACGCTCGCCGTGCACGATGACGGCGTGGTGCTGACCGACGGCGATGAGCGCCGCGCCTACCAGTGGTCGGAGGTCGCCCACGTGTGGCACGCCAACGACATGGACGGCGAAGCGGCCGACGGTTTGATGATCACGAAGTGGCTGCATGAACTGCTGCTGGAGTTCACCGACGGCACGGTCGTGGGCTCACTGCTGGCCGACCCGCCCGTCGTCACGCCGGAGCCCGCCTTCCGCACCGGCCAGTTGTCGTCCTCGCCGCCCTCCAGCATCGCGCCGCTGATGCAGCGCGTCAACGCTCCGGTGACCGAACTGCATCTCGCCAGGGCGAAGGCGACACTCGCGGTCGGCGGCCAAGTGAATTTCGGCCCACTGACCGCCACGGCGGACGGGCTGCACCATGACGGCAAGAAGATCCCCTGGCACACCATCACCTCATGCCGCTACAGCGTCGTCATCTTCTCCGAGGACGAGAAGGAACTGGGCGCGATGCTCCGCATGGAGTACGAGGTCGACGGCGGCGCGTACGGATTCCCGTTCGCCTGGCTGCGGATACCAGCGCTCGACGTCCCGGACCTGGATGTCCTGGTGCGGCTCGCCGAAGAAAACCGCACCTGAACAGCAGTGGCCCCCGCCACGATCGGCTACACCACTTCACGGGACACCATCCCGCTCCATCCGCCACCTGTACCGCAAGCGGGCGTGCCATGGGGTGGCCGATGGCTTCAAGGGGTCGGCATCCCGCCCAGAAGCACGGCCACCACTATGTACACAGGGATGGCCAAGACCACGGCCAACCCGGCAAGGCAGCCCCATATGGTCAGTCGCATGCTGGTTCTCGCGTAGTCGTCGCTCCTCGGCACGTCCATATCCAACAGCGAGAGACATTGACCCTCTACCCAGGGGATGTGGCATCCACGTGGCATTAGTGGCACGCGTGTGGCACGCGTGTGGCACGACCCCGGACACGACGAAGGGCCGGCCTGGGAGGGAAACCCTCCTGAGCCGGCCCTTCTCTCTGTGCCCCCGGCAGGATTCGAACCTGCGACACCCGCTTTAGGAGAGCGGTGCTCTATCCCCTGAGCTACGAAGGCGGGGCCTGATCGTGGACGGTCCTGGTCGGGTGTCTCCGTCAAGCCCTGAGCGTCCTGGGCCGGTGGCTGTTGCCTGCCAGGGCGCTCGATCCACAGGGTACCGGATCGGTGCTGCGGCGGGTGGGGGTGGAGCACCGGCCGGGGGCGTCGCCCCGTCCGGTGAGGAGGCGGCCTCCCGCAACCGGCGGCCGTGCGGCTCGCGTCAGGATTCGCCGAACAGTACCCAGAGCGCCATCAGGGCCAGGAATCCGGTCACCGCCAGTGCCGGGAGGCCGAGGATCGCGGCGGCCACCCCCCACCGGGTACGTCCCCGGGGTGCCTCCGCCGGCCCGGCGGCGTTCGCTGTTGCCTGCTGTGTCCCTGTCATGAGCCCACCTGTCGATTCGTAACTGCCGTGCGGAGTTTTTCAGTTGACACCGGATCGAGGGACCGGTCCAGCGATTGTGGTCCATCGTGCCGCGTCGCACCATCTTCTTCTTCGTCGCCGGGGGTCAGCCCGGTGACGTACGGGTCACCCGTACCCGGTACTCCTCCGCTCCCGCCGCCGTCACCGCCACCCGGACGCCCGCCCGGCGGTCCACGAAGCTCTCGCCCGGTGTGAACGTCGCGTCCGAGAGTTCCGCGTGGACGTTGGGGGAGCGGGTGCAGCCGCCGCTGTCGCGGCGGGAGTCGAAGACGGTGACCGGGCCCATGCCCGTGTCGACGTCGGCGTCGACGCGGTAGACGAGGACGCCGGGGCGGCACACGGCCTCGTCGTTGCCGGCGCGGGTGCGCAGTTCGACGGCGTAGCCGGAGTGGTCGTCCAGGGGGATGAAGACGAGTTTCGGGCCGCCCGCCCGTGCGAGGGGGGTGAGTGCGTACTCCCTCGTGCCCGGGTCCGCCGCGCAGCCGACCTGGGACGCGTCCAGCCAGCCCAGCTTCCACTTGTGCCAGGCGAGGAGGTCGTTGTTGGCGCCCCAGTCCTCGCTCATGATGTCCCAGTGGCCGACCGCGCCGCCGCCCTCGGCGGTGTAGAGGTCGGGCAGGCCGAAGACGTGGCCGTTCTCGTGCGGCAGCACGCGGTAGCCGGTGCGGCCGTAGGAGCCGGAGCCGTCGTCCTGGCGGGAGTAGACGAAGGACGCGTTGGAGACGGGGATGCCGTCCGCGCTCGGGGCCTCCTTGTTGCCGGCGAAGGTGACGGACAGGACCGTGTCGAGGGCGGCGGGGCCCGCGTTGGGGGTCACCAGTACGTTCAGCAGGTCGTACGACTGGAAGTCCACCTCGGGATCGGCCTCGGCCACGATGTCGCGGACCAGTTCGCGGTAGCCGGGGTCGAAGGGGGCGCCGCGCTCTATGCCGTACGCGCGGAACGACTTGGGCATCCGGAGCCAGTCGGGGACGGGGAGTTCGGGGCGGTAGTCGAGGCGGCCGTAGGAGCTGGTGGCGAACCACTCGCTGGTCTCGGGGAAGAACTCGCGGTAGCGGTCGAGGGCGTCGCCCTCGCCGGGCGCGTCGGAGAAGTCGATCATCAGGGTGAGGGCGCGGACCGTGCCGGTGGAGCGGGTGTAGCCGGGATCCGTGGGGATGCCCTCGGACATCTGGACCTCGCCCTCCGTGCTGATCATGCAGGGGCCGTGCACGGAGGTGCGGGACAGGGTGCCGGGTCCGGCGCCGGCGGTGGAGGTGTCGGGGGAGAGCCGGCCGTTGCCGGCCGAGGTGCTGACCGCGAGGGTCAGGACGGTCACCGATGCCAGGGCGGCCAGCCGGCGCGGGGATATCCGGCGTCGGCTCGGCTGCGGCTGCATGCGGGGACCTCCGCTCCACACGGCAGCCGCCGGTCTCCGACTGCACCCTCCCGATCACCCTCCGTCGCCGGATATGCGGGCGCTCGCTGGGAGGGCCGATCGTGGGGCGCACCGAGCCGGTGCGTGTGAGGCGGGTCACAGGAAAAGAGTTCGGGGGCGGGAAATAACCGGGGACCGTTTCCCCGTTTGGACCTGTGTCCGAGCGAAACGGGGACTCGCTCCCCGGATCGCGGACATGACACAAAGATCAAGCCACTACGACCAGGAGTGCACCGTGCAGACCGCCACCCCCGTACCGCACAAGGCGCCCCGGCCCCGCGCCGACGCCCTGCGCAACCGGGAGCGGATCGTCACCGCCGCCCGGGAGATGTTCGTCGAGTTCGGGTGCGAGGTGCCGCTCGACGAAGTCGCCCGCCGGGCCGGCGTCGGCAACGCCACGGTGTACCGCAACTTCCCCGACCGCGACGCGCTGGTGCGCGAGGTCGTCTGCTCCGTGATGGACCGTACGGTGCGGGCGGCCGAGCAGGCGCTCAGCGAGACCGGGGACGCCTTCGAGGCACTGGAGCGCTTCGCGCACACGGCCGCCGACGAGCGGATCAGCGCGCTGTGCCCGATGGTCTCCAGCACCTTCGACCAGCACCACCCCGACCTGGAGGACGCACGCCGGCGCGCCGAGAGCCTCGTCGCGCAGCTGATGGACCGCGCCAAGGCGGCCGGTCAGCTCCGTACCGACGTGGAGTACGGCGATCTGATGGTGGGCGTCGCCCAGCTGAGCCGGCCCCCGGCCGGTACCGGCTGCGACAACGCCGACCGTTTCGTCCACCGCCATCTGCAGCTGTTCCTGGACGGGATGCGGGCCCCGGCCCCGACCGTCCTGCCGGGTTCGGCCGTGACCGTGGAGGATCTGCGCCGCTGAGCGATCTCTGACGCGAACGGGATTCCCGTGCCGGAGCGGGATTCCCGTAGCAGAGCAGGACCCGTACCAGCGGCCGTCCCCGGGGCGAGTCGTTCCCTTGACGACACCGTTTTTTCATCTCATTTTTCAAAATTTCCGTCACGAACTTCCGAAGTGGGTACCCCCATGTCTGAAACAGCCTCGGCGGCCGGAAAGGCCCGGAGCGCTCCGGGCGGCCCGGACGCCAACCGCTGGAAAGCGCTCGTCTTCATCGCGCTCGCCCAGCTGATGGTCGTCCTGGACGCCACCATCGTGAACATCGCCCTGCCCTCCGCCCAGCAGGACCTGGGCATCTCGGACGGCAACCGCCAGTGGGTGGTCACCGCCTACGCCCTCGCCTTCGGCGGACTGCTGCTGTTCGGCGGCCGGATAGCCGACCTGTGGGGGCGCAAGCGGGCCTTCGTGCTCGGTCTGGGCGGGTTCGCTGCGGCCTCCGCGCTCGGTGGCGCGGCCACCAACGAGGCCATGATGTTCGGCGCCCGCGCCCTCCAGGGCGTGTTCGGCGCGCTGCTCGCGCCCGCCGCGCTGTCCCTGCTCGCGGTGATGTTCACCGACGGCAAGGAGCGCGCCAAGGCGTTCGGCATCTACGGCGCGATCGCCGGTGGCGGCGGTGCCGTGGGTCTGATCCTCGGCGGTTTCCTCACCGAGTACCTGGACTGGCGCTGGACGTTCTTCGTGAACATCCCGTTCGCCGTGGTCGCCGCGGCCGGCGCGTACTTCGTCATCCGTGAGCCGGCCGGCGGCCGCAACCGCTCGCCGCTCGACGTCCCCGGTGTGCTGCTGTCCACGGTGGGCCTGGTCGCGCTGGTCTACGGCTTCACCCGCGCGGAGTCCGAGGGCTGGAGCGACTCGCTGACGATCGGCATGTTCGTCGCCTCCGCCGTGCTGCTCGCCGCCTTCGTGGCCGTCGAGGCCAGGGTCAAGGCGCCGCTGCTGCCGCTGCGCGTGGTCACCGAGCGCAACCGCGGCGGGGTCTACCTCTCGCTGGGGCTGGCGATCATCGCGATGTTCGGCCTGTTCCTCTTCCTCACCTACTACCTCCAGGTCGTGAAGGGCTACTCGCCGGTCAGGACCGGGTTCGCCTTCCTGCCGATGGTCGCGGGCATGATCACGGGCTCCACCCAGATCGGCACCCGGCTGATGACCCGGGTCGCGCCCCGGCTGCTGATGGGCCCCGGCTTCCTGGTCGCCGCGCTCGGCATGCTCTTCCTGACCCAGATGGAGATCGACTCCTCGTACGCGGCCGTCCTGCTGCCCGGCATGCTGCTGCTCGGCCTCGGCATGGGTACGGCGTTCATGCCGGCCATGTCGCTGGCCACGCTGGGCGTCGAGCCGCGTGACTCCGGTGTCGCCTCCGCGATGGTCAACACCTCGCAGCAGGTGGGCGGCGCCATCGGTACGGCCCTGCTGAACACGATCGCGGCCTCGGCCACCACGTCCTACATCACCGACCACATCGGCGGCGCCACGAGCCGGTCCCAGCAGCAGCTGGTCCAGCTCCAGGGGCAGGTGCAGGGTTACACCAGCGCGATCTGGTTCGCCGTCGGGATCCTGGTGGCGGCCGCGGCCATCGCCCTGACCCTGATCAACGCCGGCCGGCCGGGCGGCACCGCGGTCGCCGGGTCCGCCGACGAGACCGTCGGGGACGAGATGGCGGTGCCGGTGGCCATGCACTGACGGCCGTCCGCCCATCCCTCACCGCCCGTACGGAAGAGGAGGGGACGCCTCCTCCGTACGGCTCCCCGGACCTGCCCCGGCTCCCGCCCCGTCAGCGGAGCCAGGGCAGGTCCGCGCCCGCTCCGCTCGGCTGAAGTCCCTCGGCGACGATCCGCATGATCTCGCCGAGGGACTTCTGCTGTTGCGGGGTGAGCCGGTCGAAGACCGCCTGGCGTACGGCGTCCACGTGGCCGGGCGCGTGCCGGCGCAGCACCTCCCGGCCCTCCTCCGTCAGTACGGCGAACTGACCCCGCTTGTCGGAGGGGCAGTCCTCACGGCGTACCCAGCCGCTCTTCTCCAGGCGCGCGACGGCGTGCGAGAGGCGGGAGCGGGTGATCTTCGCGGACATCGCCAGTTCCGTCATCCGCAGCCGGCGGCGCGGGGACTCGGCGAGCTTGACCAGCAGACCGTAGTAGACGTGCGGCATTCCCGCGTCACGCTGGAGCTGACGGTCGAGGTGGTCCTCCAGGAGGGTGGCGGCCTCGATGTACGAGCGCCAGACGCGCTGCTCCTCGTCGGTGAGCCAGCGGGGTTCGTCGGCGGACGCCGATGATGCTGCGGGTGCCGTGTTCATGTACCCCACTGTACGGCCGCGCTTCTTGAATGTTAAACAAATTCGTCGTACAGTCGGTAGTGGAACTTGAGACTTCAAGCAAGTTCGCCGTACCGATTCGCCGTACCGAAGGGAGCCGCCGTCATGACCGCCGCCGCCCAGGAACGCATGCCCGCTCTCTACCTCAGCCACGGCGCCCCGCCCCTGGCCGACGACCCCGTCTGGCCCGGCGAACTGGCCGCCTGGTCGGCCGGACTGCCCCGCCCGAAGGCGATCCTGGTCGTCTCCGCCCACTGGGAGGAGGCCCCGCTCGCCCTCGGCGCCACCGGGACCGTCCCCCTGGTCTACGACTTCTGGGGCTTCCCCGAGCACTACTACCAGGTCACCTACGGCGCCCCCGGCGCCCCCGCGCTCGCCGAGTCCGTGCGCAAGCTGCTGCGCGCCCCCGGCACGCCGGTCCAGGACGTCCCCGACCGGGGCCTGGACCACGGCGCCTACGTCCCGCTGGTCGAGATGTACCCCGAGGCCGACATCCCGGTGCTCCAGGTCTCCATGCCGACCCTGGACCCGGTGCGGCTGATGGAGATCGGGCGCAGGCTCGCGCCGCTGCGCGACGAGGGCGTGCTGATCGTCGGCTCCGGGTTCTTCACCCACAACCTCGCCGCACTGCGGCAGGGCGGCATCCCCGCCTGGTCGGCGGAGTTCGACGCCTGGGGGCGGGAGGCCCTGGAGGCGGGCGACGTGGACGCGCTGCTCGACTTCACCCGCAAGTCCCCGGCCGGCCTGCTGGCCCACCCGCGCACCGAACACTTCGCCCCGCTCTTCGTGACCATGGGCGCCGCGGACGCCGTCGGCGAGCTCGGGGAACAGAGGTCCGTGATCGACGGGTTCTGGCTGGGGCTGGCCAAGCGGTCGGTGCAGTTCGGCTGAGACCGGCGCGACGGGGCTACCGGGTCTATTCGCAGTGCACCGGGGTTCAGCCCGGTGGTGAAGCGAATCTGAGAGCTGCTCTTCCCTCAGTTGTGTGCATGGATCCGCACTGTTCGCCTCGGTCCAGGTCGGAGCGGCCGGTTCTGCTGCTCGATGTACTGCTTCACGAGGCTGAGGGGTGCGCCACCGACCGATCCGGCGAAGTACGAGCCGGACCAGAGTCGTTGTGCCCGCCAGTAGTGGCGGACGAGGTCGGGGAACTCCTGGCGCAGCCGCCGGGAAGAGACGCCCTTGAGGCTGTTGACCAGCTTGGACACGGTGACCTTCGGTGGGAAGTTCACGAGCAGGTGGACGTGGTTGTTCTCGCCGTTGAACTCGACCAGCTCGGCCTCGAAGTCCTCGCACACGGCCCGCATGATCTCCTCGCACCGCGTCAGGTGCCGGCCGGTGAAGACGGAGTGCCGGTACTTCGTGACGGAAACCAAGTGGACATGCATGCGAAGAATGCGGTGACAACCTGTACGAATGTTCTCATCGATACCCATAAATCACGTGTGTAGCGTGATCCGCGTGCAGCTTCGGTACAGCTTCCGCCTGTACCCGAGCGCCGGTCAGCGCATGGCGTTGGCGCGGGCGTTCGGGTGTGCGCGGGTGGTCTACAACGACGCGCTCCGCGCTCGGGAGACCGCCCGCGGCGAAGGCATGCCGTTCCCGAAGACCGGGAACCTGTCGAAGCAGCTCATCACCGAGGCGAAGAACACCCCGGAACGGGCCTGGCTCGGCGAGGTCTCGGCGGTTGTTCTTCAGCAGTCCCTGCGCGACCTGGACACCGCGTACAAGAACTTCTTCGACGGGCTGAAGGGCAAGCGCCCGCGCATGGGCGCGCCCCGGTACAA
>NZ_JBHWHX010000071.1:0-16891 GCF_042732315.1 Streptomyces sp. NPDC059787
GTTCTCAGCCCCCCCGTCACCCGACACCCCCCCACTCCCGCGCGCGCCGCCGCAGCGACACGACCCGCCTCGGTGTCGGTGTCCGCGCCGTCCGCCGGCGCCTCGGACACCGACTCCCGCCCCGGCGCAGCCCCCGGCGCAGCCCCCGGCGCAGCCCCCGGCACAGCCCCCGGCTCAGGGCCAGGCTCCGCATCCAACAACTCCACCACCCGCAGATCCACCTCCCCGACGGCCAACCCGACCCGCTCCACCGCCACTTCCGCCAACACCCCCCGCAGAAGCGACGCAGTCACCGGCACCGGCCACGCCGCAGTGGCCGCGAACTCGACGGTCAGCCGCAACACCCCCGGCGGCACCGCCCCCGGCGGAGGCGGCACGACCGGCTCGTCCGTCGCCCCTTCCGGATCGGCGAGCCCGATCCGTACACCGTCCAGGCGTACGCCCGGCGCATCCCGTACCACCGCGCGCCGCAGCACCGCCTCCGCCGCCCGCTCCGCGATCCACGCGCCGTCGCGCGGCCCTCCCAGGGCCAGGATCCTGCCCAGCCCCACCTGCTGCCGCACCGCCCGAGCCCACCGGTCCACCGTCATTCCTCCAGCCTGACGCATCTCCGGCGCGGTACCGGGCAACCGCGCATACCGTGGTCGGTGGAGGACGACCGAAGGGACGTACGGCGATGACCGACATGACCGAGGGAGGCCCGGTACGGGCCCCCGACCCGGAGAAGAACCTCTCGGAGACCACCCCCCGCAGGGGCCAGGGAACACGGCGCGGCGGCGGTGACCCCGCGACCCGTGGCCGTACCACCATCGCCGACGGTGTCGTGGAGAAGATCGCGGGGCTGGCCGCGCGGGACGTGCTCGGCGTGCACGCCATGGGCAGCGGCCTGTCACGGACCTTCGGCGCCGTACGCGACCGGGTGCCCGGCGGCTCGAAGTCGGTGACGCGCGGCGTGAAGGCCGAGGTCGGCGAGTTGCAGACCGCGCTCGACCTGGAGATCGTCGTCGACTACGGCGTGTCCATCGCCGATGTCGCCAGGGCCGTACGGGAGAACGTCATCGCGGCGGTCGAGCGGATGACCGGACTGGAGGTGGTCGAGGTCAACATCGCGGTGAGCGACGTGAAGCTGCCCGAGGAGGAGGAAGAGGAACAGGAGACCCGCCTCCAGTGAGGCTCGGTGAGCGGAGGAGCACACCATGAACATGGCCGTGGTCGGCATGATCGCCGGCATGGCGTTGGGCTTCGCCGGATACTTCGGCGGATTCGGAGCGTTTCTGCTGGTGGCGGCGCTGGGTGCCGTCGGGTTCGTCGTCGGGCGGTTCCTCGAGGGGGACCTGGAACTCGGCGACTTCTTCCGCTCCCGTGACGAACGGCGGCGGTGACGGCGGTGAGCACGGTCGTCGAGTCCGGCCGGGGCCCGGCCGCCGTCGCGCCGGGTGAGCGCGGGGCGACCAGGATCGCCGACCGGGTGGTCGCGAAGATCGCCTCGCAGGCGGCCCGCGAGGCGGCAGGCCCCCTGCCGCCGGGCGCCGCCCCGCCGCACGCCACGGTGGTGGTGCGCCACGAGGCCGCCCGGGTCCGGGTGCACGTCGAACTCGGCTACCCCGGCGACATCGGCGCCCGGTGCGCGCGGGTGCGGCGCCAGGTGGTCGACCGGGTGCGCGTCCTGGCGGGGATGCACGTGCCGGAGGTCGTCGTCCTGGTCGAACGGCTGCACCTGACGGCCGCACCGGAAGCGGCCCGGGGGAGGACGTGATGAGCGGACCCGAGGGCACGGTCCTGGAGAGGGACCCGCCGCCCGCGGAGGTGCCCGGCAACTCCGGCGGGCACCGGCGCTTCTGGTCGGCCCGCCGGGTCCCCGCGGGCCTGGTCGCGTTGCTGGCCCTGGTGGTCGCGGGCGCGTTCCTGTACGACGTCGTCGCGGTGCGGGCCCACCGTGCCGCGCTGGGCTGGCGCCGGGAACTGGCCCGGCAGCTCGCCGAACGGCCCCTGGACGACATCTGGGTGCTGACCGGCGCCGGCGTCGCCACCGCCCTCGGACTCTGGCTGCTGCTGCTCGCCCTGACACCCGGCCTGCGCGCCCTGCTCCCGATGCGCCCCGTGGATCCCGACGTCCGCGCGGCACTGCACCGGGACGCCGCCGCGACGGTGCTGCGGGACCGGGCCCTGGAGGTGGCCGGCGTGCGGTCGGTGCGGGTCAGGGTGAAACGCGCCCGCGCGGACGTCCGCGCGGTGTCGCACTTCCGTGAACCGGACGACGTACGGACCGACTTGACCGCGGTGCTCGAGGCCGCCGTGGCGGGCCTCGGCCTGGCCCGGCCGCCCTCGCTGTCGCTGCGCGTACGGCGGCCCGGCCGGAAGGGGCGGTAGGGATGCTCAAGAGCGTCAACCGGGTGCTGCTCGGGATCACGGGGCTGGTGCTGGTCGTCCTCGGCGGGTCCGTGCTGGCGATCGGGCTGGGGGCGCCGGCGCCCTCCTGGTGGCTGCACGACGGGCGGCACGACGTGCTGCTGGACGAGGCCGAGCGGACCCGGTGGCGGGACGACGGCTGGTGGTGGCCGGCCGTCATCGCCGTTCTCGCCGTCCTGGTCCTGCTCTCCCTGTGGTGGCTGCTCGCGGTGCTGCGCCGGCGTCGGCCGGCCGAGGTGCTGCTCGACACCGGCGACGACGAGGGCGCGTCACTGCGCGGAAGGGCCCTGGAACAGGCCCTCGCCGAGGAGGCGAGCCACCTGGACGGCGTAGACCGGGCCCACGTCCTCCTCACCGGCCGCAGAAACAGCCCCGGAGCCCGCGTACTCCTCCACCTGCGACCCCACATCGACCCGGCAACAGCCCTGCAGGCCCTGGCAAAGGGCCCCCTCACCCACGCCCGAACCTCCACGGGCCACCCCACCCTCCCCACCGAGGCCCGCCTGCAAGCCGTGAAACACCGCCCGGAACGAGTCACATGACGACGCCCCCGCGGGCAGCCGCATGCCGCGTCAGCCGCGGGCAGTCGTACCTCCCCCAGTGCCTTAAGGGCCTGGGAGGTGCCCCCAGGGCGGCACGGGTGGGCGGTGGGGGTCCCTCCCGCTCATGGGGGTCCCTCCCGCTCGAGCGAAGCCGAGAGTGGGGGAGAAGCCGAGAGTGGGGGAGGCACCCCGCAAGCGCCGGGCAGCGCAACCACCCCCCGCCCCACCCCGACGCGGCGCGCCCACCAACAGGCGCGTCAGAACCCGTGCCGGAAACCACCGTCCACCGGCACCATCACCCCGGACAGATAAGACGCCGCCGGCGACAACAAAAACGCGGCCGTACGGCCGAATTCCCCCGGCGTCCCGTACCGCCGCAACGGAATCCGAGACTCCGCAGCCCGCCGCGTAGCCTCCGGATCCGCCGACAACGAGTCCAACTCCCGCACCCGGTCCGTATCGATACGCCCCGGCAGCAGCCCCACCACCCGAATCCCCCGCGGCCCCAACTCGTCCGCCAGCGACTTCGCGAACCCGGCCAGCCCCGGCCGCAGCCCGTTGGAGATGGTCAGCCCGGGAATCGGCTCGTGCACCGACCCCGACAGCACGAACCCGATGACACCCCCCTCACCCAGCTCCGCCGCGGCCGCCCGCGCCATCCGCACCGCCCCCAGGAACACCGACTCGAACGCCGCCCGCCACTGCTCGTCGGTGGTGTCGGCGACGAACCCCGGCGGCGGCCCGCCCACGCTGACGAGGACGCCGTCGAAGCGCCCGAACCGCTCCCGCGCGGTGGCGATCAGCCGCGCCGGCGCCTCGGGGTCGGCGTTGTCGACGGCCATCCCGACCGCGTCCGGCCCCAGCGCGGACGCCGCCTCGGCGACGGACTTCTCCTCCCGCCCCGTGACGACCACCTTCGCGCCGTCGGCGACGAGCTCCCGCGCGGAGGCGTTGCCCAGCCCGCGGGTCGCCCCGGTGACGACGTACACCCGGTCCTTCAGTCCAAGATCCATGGTCCTATCCTGCCCCCTCGTCCCCGAACAGGGCGAGAGCGGTGTTCACCAGGCCGATGTGGCTGAACGCCTGCGGGAAGTTGCCCAGCAGCCGCCCGCCCGCCGGGTCGTACTCCTCCGCCAGCAGACCCACGTCGTTGGCGAGCCCCATCAGCCGCTCGAACAGCGCGCGAGCCTCCTTCGTCCTGCCGGTCAGGTGCAGGGCGTCCGCGAGCCAGAACGAACAGACCAGGAACGTGCCCTCCCCACCGGGCAGCCCGTCGACGACCGTCGCGTCCGGCGTGTAGCGGCGTACGAACCCGTCCTGCCCCAGCTCCGCGCGGACCGCCTCGATGGTGCCGAGCACCCGGGGATCGTCGGGCGGCAGGAAACCCACCCGGGGGATCAGCAGCAGCGCGGCGTCGAGTTCGCGCGAGCCGTACGACTGCGTGAACGTGTTCCGCGCGGGGTCGTAGCCCTTCTCGCACACCTCCCGGTGCACCTCGTCGCGCAGCTCCCGCCAGCCGTCCAGATCCCCGTTCAGCTCCTGGTCGGCCTCCAGCGCGCGCACCGCGCGGTCGGCGGCCACCCACACCATCACCTTGGAGTGCACGAAGTGGCGCCGGCCGCCGCGCACCTCCCACAGCCCCTCGTCCGGCTGCCGCCACGACGTGCGCAGGAATTCCATCAGCACCGACTGCAACGCCCACACGTCCGGCTGCGCGGACAGCCCCGAACTCCGCGCCAGCGCCAGGGAGTCCATCACCTCGCCGTACACGTCGAGCTGGAGCTGGTTCACGGCGTCGTTGCCGATCCGTACGGGCGTGGCGCCGCCGAAACCGGACAGCCACGGCAGCTCGAACTCCGGCAGCCGCCGCTCGCCCGCGAGCCCGTACATGATCTGCAGGTCCGCCGGATCGCCCGCCACCGCGCGGAGCAGCCAGTTGCGCCAGGCCTCCGCCTCGTCCTGGTACCCGGCGGCCAGCAGCGCGTTCAGGGTCAGGGTGGAGTCGCGCAGCCAGCAGAAGCGGTAGTCCCAGTTGCGCACCCCGCCCGGCTCCTCCGGCAGCGAGGTGGTGGGCGCGGCGACGATGCCGCCGGTGGGACGGTAGGTGAGCGCCTTGAGGGTGATCAGCGACCGGACGACCGCGTCCCGGTGCGGACCGTCGTAACGGCACCGCGCCGCCCAGGCACGCCAGTCCTTCACACTGTGCCGCAGCGAGGAGTACGGGTCGACCAGCGGGGGCCGCGGCTCGTGGGAGGGGTGCCAGGTGAGCACGAACGCGACCCGCTCGCCCTCCCGCACCGTGAACTCCGAGACGGTGCCCAGGTCCTCGCCCCAGGTCTCCACCTCCGGGACGCTGCGCAGCCACGCCGAGTCCGGCCCGGCCACCGCCACCCGGTGGCCGTCCGCCTTGCGCACCCACGGCACGACCGAGCCGTAGTCGAAGCGCAGCCGCAACGTGCTGCGCACGGTCACCTCACCCCGTACGCCCTGCACGATCCGCACCAGGTCCGGGGCGCGGTGGCGCTGCGGCATCAGGTCGGTGACCAGCACCGCCCCCTCGGGGGTCTCCCACTCGGTGTCCAGGACGAGTGTGTCCTCGCGGTAGGAGCGGCGGGCGCACCGGTCCGCACCGGCGGGGGCGATGCGCCAGTGCCCGTTGTCCTCGTCCCCGAGCAGCCGCGCGAAGCAGGCCGCCGAGTCGAAGCGGGGCAGGCAGAGCCAGTCGACCGAGCCGTCCGCGCCCACCAGGGCAGCGGTCTGTTCGTCGCCGATGAGCGCGTAGTCCTCGATACGGTGCACGGGGTGCGGGTTCCCGGCCATCGGGGGCGGCAATCAGGGGCGCAGCCGGGGGAGTGACGGGCCGTCGGCCGCCGCCGCGCCGTCGCCGGAGAAGATGACACCGGGGTCCGAGGATGCCTGGTTGAGCACCCACAGGCCGATCAGCGTGGCCAGCGCGAAGACGACGGCGACGAGCACGGCGAGGACGAGCCGCCGCCGGCGTTCGCGGCGCAGCCACTCGCCGCGCGCGGTGCGGTAGGCGTCGGGGGCGGGCAGCACCCCGCCGGCCAGGGCCCGGAGGGCGTCGCGCAGTTCCCGTTCGGTGCGCTCCGCGCCCGGCGGACGCGGCTCGGCCGGCTCGTGGTCCGTGCGGTCCTGGCCGGCGCCACGCGACGGAGTCGCATCTCGATGCGTCATCGCCGGGCCCCCATCGCCTCCCGTCTGTGGACGTCGCCCGGCCGGCAGGCGGGACGGCAGGTCGGTGGTGCCGGCGGCCATGAATCACCGTCCCTGGTGTGCTGCGCCTCCGGGGGGAGAGAGCCGCGCGCACGGCCCGTCCGGTGCGCCGCGTCACTCTCGCACAGACCGCCCCGAACCGGGAGAGGAGCGCAGGTCACAGCACGGACCGGTCGTTCCCGGCTACGGCGCGTGTCCCCGGCGGGGGGCCGCTACACCGCCGCCGGTTCCGTCTCCTCGGCGTCCGACCCCTCGGCCGTCGCGCGGGCCCGCTCCCGGGCCTCGCGGCGGACCAGCACGAACCAGCCGACCGGCACGGCCGCGGCGAACAGCCACCACTGGACGGCGTACGCGTAGTTCAGCGCGGAGTTCTCCTTGCCGGGGTTCCCGAGCCGCTCCGGGGTGCCGTCCTTCGGCTCGGGCGCCGTCTGCGCCACATAGCCGCCGAGCACCTGGGCACCGAGACGCTCCGCCTCCTGCTCGCTGTTGATCAGCATGATCTGCCGGTCCGGCAGCCCCTGGAGGTTCTTGATGCCGCTCGCCTCGGTCGTCTCGTCCGGCATCAGCCGGCCCTTGATCGTGATCTCGCCGCGCGGTGGCGCGGGAACCTCGGGGAACGTGGTCTGGCCCGCCTCCGCGGGGATCCAGCCCCGGTTGACCAGCAGGACCTTGCCGTCGTCGAGGACGAAGGGGGTCAGGACGTGGAAGCCGACCCGGTCGTCGGCGTTGGTACGGCGGCGGACGACGACCTCGTCATCGGTGTCGAAGTGCCCCTTGGCGGTCACGGTGCGGTACCGCTCCGCGCGGGTCACGGCGTCCCCCGGCGCGGCGAGCCGCTCCACCGGCACCGGATCGGCGGCCAGCGCGTCGGCGACCAGCCGGTTCCGGGCGTCGCGCTCCCCGTAACGGTCCATCTGCCAGAAGCCCAGCCGGATCATCGTGGGGATGAGGAGCAGGGCGACCAGCGTGATGATCACCCATTGGCGGGACAACAAGAAGCGGTACACCCCACGACCGTACAACTCGGCCGAGGGGTGCATTGAGGCGGGTACGTCCATTCACACCCGGTCGACGATCCCCGCCTTTCCCTCCGCGCGGGCGCAGTGGGCGCCGCAGAACCAGTGACCGTCGGCCTCGACGCCCTGGCCGATGATCTGCACCCTGCAGTGCTCGCAGATCGGGGCCATGCGGTGGATCGCACAGGAGAAGCAGTCGAAGACGTGCACCGCGCCCTGTGCGTGCACCTCGAAGGTCATTCCGTAGCTGTTGCCGCAGACTTCGCATGTCGCCATGGGCCACAGGGTGGGCCGTCGGCCCGGCGCGGGCGAGCGGGCGGCGGGCGAGTCGCCCGCCAATCACCCGTCCGTACGGTCGTGACCGGCGCCCGGGTCAGTCTTCCGGCGCGGCTTCGACGTCCCCGAGGAGCTGGCCGAACGCGGCCTCGTCGACGACCGGGGTGCCGTACTGCCGGGCCTTGACCACCTTGGACGTGCCCGAGTCCGGATCGTTGGTGACGAGGAGGCTGGTGAGCCGGGACAGGCTGCCGGCGACATGCAGGCCCGCCTCCGTCGCGCGGTCCTCCAGCAGGTCCCGCTCGACCGAGGTGTCCCCGGAGAACGCCACCCGCATGCCCTGCTTGAGCCGCCCGCCCGGCTCGTACCGCCCGGGGTTGGGGTACGGGCACGCGGGCCGCTTGCGGGACGGGCGCCAACTGGTCGGCCGGTAGCCGCCGGGACTCGCCTGCTGCCCGGTGCGGGGACGGTCCGTCCACTCGGTCAGCGGCAGGCACTCGAGCAGCGGCAACCGTACGCCGCCCGCCGCCGCGGCCCGCAGACTGGGCCGGAACGCCTCCGCCAGTACCCGCGCGTCGTCCAGCGCGTGGTGCGCCCGCTCCTGTACGACGCCGAAGTGCGCGGCGAGCGACTCCAGCTTGTGGTTGGGCAGCGGAAGCTTCAGCTCCTTGGAGAGGGCGATGGTGCACAGCCGCTGCTTCACCGGGGCCTCGCTGCGCGCGCGGGCGTACTCCCGGGCGATCATCTGCCAGTCGAAGACCGCGTTGTGCGCGACCAGCACCCGGCCCTCCAGCCGGGTCGCGAACTCCGCGGCGATGTCCTGGAAGAGGGGCGCCCCCTCCAGTACGTCGCTCGTCAGGCCGTGTATCCACACCGGGCCCGGGTCCCGCTCCGGATTGACCACCGTGTACCAGTGGTCCTCGACCTCGCCGCGCGCGTCCAGCCGGTAGACGGCCGCGGAGATGATGCGGTCGTCCCGGGCCAGCCCCGTGGTCTCCACGTCGACGACCGCGTACCCCTGCGGATACGCGGCCGGCCACACGGTGGGGGAGGACGCTGCGGTCGTGAGGTCATCGAGCATGGTTCACGAGGATACGGGCCGGGACCGACACCGCCGTCCGTCAGGTCCCCCGCGCGGGCCCGCACCTTCGGACGCCGGGAATGTCCGTACGGGTCGCGAACCCCCGTTCACCAGCGGATCGGCACCGGAAGCGCCGTCAGCAGCCCCGACACCGCGATCACCACACCGAGCGCGTACACCTCCGCCCGCGCGGGGGAGCAGGCGGTCAGCGGATCCTCCGCGCGGGCCAGCCGGATCCGGGCCCACAGGGCGAGGACGGCGACCCCGGCCATCAGGACCACCTTGGCGAGCAGGACCCGCCCGTACGCCGTGTCCGTCAGCTGCTCCACGATCGTCTCCGGCGGCATCCGGCGCAGCGAACTGCACACGCCCGTCGCGGTGACGGCGACGAGCAGGACGGCCGCCGCGCGCGCGTAGCGCCCCAGCAGCGCGGCGCCCGCCTCCGCTCCCCGCCACAGCCGCAGGGTGCGCAGCGCGTACAGCAGGCCGCCCACCCAGAGCGACGCGCAGACCAGGTGCACCAGGGTCAGCCCGGAGCCGACGAGCGGGCTGTACTCGGTCGCCGGATGCGCGCGCAGCGCCTCCGCGACCATCACCGCGGCCAGCGGCCACACCTGGGTGCCGGGACGGCCGGACGCCGCGCACAGGGCCGCCGCGAGGAAGGCGTTGACCTCCAGGAGGGCGAGTTTGCCGTCCCTGGAGTCGTAGAGACCGCCGACGTCGATGTCGGCGGGGCTGCCGGGCACCAGGTTGCCGGTGGCCACCACGGAGGCCAGTCCGAGGGCGGCCACGAAACCGACGGAGTTCGCCACGGTCGACCAACCGCGGGGCACGGCGGGCAGAGCACCGGGCACGGAACGCGCCAGCCGCCGCACGAACAACTCGCCGACGGGTATGGACAACGCCGCGAACAACACCGCCCGCAACAGGCCGATCCCCCCGGTACCGGGCGCATCGGCCTCCCCGGTCCCCCGCAACGCGGGCGCCGGCCCGAACAGCGGTATCACCACCCCGAGCCCCACCAGCACGAGCACGGCGACGGCCCGCCGCCGTCCGCTCCTTCGCGCACCGTCCGCCCCGACCCTGGTTCTCATCAGACTCACCCCAGGATCTTCACAAGGCCCCACAGAAGCGGGCAAGTCCATGGCCCACCCCACCGCGGACAATCGCACCGACGCAACTACGGGCAGCCGCACCACTGGACCGACGCCCACCCCCTAACTGCGGGCAATCGTGCCGCTGGACCGATGCCCACCCCTCACCTGCGGGCAGCCGCACCACTGGACCGACGCCCACCCCCTAACTGCGGGCAATCGTGCCGCTGGACCGATGCCCACCCCTCAACTGCGGGCAGCCGCACCACTGGACCGACGCCCACCCCCTCAACTGCGGGCAATCGTGCCGCCGGGGCGGCACGGGTGGGCGCAGCGGCACCCTGCCGACGCCGGCGAGTGAAACCCCGCGCGGTCCCTCAGACCCACCGAGCCGAATCGGCTCCCCAACACCCCGGCGCACGCGCCCAGTCACGCGGCCCACCCTCGAACTCCACCGGTGACAGGGCGTACCGCAGCCTCCCCAGCGGGCTGTCCCGTTCCGCGAGCCACTGCCCGACGGGCACGTCACCGGGAACGCCAGCGTCTCCACGCCCATCCAGCAACCACCCCGCGGTCCGCGCCAACGCCACCCGCACCACCCTGCTCCCACCCCCCTCCGCCTGCTCGCTGAGCGCCCGCAACACCCCCGCCGCCAACAAATACCCCGTGCCGTGATCGAGCGCCTGCGCGGGCAGCACCCCCGGCCGCCCCGTCGAAGACCCTTCGACCGCCGCGACCCCCGTCGCCACCTGCACCAGACTGTCGAACCCCCGCCGGTCCCCCCACGGCCCGTACGCCCCCCACGCCGACAACTGCGCCACCACCACCCCCGGCCGCCGCTCCGCCAGCGCCCGAGGTGTCAGCCCGAAACGGTCCAGGGCCCCCGGCCGGTACCCCGTCACCACCACGTCCGCCGTCGCGAGCAACTCCTCGAACACCTCCCGGCCGACCGAGAGATCCAGCAACGCCGACCGCTTCCCGAATCCCGTGTCGGCGTGCTGGTCGGCGATCTCGGGCAACCCCGGCGCGTCCACGCGCAACACGTCCGCGCCGAGCAGCGCGAGCGTACGGGTGGCGACCGGCCCCGCGATCACCCGCGTGAGATCCAGCACCCGCAGCCCCGCCGCGGGCAGCAGCGGATCCCGCCCCACCGGAGCGAGCACCCGCGCGGGGGCCGAATCCAGCCGCTCACGCTCCACCAGGGGGCGTCCGGCCACCTCCACGCCCTGCGCGTGCGCCGCCCACTCCTCGGGCGTCCGCAGGGCGACGGCGAGCCCCCCGGCCGCGTACACCGCCTCCTCGACCTCCCGCGCGGAGCGCTCCGCGAGCGCCGCCGCCACCGCGTCCGGATCCTCCGGCACGCCCAGCGCGGCCAGCAGCCGGGCCCGGTGGTGCGGATAGTTGGCGTGCGTGCGCACCCACCCGTCTGCCGTGCGCCAGAACCGCGACAGCGGCGCGAACGTCTCCGGGGCCCGCCCGTCGACCAGCAGGTGCCGCTCGCTGACGAACGCCGTGGCCACCGCCCCGTCGTCCACCCGCACCGCCGGCACCTCGCCGCCGCCCGTCCGCCGCGCCCCCAGCTCGGCGGCGGCCAGCGCGCACGCGCCCACACAGGCGCGCGCCAGTTCCCGTACCGGCAGCCGGGCAGTCGGCACACCGGGCCGTTCGACGGCCGACACGCGCGGGAGGAGGGCGGGATCGCCGCCCAGGGCGGACCACACGGAGTCGAGATCAGTCATGACCGCACTATGCCGTGAGAGGGGCCGGGCGCAACCGCCCGGCCCCTCTCACCTCACACGGATCCCGGAGGACCGACGACTACCGCGTCACCGCGTCCAGCGCGTCGGCCGTGCCCCAGCCGTAGAAGCCGTTGCGGTTCTTCGGGCCCTCGCACACCGCGTCGACCTTGCCGTCGCCGTCGATGTCGTACGGGTCCGTGCACGCGGTGGCGTCGGCCTCCGCGTACAGCAGGGCCTTGACCAGCGCCGGCGAGGCGTGCGGGTGCGTCGACTTGATCAGCGCGGCGACGCCCGCGACGTGCGGGGACGCCATCGACGTACCCGCCATGTAGCCCCACGACCCGCCGGGCAGCGTGCCCAGGATCAGACCGCTGGTGGCGGGCGGCTCCGGCTTCTGGTACGCCGTCGAGTCGCCACCCGGCGCGGCGATGTCGACGACACCCCGGCCGTAGTTGGAGAACGACGACTTCAGCCCCTTCGCACCGGTCGCCGCGACCGTCACCACACCCGGGAGCTGGGTCGGGATGTCGTAGCACTCGGACGGGTCGATCACCCGGTCCGACGGGGTGGAGTCGTTCGGGGAGACCGGGTCGGTGATCTCGTCGGACGCGAGGTCGTAGTTCTCGTTGCCGGCCGCGGCCACGTTCACCGCGCCCTTGCGCTCCGCGTACCGCGACGCCCGGGTGACGGCCTCGACGAGCGCCTTCTGGTCCGGGTCGTCCGTGCAGTTGAAGTACCAGGGGTCGGTGTAATAGCTGTTGTTGGTGACGTCGACCCCGTGCTCGGCCGCCCACACGAAGCCGCACACCACGGCCTCGGTGTAGAAGAAGCCGTCCGGGTTGGACACCTTGATGCCCGACACCTTGACGCCGGGCGCGACACCGGTCATGCCGACGCCGTTCTTCGCGGCGGCGATCTCACCGGCGACATGCGTGCCGTGCGGGCTCTCCTCCGCGCTCGGCCGCCAGGCGCCGTCGCTGGTGTCCGGCTTGCCCGACACGCAGTTGACCGACGCGGCCCGGTCGAAGTTGGGCGCGATGTCCGGGTGGGTGTCGTCCACACCGGTGTCGATGACGGCGACGGTCACCTTGGAGCTGCCCAGGGACTTCTCGTGTGCCTTGTCCGCCTTGATGGCGGGCAGGTCCCACTGCAGGCCCTGGAGCGGGTCCTGGCCCTCGGCCGCCGCCGACTCGGCCCGGGCGATCTCGGAGGCGCTGAGCGCCTTCGGGGTGCCCATGTCCGTGGTGGCCGCCGACGGCAGCGGCGCGGTGCGGGTGGCACCGGCCGACTGCACTCCGCGCACCTTGCGGACGGTCTTCGCGAAGTCGGCGTTCGAGGAGTGGACGACGATGACGCCGATCTTGTCGTACGACGTCACGATCGTCCCGCCGGCCTTGCCGATCGCCTTCTTCACGTGCGCCGACGTGCCGTGTCCGCCCTTGACGTTGACCACGTAGCTGAGCGGGGTCGCGTCGGCGGAGGCCGCGGCCGGCTGCTCGGCGGCCGGGGCGGCCGTGGCCGCGGTGTTCGGCAGGAAGGCGAGTGCCGTCGCCATGGCCATACCGGCCGGGATGGCGAGCGCGCGGCGGTGACGCGGGTGGGACGCGGTCATGAAGTCTCCAGTTCGTTCACGGGTGCGGTCGGACGGGCGGGCGGGAAGTGCGGGGCGGCGCGGGTCACTTGACGGCGCGCAGCGCGTCGACGATGCCGAAGCCGTAGAAGCCGTTGACCCGGTGGCCGCCCTCGCAGGTCGCGTCCTGCGCGCCGTCGCCGTCCTGGTCGTAGGACTCGGGGCAGCCCGGGTTGTTCGCCTGGGCCTTCAGCAGCGCCTGCAGCTGGGCGGGGGAGGCCCACGGGTGCTTGGACTTCAGCAGCGCGGCGACACCGGCGGCGTGCGGCGAGGCCATCGAGGTGCCCTGCAGCCAGGCGTACTCGCCGTTCGGCATGGTGGACAGGATGCGGCCGTCCTTCGACGGCGTGTCCGGAAGCTGGTAGCGGCGGTCGCCGCCCGGCGCGGCGACGTCGATGACGCCCTTGCCGTACGTGGAGTAGTACGACTTGAGGTCCTGCACGCCCGTCGCGCTGACGGTGACGACGCCCGGAAGCTGGGTCGGCACGTCGAAGCACTCGCTCGGGTCGATGGTGCGCGTCACCGGCGTGGAGTCGTTGGGGCTGGAGTCGTCGACGATCGCGTCGGAGGCCAGGTCGTGGTTGGAGTTGCCGGCCGAGGCGAGGTGCAGCGTGCCCTTGCGCTGCGCGTACAGCTGGGCGCGGTTGACCGCGTCGACGATCGCCTTCTGGTCCGGGTCGTCCATGCAGTTGTAGAGCCACGGGTCGACGTAGTAGCTGTTGTTCGTGATCTCCACGCCGTGGTCGGCGGCGAACACGAACGCGCAGACGACGTTCTCCGGGTAGAAGAGGCCGTTGTCCGGGTCGCTGACCTTGATGCCGGCCACCTTCACGCCGGGCGCGACACCGGCGACGCCGACGCCGTTGCGGGCCGCGGCGATCTCACCGGCCACATGGGTGCCGTGGTAGTCGTCGGCCGTGTACGGCCGCCAGGCGCCCTCGCCGGTGTCCGCCTTGCCGCCGACGCAGTTGGCCGACTGGGAGGCGGAGAAGTTCGGGGCGAGGTCCGGGTGGGTGTCGTCGACGCCGGTGTCGATGACGGCGACGGTCACCCTGCGGCTGCCGTCGTCGATCTTCGCGGCCTTGTCGGCGCCGATCGCCCGCAGGTCCCACTGGTCGGCCTCGAGCGGCTCGCTGCCGGGGGTCCGCGCGGAGGCGGCCTCCGTCCGCGCGGCCTCGGCGGCCGTCACGAAGTCGGCGGCGCCCTCGTCCGTCGTCCCGGCCGCGGTCAGCGGCGCGGTGCGGGTGGCGCCGGCCGACTGGACCCCGCGCGCCGCGCGGATCTCCTTGCCGAAGTCCGGGTTCGCCGAGTGGACGACGATCACGCCGATCCTGTCGTACGTGACCACGACCTTCCCGCCGGCCGCGGCGATCGCCCGCTCCACCGACGCGATCGTGCGGCTGTCCGCCCTGGTGTTGACGACGTACGCCAGGGCGGGCGCGTCCGTCGCCTGCTCGGCCGACACCGCCCGGGGGGCCGCCGAGGCCGCCGCCGGCAGGAAACCGAGCGAGGCGGTCAGGGACAGCACGACGGGCACGGCGAGGGCGAGCCGGCGTCTGGAACGCAGATGAGCCATGGGGTCTCCACATCATCCGGAAACGAAACCGGCCCGAGGCACGGGTGGTGCTCGGGCAGGTACATGACGGGGTGGTGCAGGGTGAAGCTATCCCGCGCTCTCGCTGGTCAGCAATGTTTTGCCGGTTACGTCTTCGGAAAACGCCCGGGGAAAAGAACGGCGGGGAGTTGAACCGGTCCTCGCGTGGCGCCGTGCCCTTGGGCAGGAAGCGCGAGGACACTCGCCTTTCGTCCCCGCCCGAACCGAACCGCACCGCGAGGAGACCCCGTGGCCGCCGAAGCACCGCCCCCCTCGACAGAACAACGCAAACTCCCCACCCCCGAGGAGTTCACCGAGGTGCAGGAGAGCGCTGAGTTCGGTGAACTGCGCCGCTCCTACCGCTCCTTCGCCTTCCCGCTGACCGTCGCCTTCATCGTCTGGTACCTGCTGTACGTCCTGCTCTCCAACTACGCGGGCGACTTCATGGGCGCGAAGCTGTTCGGCAACATCAACGTCGCCTTCGTCTTCGGCGTCCTGCAGTTCGTCACCACGTTCCTCATCGCGTGGTGGTACTCCCGGCACGCCGCCGCCAAGCTCGACCCCAAGGCCGAGGCCATCAAGACCCGTATGGAGGGCGGCGCATGAGCCCCTCGATCACCCATGTCACCCTCGCCGCGAGCGAGGCGAGCGAACACCGCGCGCTGATCATCACCTTGTTCGTGCTGTTCGTCCTCGCGACCCTCGGCATCACCATCTGGGCGGGCCGGCAGACCAAGGACGCTGCCGACTTCTACGCGGGCGGACGTCAGTTCAGCGCCTTCCAGAACGGGCTCGCGGTCTCCGGCGACTACATGTCGGCCGCCTCCTTCCTCGGTATCGCGGGCGCCATCGCCCTCTTCGGCTACGACGGCTTCCTGTACTCGATCGGCTTCCTGGTCGCCTGGCTGGTGGCACTGCTGCTGGTCGCCGAGCCGCTGCGGAACTCCGGCCGCTACACCATGGGCGACGTCCTCGCCTACCGCATGCGCCAGCGCCCGGTGCGCACCGCCGCCGGCACCTCCACCATCGTCGTGTCGATCTTCTACCTGCTGGCCCAGATGGCGGGCGCGGGCATCCTCGTCTCGCTGCTGCTCGGCATCACCTCCGACGCCGGCAAGATCCTCATCGTCGCCCTCGTCGGCGTCCTGATGATCGTGTACGTCTCCATCGGCGGCATGAAGGGTACGACCTGGGTCCAGATGGTCAAGGCCGTGCTGCTCATCGGCGGCACGGTCCTCATCACCTTCCTGGTGCTGCTGAAGTTCAACTTCAACATCTCCGACCTGCTGGGCAGCGCCGCCGAGAACAGCGGCAAGGGCGACGCCTTCCTCGAGCCCGGCCTCCAGTACGGCGCCGACGGCACCACCAAGCTGGACTTCATCTCCCTCGGCATCGCCCTGGTGCTCGGCACCGCCGGTCTGCCGCACATCCTGATCCGCTTCTACACGGTGCCCAACGCCAAGGCCGCCCGTAAGTCCGTGAACTGGGCCATCGGCATCATCGGCGGCTTCTACCTGATGACCATCGCCCTCGGCTTCGGCGCCGCCGCGCTGATCTCCCAGGACGAGATCATCGCGTCCAACCCGTCCGGCAACACGGCGGCCCCGCTGCTCGCCCTGCACCTGGGCGGCGTCGACTCGGCCTGGGGCGCGATCCTGCTCGCCACCATCTCGGCGGTCGCCTTCGCGACGATCCTCGCCGTGGTCGCCGGACTCACCCTCGCCTCGTCGTCCTCCTTCGCGCACGACATCTACGCCAACGTCATCCGCAAGGGGCAGGCCACCGAGAAGGAGGAGATGAGGGCGGCCCGCTGGGCGACCGTCCTCATCGGCATCGTCTCCATCGCGCTGGGCACCCTCGCCCGCGACCTGAACGTGGCGGGCCTGGTCGCGCTGGCCTTCGCGGTCGCCGCCTCCGCCAACCTGCCGACCATCCTCTACAGCCTGTTCTGGAAGCGGTTCACCACCCAGGGCGCGCTGTGGTCGATCTACGGCGGTCTCGTCGTCGCCGTCGGCCTGGTGCTGTTCTCGCCCGTGGTGTCCGGCGACCCCAAGGCGATGTTCCCCGACGTCGACTTCGCATGGTTCCCGCTGAAGAACCCGGGCATCATCTCCATCCCGTTCGGTTTCGCGATGGGCTGGCTCGGCACCGTCCTGTCGAAGGAGGAGCCCGACGCCAAGAAGTACGCGGAGCTGGAGGTCCGGTCCCTGACCGGCACCGGCGCCCACTGATCCGCACACCGCGCGACGGCCGCGTCGCAGGGATCCCTGTAGGTC
>NZ_JBHWHX010000071.1:16901-28599 GCF_042732315.1 Streptomyces sp. NPDC059787
TTCTGCCCCACCGCCCCCGCGGCGCGGTTCTGTTGGAGCATGGTTGTCCCTGGCACCGGGCCCGTCCGTACCTCGTCACATCGGGTCGCTGTGGGTTGTCGGTGGCGTCACGTAGGCTCGCAGGTAGCCGGGCACGAGTGATCCGTGTAGAGGGAGGGGGCCCACGTGCTCATCGACACCTACGGCCGAGTGGCCACCGATCTGAGGGTCTCGCTGACCGACCGGTGCAATCTGCGCTGCACCTACTGCATGCCCGAGGAGGGTCTGCAGTGGCTGGCCAAGCCCGACCTGCTCACCGACGACGAGATCGTCCGCCTCGTCGACATCGCCGTCACCTCCCTCGGCATCGAGGAGGTCCGCTTCACCGGCGGCGAGCCGCTGCTCCGTCCCGGCCTCGTCGGCATCGTCGAGCGCGTCGCCGCCCTGGAACCCCGCCCGCAGATGTCCCTCACCACCAACGGTATCGGGCTGAGGCGTATCGCGTCCGCCCTGAAGGAGGCGGGCCTGGACCGGGTCAACGTCTCCCTGGACACGCTCCGCCCGGACGTCTTCAAGACCCTCACCCGCCGCGACCGCCACCAGGACGTCCTCGACGGCCTCCACGCGGCCCGCGAGGCCGGCCTGACCCCGGTGAAGGTCAACTCGGTCCTGATGCCGGGGCTCAACGACGACGAGGCCCCCGACCTCCTCGCCTGGGCCGTGGAGCACGACTACGAGCTGCGCTTCATCGAGCAGATGCCCCTGGACGCCCAGCACGGCTGGAAGCGCGAGGGCATGATCACCGCCGGGGACATCCTGGCCTCCCTGCGCACCCGCTTCGAGCTGACCCCCGAGGGCGACGAGGCGCGCGGCTCCGCACCGGCCGAGCGCTGGCTGGTCGACGGCGGCCCGCACCGCGTCGGCGTCATCGCCTCCGTCACCCGCCCCTTCTGCGCGGCCTGCGACCGCACCCGCCTGACGGCCGACGGACAGATACGCACCTGCCTGTTCGCCACCGAGGAGACCGACCTCCGCGCAGCCCTCCGCTCCGACGCCCCCGACGAGGAGATCGCCCGCGTCTGGAAACTCGCGATGTGGGGCAAGAAGGCGGGAGCGGGCCTGGACGACCCGACCTTCGTCCAGCCGGACCGTCCGATGTCGGCTATCGGGGGCTAGCTGCAATCCCCCAAAGGGGCGCGGGGAACTGCGCGATCAACCACGACGGCGCCGCAGCCGCGGGAATCACGCACGCCCTCTGCGCCGATGGCACTCAAATGCCCCGCGCTTCCCATTCCTCCAGAGGAACAACCTCCTTCAGGAACCCCCGCACCCCCAGGAACTGGGACAGATGCTCCCGATGCTCCTCGCAGGCAAGCCACGTCTTCCGCCGCTCGGGCGTATGAACCTTCGGGTTGTTCCAGGCAAGCACCCAAGCGGCAGCCGCACGGCAACCCTTGGCGGAACAGATCGGTGTCTCGGGGTCGGGGAGCATCACATCCCTGACCCTAACCCGCCCGAAAAAGGCGACGCCGAGCAGCCACGGGGGGAGCTGCCCGGCGTCGGTCCGTCGCTCCGACGGGGGATGCGGAGCGCGTACGAAGTATGTCACGGGTCACCCCGCCCCCGGCACCGGAACAACATGATTGATCTGAGCTTTTCCTGAGCTTGGCGGGTAAGTGCCTTCCGCTTCCCGCGGCCCGCGCTCACGCCCCGATCTTCACGGCCCCTCGGGCCGCTCCGTTCGTGCGCCCGGCGCCGCCTGTGACGCCACATCTTCCGCATCGGGTTCCGCGGAACCGTCATTCGTCCGCGACGGCGCGATCATCGGTTTCATCGGCGTCGTCACGAAGGTCGACGGCAAGGACGGCGCGTTCTCGCGCCCGGCGTTGGCGATCACCACCGCGACGTACGGCAGGACCGCCCCGAGCACCAGCGCCACGATCGCGACGTGCCGCTCCACGTTCCACAGCGTCGCCGCGAGGATGACCGAGATCGTACGGACGGCCATCGAGATCACATACCGGCGCTGCCGCCCCCGTACGTCCTCTTGGAGGCCCGTCCGGGCACCGGTGATCCGGAACACCTGGGCGCTGCCACCGCCATGCTGCTTCCGCATCACATTCCACCATCCGCCCGCATCGGACCTTCCCCGTACCTGACCGGCCGCCGCCCCGTTCCGTGACACCGGGTCCGGACATGTCCACGTTACGCCGCGCCCGGCCGGGTCACGAGAGCGGGTCGCCCCGCCCCGTGGCGCACCGTCTGCGCCGTAGTGCGTACGGCATGTCCGACATGCGGCGTACCGCGTCTCGGCCGACACTGGCCGTAATGCTCGCGTCAAGCCGTACGAGGAGGCAGTCATGGGCTGGTTGTGGGCGATCATCGTGGGATTCGTGCTCGGTCTGATCGCCAAGGCGGTGATCCCCGGCAAGCAGCACCTCCCGCTGTGGCTGGCCACCATCTGCGGCATGATCGGCGCCGTCGTGGGCAACGCCATCGCACGGGGCTTCGGGATCGAGGAGACGCGGGGCATCGACTGGGGCCGGCACATCTTCCAGCTGGGCGCGGCGATCGTCGTCGTCCTGCTCGCGGAGATGCTGTACACCGCGATGCAGCGCAGGAAGCACGAGCGGCAGCGGGTCTGACCCGGCACATACGGCGGCGATGACGGCGTACGGCGAGGCGTTCTCCGGCGTACGGCGAAGGGGCGGCCTCCGGCGCACGCCGGAAACCGCCCCGCACCGGTCCGTCGGCTCAGCCGGCCGTGACCTCCACCGCCGCCAGGTTCTTCTTGCCCCGGCGCAGCACCAGCCAGCGCCCGTGCAGCAGGTCCTCCTTGGCGGGGACGGCGTCCTCGGCGGTGATCTTGACGTTGTTCACGTAGGCGCCGCCCTCCTTCACCGTGCGCCGCGCGGCCGACTTGCTCGGCACCAGACCGACCTCGGCGAACAGGTCGACCACCGGGGCCGGCTCGGTCACCTTGACGTGCGGCACCTCGGAGAGCGCCGCCGCCAGCGTGCGGTCGTCCAGCTCGGTCAGCTCGCCCTGGCCGAAGAGGGCCTTGGACGCGGCGATCACGGCGGCCGTCTGGTCCGCGCCGTGCACCAGCGTCGTCAGCTCCTCGGCCAGCGCGCGCTGCGCGGCGCGGGCCTGCGGACGCTCCTCCGTCTGCCGCTCCAGCTCCTCCAGCTCCTCACGGGACCTGAAGGACAGGATCCGCATGTAGCCGGAGATGTCCCGGTCGTCCGTGTTCAGCCAGAACTGGTAGAACGCGTACGGCGTCGTCATCTCCGGATCGAGCCAGACGGCGCCGCCCTCGGTCTTGCCGAACTTGGTGCCGTCGGCCTTCGTCATCAGCGGCGTGGCGTAGGCGTGGGCGACGGCGCCCGGTTCCAGCCGGTGCAGCAGGTCCAGTCCGGCCGTGAGGTTGCCCCACTGGTCGCTGCCGCCCTGCTGCATCGTGCAGCCGTAGCGCCGGTAGAGCTGGAGGAAGTCCATCGCCTGGAGCAGCTGGTAGCTGAACTCCGTGTAGCTGATGCCCTCGGAGGACTCGAGGCGCCGGGCGACCGAGTCCTTCGTCAGCATCTTGTTGACGCGGAAGTGCTTGCCGATGTCCCGCAGGAACTCGATCGCGGACAGCCCCGCGGTCCAGTCCAGGTTGTTGACCATCGTGGCCGCGTTCTCGCCCTCGAAGGACAGGAACGGCTCGATCTGGCCGCGCAGCCGCTCGACCCAGCCCGCGACGGTCTCCGGCGGGTTCAGCGTGCGCTCGGCGGTCGGGCGCGGGTCGCCGATCTGGCCCGTGGCACCGCCGACCAGCGCCAGCGGCCGGTGACCGGCCTGCTGGAGCCGGCGCAGGGTGAGCACCTGCACCAGGTGCCCCACGTGCAGCGACGGCGCGGTCGGGTCGAAACCGCAATAGAACGTGACGGGACCGTCCGCGAGCGCCTTGCGCAAAGCGTCCTCGTCAGTGGACTGGGCGAACAGCCCGCGCCACTTCAGCTCGTCGACGATGTCCGTCACGGTTCTCGTGTCTCCTCGATGATCTTCGGCCGGTCGGGTGACAGCCGATTGCGACGCCTACGAGGTTATACGCCCTGGCTGACAGAGCTCATATTGAAATCGGGGACGCGCAGCGCGGGCATCGCCGCCCTGGTGAACCAGTCGCCCCACTCCCTGGGCAGCGTCTTCTCCGTACGTCCGGCCTCCGTGGCCCGGCCCAGCAGGTCCACCGGCGACTCGTTGAACCGGAAGTTGTTCACCTCACCGGTGACCTCACCGTTCTCGACGAGGTAGACGCCGTCCCGGGTCAGGCCGGTGAGCAGCAGCGTCGCCGGGTCGACCTCGCGGATGTACCACAGGCAGGTCAGCAGCAGCCCCCGCTCGGTGGCCGCGACCATCTCCTCGAGGGAGCGGTCGTCGCCCCCGTCCAGGATCAGGTTGTCGATCCCGGGCGCCGTCGGCAGCCCGGTCAGACCCGCGCCGTGCCGGCTGGTGGTCAGGTGCTTCAGCTCGCCCTCGCGGATCCACTCCGTCGCCGACAGCGGCAGCCCGTTGTCGAACACCGACTGGTCGCCGCCGGAGGAGTGGGCGATCACGAACGGCGCCGACTCCAGGCCCGGCTCGTCCGGATCGCTGCGCAGGGTCAGCGGCAGCCCGGTCAGCCGCTCGCCGACCCGGGTGCCGCCGCCCGGCTTGGAGAACACCGTGCGCCCCTCGGCCGCGTCCCGTCCCGAGGCCGACCAGAGCTGGTAGATCAGCAGGTCCGCCACCGCGGTCGGCGGCAGCAGCGTCTCGTACCGGCCCGCGGGCAGCTCGAGGCGCCGCTCGGCCCAGCCCAGCCGTACGGCCAGCTCCGCGTCGAGCGCCGCCGGGTCGACGTCCTTGAAGTCCCGCGTGGAGCGTCCCGCCCACGCCGACCGCGTACGGTCCGGAGACTTGGCGTTCAGCTCCAGCGTGCCGTTCGGCTGGTCGTGCCGCAGCCGCAGCCCCGTCGACGTGCCGAGGTAGCTGGAGACCAGCTCGTGGTTGGCGAAGCCGTACAGCTCCCGGCCACCGGCACGCGCGCGTGCGAACGCCTCGCCCAGCGCCGGGGCGAAGTCCGCGAACACGGCGGAGGAGGTCTCGGCGGGCACCTCGGTGAACTCGGGCGACGGGGCCACCCCCGTGACCAGCGGCTGCGCGTCCTCGGCCGGGCCCGCACCCCGCGCGGCGGCCTCGGCGGCCCGCACCAGCGGCTCCAGCTCGTCCACGGTCACCGCGGACCGGGACACCACTCCCGAGGCGGTGCCCCGCGCGCCGTCCACCGTGGCGATCACGGTGAGCGTGCGCCCGCGCGTGACACCGTTCGTGGTGAGCGCGTTGCCCGCCCAGCGCAGATTGGCGGTCGAGTGCTCGTCGGCGATCACGACACAGCCGTCGGCCCGGGACAGTTCGAGCGCCCGCTCGACGATCTCGTGCGGCTTGTTCGTACGCGCGCTCATCGACCGGCCTCCTGCGTGGTGTTCGGACTGTGCTTTCCCGGGGGACGACCCCCGGACCCCCAGCCGATCCCCGTGCTGACGCTCATCGACCGGCCTCCTGCGTGGTGTTCAGAATGTTGACTCCCTTGAACAGGGCGGACGGGCAGCCGTGCGAGACCGCCGCGACCTGCCCCGGCTGCGCCTTGCCGCAGTTGAAGGCACCGCCCAGGACATACGTCTGCGGACCGCCGACCGCCGCCATGGAACCCCAGAAGTCCGTGGTCGTGGCCTGGTAGGCGACGTCCCGCAGCTGCCCCGCGAGCCGCCCGTTCTCGATCCGGTAGAAGCGCTGCCCGGTGAACTGGAAGTTGTACCGCTGCATGTCGATCGACCAGGACCGGTCCCCGACGACGTAGATGCCCCGGTCCACGCCCCCGATCAGGTCCTCCGTCGACATCCCGGCCGGATCGGGGCGCAGCGACACATTGGCCATACGCTGCACCGGCACATGGCCGGGGGAGTCCGCGAACGCGCACCCGTTGGACCGCTCGAACCCGGTCAGCCTCGCGATCCGCCGGTCGAGCTGGTAGCCGACCAGCGTGCCGTCCTTCACCAGGTCCCAGGACTGCGCCTCGACGCCCTCGTCGTCGTAGCCGACGGTGGCGAGCCCGTGCTCGGCGGTGCGGTCACCGGTGACGTTCATCAGCTCGGAGCCGTACCGCAGCTTGTTGATCAGGTCGAAGGTGGCGAACGAGGTCCCGGCGTACGCCGCCTCGTAGCCGAGCGCGCGGTCCAGCTCGGTGGCGTGCCCGATGGACTCGTGGATGGTCAGCCACAGGTTGGACGGGTCCACCACCAGGTCGTACAGCCCCGCCTCGACGCTCGGCGCCCGCATCTTCTCCGCGAGCAGCTCCGGAATCCGCCCCAGCTCGTCGTCCCAGTCCCAGCCGGTGCCCGTCAGGTACTCCCAGCCCCGGCCGACGGGCGGCGCGACGGTGCGCATGGAGTCGAACTCACCGCTGGAGTCGTCGACGGACACGGCCGTGAACACCGGGTGCAGCCGCACCCGCTGCTGCGTGGTCACGGTCCCGGCGGTGTCGGCGTAGAACTTGTTCTCGTGCACGGTGAGCAGCGAGGCGTCGACGTGGTCCACCCCGTTCGCCGCCAGCAGCCGTGCGCTCCACTCGGCCAGCAGCCCGGCCTTCTCCTCGTCGGGCACGGCGAACGGATCGATCTCGTACGACGACACCCAGGTCTTCTCGGAGTGCACCGGCTCGTCGGCCAGCTCCACCCGCTCGTCGGACCCCGCCGCCCGGATCACCTGCGCGGACAGCTTCGCCATCGCCACCGCCTGCGAGGCGACCTTGGCGGCGGCGTCCAGGGTCAGGTCCACCCCGGAGGCGAATCCCCAGGTCCCGCCGTGCACCACGCGCACCGCGTAGCCGAGGTCGGTGGTGTCCGACGACCCCGCCGGCTTGGCGTCCCGGAACCGCCAGGACGCGTTGCGCACCCGCTCCAGGCGGAAGTCCGCGTGCTCCGCCCCGAGCGCCCGCGCGCGTGCGAGCGCGGCGTCGGCGAGGGCCCTCAGCGGCAGTGCCAGAAACGACTGATCGACCTCATGGGCCACGAGTGGCCTCCCCTTCTCACCATCGCGAGATGTGCTCATCCGTCAGCAGTGAACCATGCGGTGCACAGGGGTTCTCAACTTCCTCCGGAACAACGGTTGTTCACCGTTTGGTACATGTCCCGTCGCTGTCCGTGCGCGGAGCCGCCGTACGTTCGGGAGCGCCGGTCCGAACGGTCATTCGGACAGCCCGACTCAAGGAGTGCGTATGCGTATGCGTCGTGTGGCCGCCCTGGCGGCCGCGACCGCCGGTCTTCTGACGGCCCTGTCCGCCCCCGCCGCGGTCGCCGACGGCTCCAAGGCCAGTGCCGGCGGGCTGACGGCCTGCAACCACCGCGCGCAGGACATCACCGTGGAGTTCCCGCTGCGGGGCGGCTTCAGCACCTACATCATCGACCCCGGCACCTGCCTGGACACGGGTCTGGGCAGCGGCCGGGCGAGCGAGCAGGCCGTGGCGTACGCCCACTACAGCGGCGGGCACAAGCTCGCCGTGGACCACTTCTTCTTCGACAGCCGGTCCTGGTACACCCGCCACGTGTACTGAGCCGAAGCGTTCCGGGAGCGCTCCCATCGGATGGTCCGGTCCGGCGGGAGCGCTCCCGCGCGTCCGGCCCCGCGCGGCCACCCGGGCGCGGGACGTACGGGGGAGCCCCGCGCACCTGTGACCGGGCGGTGCGGCTTTCTGTAGGGACCCGACAGAGGCGGTGCGAAGGTGCTGTGGGTGGCCGATCGCTCGGATCGGCCCCGGTACCGATAGGTTTTCGCTGTACCAGACCGCTATTGAAAGGGTGACCCGATGAGCCGCTCGGTTCTCGTCACCGGTGGAAACCGGGGTATCGGCCTCGCCATTGCCGGCGTCTTCGCGGAGGCGGGCGACAAGGTCGCGATCACGTACCGTTCCGGTGAGCCGCCCCGGGTGCTCACGGAGCAGGGTGTCCTGGCGGTCCGGTGCGACATCACCGACCCCGAGCAGGTGGAGCAGGCCTACAAGGAGATCGAGGAGGCGCACGGCCCCGTCGAGGTGCTCGTGGCCAACGCCGGTGTCACCAAGGACCAGCTCCTGATGCGCATGTCCGAGGAGGACTTCACCTCGGTCGTCGACACCAACCTCACCGGCACCTTCCGGGTCGTCAAGCGCGCCAACCGCGGCATGCTGCGCGCCAAGAAGGGCCGCGTCGTGCTGATCTCCTCGGTGGTCGGACTGCTCGGTTCCGCGGGGCAGGCGAACTACGCCGCCTCCAAGGCCGGCCTGGTCGGCTTCGCGCGCTCCCTCGCCCGTGAGCTGGGTTCGCGCAACATCACTTTCAACGTCGTCGCGCCCGGTTTCGTCGACACCGACATGACCAAGGTGCTCACCGACGACCAGCGGGCGAACATCGTGTCGCAGGTGCCGCTCGGCCGGTACGCGCAGCCGGAGGAGATCGCCGCGGCGGTGCGGTTCCTCGCGTCGGACGACGCCTCGTACATCACTGGAGCCGTCATCCCCGTTGACGGCGGACTGGGAATGGGTCACTGAACGACATGAGCGGAATTCTCGAGGGCAAGCGCGTCCTGATCACCGGTGTGCTGATGGAGTCCTCCATCGCCTTCCACACCGCCAAGCTGGCCCAGGAGCAGGGCGCCGAGATCATCCTGACCGCGTTCCCGCGGCCCACCCTGACCGAGCGCATCGCCAAGAAGCTCCCCAAGCCCACCAAGGTCATCGAGCTCGACGTCACCAACGACGAGCACCTGGGCCGGCTGGCCGACGTGGTCGGCGAGGAGCTCGGCGGCCTCGACGGCGTCGTGCACTCCATCGGCTTCGCGCCGCAGGACGCGCTCGGCGGCAACTTCCTGAACACGCCGTTCGAGTCGGTCGCCACCGCCATGCACGTCTCGGCGTACTCCCTGAAGTCGCTGACCATGGCCTGCCTGCCGCTGATGCAGAACGGCGGCTCGGTCGTCGGCCTCACCTTCGACGCGCAGTACGCCTGGCCGCAGTACGACTGGATGGGCCCGGCCAAGGCCGCCCTGGAGGCCACCAGCCGCTACATGGCCCGTGACCTGGGCAAGCAGAACATCCGCTGCAACCTGATCTCCGCGGGCCCGATCGGCTCCATGGCCGCCAAGTCCATCCCGGGCTTCGGCGAGCTGGCCTCCGTGTGGGACAGCCGCTCCCCGCTGGAGTGGGACCTGAAGGACCCGGAGCCGGCCGGCCGGGGTGTCGTCGCCCTGCTGAGCGACTGGTTCCCGAAGACCACGGGCGAGATCGTCCACGTGGACGGCGGTCTGCACGCCATCGGCGCCTGACCGGACGCCTTGCCGAGGGCCCGCATCCCGTACGGGGGTGCGGGCCCTCGCGTCGGCCCGGCCCGGCCGACGGAGGTCAGCCGACGGAGGGCGGACCGAACAGACCCGGACGGCACACGAACGGATAGGCGGCGGCCTCCTCGGCCGCCGTCGCCGCGTCACCCGCGCGGATCGCGTCCACCAGCCGGCCGTGGTCCATGTGCATCTCCGGGGTCATGCCCTCGCCCACGTCGCCGCGCAGCCAGTCCCGCAGCACCTCGCTCAGGTCCGCGTACATCGCGGTCATCACGTCGTTGTGCGAGGCGGCCACGACCGCCAGGTGGAACGTGGCGTCCGCCGCCACGAACGCCTCCGCCTCACCCGACTCCCAGGCCTCCTCCCGGCGCAGCAGCAGGGTGTCGATCTGCTTGAGGTCCTTCTCCGTGCGCCGCTCGGCGGCCAACCGCGCCGCCGCCGACTCCAGGGTCGAACGCAGCTCGGCGATGTGCCGGGGGTCGGCGTCGGCGAAGCGGCGGTGCATCACGCCCGCCAGCTCACTCGTGGCCACCACATACGTGCCCGAGCCCTGGCGGATGTCCAGCAGCCCGTTGTGCGCCAGCGCGCGGACGGCCTCGCGGACCGTGTTGCGGGCCACCCCCAGCTGCTCCACCAGCTCCGGCTCGGTGGGGATGCGCGCGCCGACCGGCCACTCGCCCGAGGTGATCTGGGCGCGCAGGGCGGCGATGACCTGCTCGGACAGGGCCGAACGACGGGGATGGCTCAACGGCATGACACACCTTCGCACGACAGGGGCGCCGCGCGGCGGCCACGGCATGGACAACCAATCATCCTATGATTCTATGATGGGCTTCATGGCTAGTGAGGAAAACCGGACGATCACGTCCACGACCGTACGTACGTCGGCCGCGTCCGGAGTCCGGACCGCCCCCGGGGCCGGGGCCGGGGCCACGCGCGCGTGGCGGACGCGACTGCTCGTCGTCGGCATCGTGCTGGCCGCGCTCAACCTTCGCCCCGCCATCACCAGCCTGGGCGCGTTGCTGGAGGAGGTCCGCGACGGGCTCGGCATGAGCGGGAGCGTGGCCGGACTGCTCACCTCCGTGCCCCCCTTGTGCTTCGCCGTCTTCGGCGTCACCGCGCCGCGGCTGGCCCGCAGGTTCGGCGCGGGCGCGGTGGTCTGCGCCGGCATGGTCGCCATCGGCGCCGGCCTGCTGATACGCCCGTACGTGGGAGGCACGGCGGCGTTCCTGGCCACCAGCGCGCTGGCGCTGATGGGCATCGCCGTCAGCAACGTCCTGATGCCGGTCATCGTCAAGCGCTGGTTCCCCGACCGGGTCGGCTCCATGACCGGCCTGTACTCCATGGCCCTCGCCCTGGGCACCGCCACGGCGGCGGCCGTGACCGTGCCGCTGACCGACGCGCTGGGCGGGAACTGGCACTCGGGCCTCGCCCTGTGGGCGGCCCTGGCGGCAGCCGCCGTACTGCCGTGGCTGCCCTTCGTACGGGCACGGGAACCGGAGCACGACGGGGTGCGTGCCGGACGGGACACTCCCGCCGGGGCGCCGGTACGGCTGCGTGTCACCCGCAGCCGTACCGCCTGGGCGCTGGCCGTCTTCTTCGGGCTCCAGGCCACCGCCGCCTACATCACCATGGGCTGGATGGCGCAGATCTTCCGGGACGCGGGCGTCCCCGCAGGCACGGCCGGGCTGCTCCTCGCGGTCATCATGGTGATGGGCGTACCGCTGGCCTTCGTCATCCCGCGCCTCGCCACCCGGCTGCCCCACCAGGGCCCGATCGTGCTCGCGCTGGGCGTCAGCGGCCTCGTCGGATACGCGGGTCTGTACTTCGCGCCGGCCGCCGGTGCCTGGGCCTGGGCGGTGCTGCTGGGCATAGCGAACTGCGCCTTCCCGCTGGCGCTCACCATGGTCGGGATGCGCGCCAGGACCGGCGCGGGCGTGGCCCAGCTGTCGGCCTTCGCCCAGAGCACCGGCTATCTGATCTCCATCCCCGGCCCGCTCCTGGTGGGCGTCCTCTACCAGCACAGCGGCGGCTGGGGCCTGCCGATCGCCCTGATGGCCGCCCTGATGATCCCCCAGATGATCGTAGGCGTCCTGGCAGGCCGCCCCCGCACGGTGGAGGACGAGGCAACAGCCCCTTAGGAGCGCGAGGCCGTGCTGCTATGCGGCTCCGCCGCGTGGGCGCGAAGGAGGCCCGGGCCTGAAGGGGCGCGGGGAACTGCGCGAAGGGGGTCTGGGCCTGAAGGGGCGCGGGGAACTGCGCGAAGGGGGTCTGGGCCTGAAGGGGCGCGGGGAACTGCGCGAAGGGGGTCTGGGCCTGAAGGGGCGCG
>NZ_JBHWHX010000072.1:0-27296 GCF_042732315.1 Streptomyces sp. NPDC059787
GCCCTTCCGCGCGGAAGGGCCCCGCGCCGTCACACCGGCACCGCGTCCGGCTCCTCCCCGCGGGCCCGCGCGTCCCGCGCCTCGCCGACCGCGAGTCCCGCGACCGAGCCGAGCATCAGCAGGGTGCCGGCCAGGGTGGCCGTCGTGAGCCGCTCACCGAGCAGGGCGACCGCGAGCACCGCCGCGCTCACCGGCTCCAGCAGCATGATCACGGACACGGTGGCCGACCGTACGACGGCCGCGCCGGCGAAGTAGAGGCCGTACGCGAGCGCCGTCGGCACGGAGGCGACGTACGCCAGCAGGCACAGCAGCGCGCCGGGGGCGTCGGTGTGCGGCACCAGCCCCTCGGCCGCGGCGAACGGCAGCAGCACCAGACTGGTGACGGCGAACGCCCCGACGGTCGTACCGGCGGAGTCCGTACCGCCGTCGCGTCCCCACCAGCGGGTGAGCAGCGTCATCGCCGAGTACCCGGCCGCGGACAGCAGGGCGAGGAGGACGCCCCACGGGTCCACGGTCGCGCCCCCGCCGCCGAGGACGAGCACGACGAGTCCGGCGAGCGCGCCCACAACGGCGGCCAGTCCGCCGCGCCCGAGGCGCTCGCCCAGGGTCACTCGCGCGCCGAGCGCGATCAGTACGGGTCCGGCACCGAGGGTGACGACGGTGGCCACGGCGAGTCCCGTGGCGGAGACGGCCGCGAAGTAGGCGGTCTGGAAGACCGCGAGCCCGATGCCGGTGGCCCCGGCCCGCAGCACCCGGCGGCCGAGCGGCTCGGGTGCGGTGGACCGGGGGCGGCGGGACAGCGGCCGGACGGCGAGCAGCAGGGCCAGGCCGACGGCGCAGCGCCAGAAGGACAGGGCGACGGGACCCATGTCGCTGGTCCGGTAGACAAGCGACGCGGCGGCGCCCGCGGTGCCCCAGGCGGCACCGGCGACGATCAGATAGAGGAGGCCTCGCCCGACGGGCAGGCCGGAAACGGCGTTCGACACGTGTTCTCTCCGCGGATGCACGCACCACACACGTCGGCGTGGGCGCGGAAGTTCGGGAAGGGACCCCGGATCAGTCCCGGTCGGGGCCGGGGCGGCGGGATCTGCGGACTTCGTTCGCGGGCAGCACCGTCACGCCCGGCGGCCGGCCGGGCGGATGTACCGGAGGGCCCGCCTCAGGCGGCCGGAGGCGGAAGAACACGTGCGCGCGCATGCATGATCAGCACCCTAGGCGGTCGTTCCCGGCGTGGACAACTCCCGTTCGGGGCCGCCGCTCGCCACAGGCTTTCCGGAGCCCTTCGCGGGGGCCGAGGACTGGGCGGTGAAAGCGCCCGCCAGGACCACCGCGCCGCCCACGATCTGCGGCGCCGACAGATGCTCGCCGAGCAGGATCCAGGCGAGGACGGTGGCGATGACCGCCTCCAGACAGGCCACGACACCGGCGACCTGCGGGGAGAGCCGGCGCACCGACACCACCCCGGTGACGTACGCGGCCACCGTGGCGACGAGGACGATCCAGGCCAGCAGTACGAAGGCGGCGACCGGGGTGCCGTCCATCTCCGCGCTGCCGGTGAGCACGGACCACTCCATGGACCAGGGGCGGGCGACGACGGTCAGGACGGCGGCGCCGATCAGCAGCCCGTAGGCGATCACACCGAGCGGGTCGGGTGCCTCGTCGCCGTCGCCGCCCTGGTCGGACAGGACGAAGTAGCCGACCTGGCAGCAGGCCGCGCCGAGCGCCAGCAGCAGACCGAGCGCGTCGAAGCCGAGACCCGACCACACCTCCACGACACAGGCGAGCCCGCCCACCGCCAGGACCACGCCGACCGCGGCGGCCCGGGTCACCGGCCGCCGCTGCACGAACCGCACCCAGCCGAGCACGAGCGCGGGCGCCAGGTACTCGACCAGCAGGGCGACCCCGACGGGGATGCGGGAGATCGCGGCGAAGTAACAGGCCTGGACGCCGGCCACGGCGAACAGGCCGAACCCGGCGAGCAGTCCGGGCCTGCTGCGCAGGAGTTCCCGGTGGCGCACCGCCAGCGGCAGCATGACGAGCGCCGCGCCCGCCACCCGCAGCCACACGACGTGGAGCGGGTCGAGACCCGCCTCGATCAGCGGCTTGGCCGCCACACCGGAACCCCCGAAGGCCAGCGCGGACAGCAGCGCGAGGCCGAGTCCGACGCCCTTCCGGTGGTCGCTCGGGGTCATGACAGAGGTAGGCACCGGCACATGATGACAGGCCCGGACAGGAGCGTCACCCCTTATCGCACCTGTCTCACCGACCGGACGGCGCCTCAAGTCGGGCGAACAGTTCACGGGGGTCGATCCCGGCGCGTTCGAGCACCTCGACGGCGCGCGCCCGGGGGTCCACGACGATCGCCGCGAGCAGGTCCGTACCGCACGCCGGGCCGCGGCCGTGACGCGCGGCGCGCTCGTGGGCGTACTCCATGCAGCCAGCGGCGAGCGGTGAGAGGCCCGCGGTCCCGGTCACGACGGGGACGCTTCCGGAGTCCTCGACCGCGCCCTGCCAGCGCAGCCCGTAACCGATGCTGCGCTGGACCAGGTAGCCGAGCAGCCGGGCGATCCGCGGGCCCTCACCGAAGGCGGATCTCACGTCGGCGTCGGCCTCCAGGAGCGAGTGCAGCAGATGGGCGGTGTCGATCTGCCGGTCCCCGTCCCGGACCGCTCTGCGCCGGGCACCGGACACCACCGCTGCCAGCTCGGCGCCGAGCCTGACATCGTTCTCCGCGCGGTGGATGCCCTGCTCCTGGAACTCCTGGGCCTGCTGCCGGGGGATACGGGGTTGCACGTCCCCCACCTCATCAGCCGCGCGGGCCCGGGGCATCCCCGGCGGGAAGCATCTTGGCGTCCGACGGAAAGCGGACACCCCGGCCCGGGATCTCCTCCCTGCGAAGGACATCAGGGCGTTTCCGGCCGAGGGGCGCGCGCCGGTTTGCGTCACGCCCCTCGCCGGTCCTCACCGATCCCGTCAGTCCTCGTCGGCGAGGATCAGGTACAGCTTCTTGCGGGCCTCGTTGATGACGGCGAGGGCCTTCTCCCGCTGCTCCTTGCTGCCCGTCTTCCAGACCTGCCCGAAGGCCTCCATCAGGCCGAAGCCGGCCTGCCGGATCTCGCTCAGCGCCTCCCAGTCGACCCCGCGCGAGGCCTCCTCCCAGGGAGCCTCGGGGCCCTCCTCGGCCGCCGAGCGGCCGGCGTCGGTCAGCGAGAACAGCTTCTTGCCACCCTCGGACTCGCTGGCGATCAGCCCCTCGTCCTCCAGCAGCTGAAGGGTGGGGTACACCGAACCGGGGCTGGGCTTCCACGCCCCGCCGCTGCGCTCGGCGATCTCCTGGATCATCTCGTAGCCGTGCATCGGGCGGTCCTTCAGCAGGGCCAGGATCGAGGCCCGTACGTCACCGCGCCGCGCCCTTCCCCTCGGTCCGCCGCGGCCTCGTCCGCCCCAGGGGCCGCCGTGCCCGAAACCCGGGCCGAAGGGACCACCGGGACCGCCCGGGCCCCCCGGACCGAAGGGCCCGAAGGCCGCCCGCAGCCGCTCGAAGTCGCCACGGCCGCCACGCGGGCCGCCATGACCGTGTCCGTGCTCGTGACCATGGGTGCGCATCGCAACCACTCCATTCTGTCGCTGATCTGTCGCGATGCTTCAACGATATATCGGAAGTGTTCGTCCGGCAACCCCTCCGGTCGCGCGCCGGCCGCGGCGAACGGGCCGGGACCCTCGAATTGGCCTTGGCCTGCGGCTTCGCGGAGCCCTTACCGTCAGGACATGCGGATTCGAATCGTCGACGCCTTCACCGACCGGCCCTTCGCCGGCAACCCCGCCGGAGTGCTGCTGCTGGACGCCTTCCCGGACGACCCCTGGCTGCAGAACGTCGCCCTGGAGGTCAACCACGCCGAGACGGCCTTCGCCCACCCGCTCCCCGCGGGCGGCGAGGCCGACTGGGCGCTGCGCTGGTTCACCCCCGCCACCGAGGTCGCGATGTGCGGCCACGCGACGCTGGCCACCGCGCACGTCCTGCACACCACCGGCGCGCACCGGGGCCCGGTGCGGTTCGCCACCCGCAGCGGCGTCCTCATCGCCACGCCCGACGGGGACGGCGCCGTCACCCTGGACTTCCCCACCGCCCCGCTCACCGCGGTCGACGTTCCCGAGGGTGTCGCCGCGGCACTGGGCGCCCGGCCGCTCACGGCGTTCGACACCGGCCCGAACATCGGGGACCTGCTCGTCGAGGTCGCCGACGAGCGGACCGTCCACGCCCTGCGGCCCGACCTCAAGGCCCTGGCCGCCTACTCCGAGCGCGGCGTCATCGCCACCGCCCGCGCCGAGAACCCCGCTCTCGGCTACGACTTCGTCTCCCGCTGCTTCTTCCCGAACGTGGGCATCGACGAGGACCCGGTCACCGGCAGCGCGCACACCGCTCTGGCCCCGTACTGGTCCGAGCGCCTCGGCCGCTCCGTCCTCACCGGCCTCCAGGCCTCACCGCGCTCCGGCCGCGTCCGCACCGAGGTACGCGGCGAGCGCACCCTGCTGGGCGGACGGGCCGTGACGGTCATCGAGGGCGACCTGCTGGTCTGATCCCGGTACGGCGAAGGGGCGTGCGGCCGCGCCGCACGCCCCGTCGCCGCCACCTCACGCCGTCGGCAGCCAGTCCACCTTGCCGGCCAGCAGCGCGTACCCCACGAACGCCCCGATGTCGAGCAGCGTGTGCGCGACCACCAGCGGCCCGACGCGCCCCCAGCGCCGGTAGAGGTACACGAACACCACGCCCATCACCATGTTCCCGATGAAGCCGCCGATGCCCTGGTAGAGGTGGTACGAGCCGCGCAGCACCGAACTGGCCGCCAGCGAGGCGCCCGGGGACCAGCCCAGCTGGTCCAGCCGGCGCAGCAGGTAGCCGACGACGACGACCTCTTCGAGGATCGAGTTCTGCATCGCGGACAGGATCAGCACGGGGTACTTCCACCACACCTCGGGCAGCGCCTCCGGCACCACGGTGAGGTTGAAGCCGAGGCCGCGCGCGGCCAGGTAGAAGGCGATGCCGCTGCTGCCGATGACCGCCGCGACCGCCGCTCCGCGGCCGAGGTCGGACCAGGGCCGGGTGCGGTCGAAGCCGAGGGTGCGCAGCCCCGCGCCCTCGCGCAGCAGGAAGTGCGCCACCAGCGCGACCGGTACGAGCGCCGTGGTGATCCCGAAGAGCTGCCAGGCGAGGTCCAGCCAGGGGCGGCCCGGCGCGGCCGACGCGTTGAGGGTGGCCGCCTGGTCCTTCAGACCGCCCGGTTCGGTGACCGAGCCGACGAAGCTGATCAGGGCCGACACTCCGCTCGCACCGAGCGACAGCGCGAGCACGAGAAGCGTCTCGTCGCGGAGCGTCGCCCGCGCGGGCCTCCGCTCAGGATACGAACCGGCCGCCGGGCCCGCCTCCGCCTGCACACCTGCCTCCACATCACCGATCGGTCCGATCAGTATGAGGGCAGCGGCTGTGCGTCCGGCCGGGGGGCCGGTGACGGCGTCAGCCCGTGGGCACCGGTTCCGGCAGTCCCACCGGCCAGCTGTGCACCGGATCGCCCTGCTGCATCAGCTCGCGGTAGCGGCGGGTGGTGGCGGCCAGGGCGGCGTCCCGGCCGAGGCCCAGGTCGAGGGCCCGGTGGAAGGTCGCGACCTGCCAGGTCGCGCCGTTCACCCTTCGCCGGCACCGCTCCTCGATCACCCCGAGGTACAGGTCCCGGTCGGCGGGCTCGATCCCCCACGCGTCCAGCCCGGCCTCGGCGAGCGGCAGCAGTTCGTCCCGTACGAGGGTGACCGCGTCCACCTCGCCCAGCCCGCCCAGACGACCGCGCCGGGGCCAGGTGAGGCGGGCGTCGATGCCGTGCTTGCAGGCGGCGTCGAAGTTGGCGGCCGCCGCCTCGAACGGCAGCCGGCTCCACACCGGCCGGCTGTCCTCGGCGAGGGCGCGGACCACGCCGTAGTAGAAGGCCGCGTTGGCGATGACGTCGGTGACCGTGGGGCCGGCGGGCAGCACGCGGTTCTCCACGCGCAGGTGGGGGACGCCGTCGGCGATGCCGTAGACGGGGCGGTTCCAGCGGTAGACGGTGCCGTTGTGCAGGACGAGCTCGGCGAGGCTGGGGACGCCGCCCCGGTCCAGCACCTCGAGCGGGTCCTCCTCGTCGCAGAGGGGCAGCAGGGCCGGGTAGTAGCGCAGGTTCTCCTCGAACAGGTCGAACGCCGAGGTCACCCAGCGCTCCCCGAACCAGGTGCGCGGCCGCACGCCCTGGGCCTGGAGTTCGGGCGGGCGGGTGTCGGTGGACTGCTGGAACAGCGGGGGCCGGGACTCGCGCCACAGTTCGCGGCCGAACAGGAACGGCGAGTTGGCGCCTATGGCGATCTGGGCGGCGGCGACGGCCTGGGCCGCGTTCCACACACCGGCGAAGCGCTCCGGGGTGACCTGGAGGTGCAGTTGCACCGAGGTGCAGGCGGCCTCGGGGACGATGGACTTGGAGGTGCAGCTGAGGCGTTCGACGCCGTCGATGTCGAGGGTGAAGTCCTCACCGCGCGCGGCCACGATCTGTTCGTTGAGCAATGCGTAGCGGTCGACGTCGGAAAGATTCGAGGAGACCAGGTCGTCCCGGTCCAGTGTCGGCAGGATGCCGATCATCACGATCCCCGCGTCCACCTCACCGGCTTTCCGGTCGGCGTACGTGAGCGAAGTGCGCAGTTCCTCGTCGAGCCGGTCGAATACCCGCCCGCCCAATCGGTGGGGGGCGATGTTCACTTCCAGATTGAACATGGCGAGTTCCGTCTGGAAGTCCCTGCTGGCGATCCGTTCGAGGACTTGCGCATTCAACATTCTCGGCATGCCGTCGGCGCCCGCGAGATTCAATTCGATCTCCAGCCCCATGAGGTTCTTGGGGCGGTCGAACCGCTTCTCCGCCAGCAGTCGCTCCAAGCCCGTCAGACAACTGCGGAGCTTCTCGCGGTAGCGCTGGCGATCGGACAGGTCGAACTGACCTGCCACGACCTTTTCCCCCATCGAAGGGTCCTTCCTCGCACGGGCGGGCCGAAGATCGGCCGCCGGGGTCCCGGTCCACAGGGGAGGATGCCCCGTCGATGCGATCGATAACGCCCCGGACGGAACCGTCGGCCGCTAGTCTGGTCGAGGTGACCAGTGGCACATTCACGAGGCATGGCACAGAAGGCGACTTGCGGGTCGGTTGCGAACTCGTGAAAAGCGCCGACGAAAATTGGCCGACCGCTTCGCGGCCATTTCCCGAGGTCATCGGCGTGCGCCCGGCCCGAAATCGGGATGATTTTCACATTTCATGGGCCAGAAGTGCCCTTGTTCCGCCTGCAGGGAACAGCTAGACGAAACACAGTCTGAACACATGTCGTATAAACTTCGCGCACAAGGCAGAAGGTTGGCGCCCACGGTTCGAGCGATCCAGCCGGGAGGTGGCGTGCGGCACTCCTCGCCCCCGCCTCCCGGGCTCAGCCCCCGGCCCCTGCCTCTCTGACCTTCGCGAGCTGACAGCGCCGTCCGCCCCGCCACGCCCCGCCCTCGCGCCACTGTGCCTTCGAATGAGAGGCGACCCACCATGCCGCTGCATGTTCCCCCGGCTCCCGCGCCCGCACTGCGTTCCGTCCTGACCGCACTCTCCTCGCCGACCGCGGTCCGCGAAGCCCGAACTCCCTCCCTGCTCGTCGCCCAGGGACCCGCCTCACCCGAGCTGCCCCTTCCCGTGCACGTCCTGGACCGGACCACCCCCGACGGCGGGACCGGGACCCGGCTGGCCGGCTGGCGTTTCCTGATCCGCACCGGCGACCGCGCGGTGGCCGCCGCGGACACCGTGCTCACCGCCGACGGCTGGACGTTCTCCCGCTTCTTCGAGGGCCCCTACATCACCTCCACCGAGCTCGCGCTGCGCCAGGCCGAGGCCATGACACAGCCGTACCAGCCCCGGCTGCTGTCGGTGCCGAGCCTCTACATGCTGGCGCTCTGGCTGCACGGCGATCCCACCGCGGACGGCGCCACCGGGCACCCGGCCGCCACCGATCTGCTCGTCCCGCTCGCCCCGGCGCCGCCCGGCATCGCGGCCCACCGCCCGCACCGGTTCACCGACCTGCTCCCGGTCCTGACGCACCGGGTGACACCGACCCGCCTGCTCGGCTCACCCGCCTGAGAGTTCACCGTGTGCCCCGCCGCCCGGACCTCCGACGCGGCGGGGCACACGCGTCTTCCGGAAGGACTAGCCCCATCCGGCCATGGCGAACCACCCGAAGTGACAGTGCAGTTGAGCTGAACCGTCCGCGCGGGTGACGCGTCCTCAAGCTGTGAGGGGCGGTGCCGCGAAATGCCTGCGGATCCTCGCCCATGGGGCAACACTGGTTTCCGACCGACTTATCTCAACGGGGGGCGGCCATGAACGAAGCTTCACGCCGCGGAACTGAAACGACAGCCGACTCACAGGTCACCACAGAGCGAGAGATCCCACCCATGTGCCAGCACCAGCCACCGTGCCCCTCAGCAGACTCCGCCGACCGGGAATCCGCCCGTCTCGTGGCGCACCACCCGGAGCAGGGCTGGAGCCTGCTGTGCAACGGTGTCGTGTTCTTCGAGGACACCGGTGAACTCCTGCCCGACGGCAGGATCATCGCCCCGCAGCGTCCCCGGGGCGCCAGCCTGACCACCGCCTGAGCACGACCGGGCGGAACGGGGCCCGCCCGGGGGCGACGAGGGGCCGGACGCAGGACCTCCTGCGCCGGCCCCGACGCGTGTCCGGGGTCGATCACCCACCGTAGCCCGGCACACGGGAGGGGTGACCGGCCGGCCCCTGGGGCAGGAGTCCGCCCCGCGACGCCTTCCCACGGGCGCCCGCCTTCCGGAAGACTCCTGGAAGTTTCGCGGGTTTCGTCACGGAGGTGGGGCAAGTGGCAGCACATGGGGCCGACGCCGGGGGCAGAGTCACGATCACGGAGATCGCCCGGCGGGCCGGCGTCTCCGTGCCGACCGTCTCCCGCGTGGTCAACGGCCGCTCCGACGTCTCCCCGGGGACCCGCGCCCGGGTCGAGGACCTGCTGCGCCGGCACGGCTACCGCAAGCGCCCCAACGCCTCCACCTCCCGTGCGCTCCTGCTCGACCTGGTCTTCAACGACCTCGGCAGCCCTTGGGCGGTGGAGATCATCCGCGGTGTCGAGGAGGCCGCCCACACGGCCGGGGCGGGCACGGTGGTGTCGGCGGTCCACGGGCGTTCCGGCGACGCCCGGGAGTGGATGCGCAATCTGCGGGCGCGCGCGTCCGACGGCGTCATCCTCGTGACCTCCGCGATGGACACCCTGCACGAGGAGTTGCAGATCCTGGGCGTCCCGCTGGTGGTCGTGGACCCGGCCGGCTCCCCCGCCGCGGACGTGCCGACCATCGGCGCCGCCAACTGGTCGGGCGGCATGGCCGCGACCGAACACCTGCTGGCCCTGGGGCACCGCAGAATCGGGCTGATCGCCGGGCCGTCGCGCCTGCTCTGCTCACGCGCGCGGCTCGACGGCTACCGGGCGGCGCTCGAGGGCTCCGGCATCGCGCTCGACCCATCGCTGATCGTCCCCGGCGACTTCCGCCCGGAGTCCGGCTTCGCGGGCTGCAACGTCCTGCTGGACCTGCCGGAGCCGCCGACCGCGGTGTTCGCGGCCAGCGACCAGATGGCGCTGGGGGCGATCGAGGCGCTGCGCGGCCGGGGGCTCAGGGTCCCGGAGGACATGAGCGTGGTCGGCTTCGACGACCTCCCGGAGGTCCGGTGGTCGGCGCCGCCGCTGACCACCGTCCGCCAGCCCCTGGCCGACATGGGCAAACTCGCCGTCCGTACGGTGCTCCGTCTCACCCGCGGCGAACAGCCGGACTCCCCCCGTGTGGAGCTGGGCACAAACCTCGTCGTCCGGGTGAGCACGGCCGCTCCCGCCGAGCGGGGCTGAGGCGCCTCCGGCACCGCCTATCGTGACCGGCATGCAGTCCTACACGATCGGCCAGGCAGCGAGGCTGCTCGGCGTGAGCCCGGACACCGCCCGCCGCTGGGCGGACGCGGGACGTATCACCACCCACCGCGACGACGGCGGACGCCGGCTCGTCGACGGACGGGACCTGGCGGCGTTCTCCGTCGAACTCGCCAGGGCCGGCGTCGTCGAGGAGGGCACTCCGTACACCTCCGCCCGCAACGCCTTCCCCGGCATCGTCACCGCGATCAAGCTCGGCGACGTCGCCGCCCAGGTCGAGATCCAGGCCGGCCCGCACCGCCTCGTCTCGCTGCTCACCCGGGAGGCCGTCGAGGAACTGGGGCTGGAGGTCGGCGTGGAGGCCACGGCACGTGTGAAGTCGACGAACGTCCATATCGACCGCACCTGACGGCGGCCGCACACCCGCATGAACGCATATACGCACCCCTTGACCTCTTTTCCTGTCTCATGCGATGAGCAAGGGGGTTAATGCCTTGCAGATGCGTCAGTATGATCGGCGTATCGGAAGGGTGTTGCGGGCTCTTCCACAGGCCCACAGAGGGAGTGCTCCGACATGCCCCGTTCGCATTGGACCCGTCGGATCGCCGGTGCCGGGGCAGCCGCCGCCGTACTGGTGCTGAGCGGCTGTTCCGCGTCCGGCTCGGACTCGTCGGCGTCCGCGGAGTCCGGCGGACAGGACATCACCGGCACGGTCACCGTCTTCGCCGCCGCCTCGCTGAAGGAGAGCTTCACGACGCTGGGCGAACGGTTCGAGAAGGAGCACCCGGGGACCGAGGTCACCTTCAACTTCGGCGGCAGCGACGGCCTGGCCGCCGGCATCGACAGCGGTGCCCCGGCCGACGTCTTCGCGGCGGCCAGCGCCAGGACGATGAAGCTCGTCACGGACGAAGGGCTCACGGCGGGCAGCCCGAGCACGTTCGCCCGCAACCGGCTGGAGATCGCCACCGTACCGGGCAACCCGCACGCGATCGACTCCCTCGGGGACCTGACCGCGTCCGGCCTGAAGGTCGTGCTGTGCGACGAGACGGTGCCCTGCGGAGCCGCCGCGCGGACCGCCCTCACCGCCGGCGGCGTCGAGCTGGAACCGGTCTCGTACGAGCAGGACGTCAAGAGCGCCCTGACGAAGGTCCGGCTGAAGGAGGCCGACGCCGCCCTCGTGTACCGCACGGATGTGAAGGCGGCCGGTGACAAGGTGGAGGGCGTGGAATTCCCGGAGTCCGCCGAGGCCGTCAACGACTATCCGATCGCCCGGCTCGAGAACGCGCCCAATCCGTCCGCGGCGAAGGCGTTCGTGGCGCTGGTGAAGTCCGCGGAGGGCCGGAAGGTCCTGGGCGAGGCGGGGTTCCTGAAGCCATGACCAACGGCCAGGATGCCCTCCGCGCCCCCGGCCGTGGTGTCCCCCTCGCCCTCCTCGTGCCCGCTCTCCTGGGCCTGGCGTTCCTTCTGGTGCCCCTCCTCGCCCTCCTCCTCCGCGCCCCCTGGCGGGACCTCCCCGAGCAGCTGACCAGCCCCGAGGTCTGGGAGGCGCTGCGCCTGTCGCTGCTGTGCGCCACGACGGCGACCGCGCTGAGCCTGGTCGTCGGCGTCCCGCTGGCCTGGCTCCTGGCCCGTACGGACTTCCCCGGCCGGGGCCTGGTCCGCGCCCTGGTGACGCTCCCGCTGGTGCTGCCCCCGGTGGTGGGCGGTGTCGCCCTGCTGCTCGCCCTGGGCCGCAACGGCGTCGTCGGCCAGTGGCTGGACGCGTGGTTCGGCATCACCCTGCCCTTCACCACCGCGGGCGTCGTCCTCGCCGAGACGTTCGTGGCGATGCCGTTCCTCGTCATCAGCGTCGAGGGCACGCTGCGGGCCGCCGACCCGCGCTACGAGGAGGCGGCCACCACCCTGGGCGCCTCCCGCTTCACCGCGTTCCGCCGGGTCACGCTGCCGCTGATCGCTCCCGGCATCGCGGCCGGCGCCGTCCTGGCCTGGGCTCGGGCCCTCGGGGAGTTCGGGGCGACGATCACCTTCGCCGGCAACTTCCCCGGCCGCACCCAGACCATGCCGCTCGCGGTCTACCTCGCCCTGCAGAACGACCCGGCCGCCGCCATCGCCCTCAGCCTGGTCCTGCTGGCGGTGTCCATCGCCGTACTGGCCGGGCTGCGGGACCGCTGGACGAGGACCGTCTGACACCATGCCGAAGAATCCCGGGACCGTGCCCGACACCGCCGCCGAGGGCCTGGACGCACACCTCGTCGTGGACCGCGGCTCCTTCCGACTGGACGTCGCGCTGACCGCCGCACCCGGTGACGTCGTCGCCCTGCTGGGCCCGAACGGCGCCGGCAAGACCACCGCCCTGCGCGCACTCGCGGGCCTCGCCCCGCTCGGCGGTACCGGGCATCTGCGGCTGGACGGCGTGGATCTGCGCCGTACGCCGCCGGAGTCGCGCCCGGTGGGTGTCGTCTTCCAGGACTACCTGCTCTTCCCGCACCTGACCGCGCTCGACAACGTGGCCTTCGGCCCGCGCTGCCGGGGCGCCGGCAAGGCGGAGGCACGCGCACAGGCCGCCGAATGGCTCGACCGCATGGGGCTGGCCGGACACGCGGGCGCCAAGCCCCGGCGGCTGTCCGGCGGCCAGGCCCAGCGCGTGGCCCTCGCCCGCGCCCTGGCCACCCGCCCCCGGCTGCTGCTCCTGGACGAACCGCTCGCCGCCCTGGACGCCCGCACTCGGCTGGAGGTGCGCGCGCAGCTCCGCCGTCATCTGGCCGCGTTCGAGGCCGTCGCCGTCCTGGTCACGCACGACCCGCTGGACGCCATGGTGCTCGCCGACCGTCTGGTCGTCGTGGAGCAGGGCCGGATCGTGCAGGAGGGCACGCCCTCCGACATCGCCCGTCACCCGCGCACCGAGTACATCGCCCAGCTGGTCGGCCTCAACCTGTACCGCGGGCGGGCCGACGGCCACACGGTGCTGCTCGACGCGGGCCCCGCCGTGAGCACCACGGAGGACCTCTCCGGGCCCGCTTTCGTGGCGTTCCCGCCCGGCGCGGTCACCCTGTACCGGGACCGGCCGACCGGCTCCAGCGCCCGCAACCTCTGGCGCTGCGAGGTCGCCGGTCTGGAGACCCACGGGAATCAGATCCGCGCGGAGCTCACCGGCGGACTCGCCCTGACCGCCGACCTCACCACGGTCGCCGCGGCCGAACTCGACCTGCACCCGGGCGCGACGGTCTGGGCGGCGGTCAAGGCGACGCAGACGCACGCGTACCCGGCGTAGCCGTACACGCCGAAGGGGGCCCCTCCACAAGGGGCCCCCTTCGGCGTGTCTCAGTCCTCGTACGCGTCCAGCGGCGGGCAGGAGCAGACCAGGTTGCGGTCGCCGAAGGCCTGGTCTATGCGGCGCACCGGCGGCCAGTACTTGTCAGCGGCGCTCACCCCGGCCGGGAACACGGCCGCCTCGCGGCCGTACGCGTGCTCCCACTCCCCGCCGAGCGCGGCGGCGGTGTGCGGGGCGTTGCGGAGCGGGTTGTCGTCCGCGGGCCACTCGCCGGAGCCGACCTTCTCGATCTCCGCGCGGATCGCGATCATCGCCTCGCAGAACCGGTCGATTTCGGTGAGGTCCTCGGACTCGGTGGGCTCGATCATCAGCGTGCCGGCCACCGGGAACGACATCGTCGGCGCGTGGAAGCCGTAGTCGATCAGCCGCTTGGCCACGTCGTCCACGCTGACGCCGGTCGCCTTGGTCAGCGGGCGCAGGTCGATGATGCACTCGTGCGCGACCAGCCCGCCGGGGCCGGTGTAGAGCACCGGGTAGTGCGGCTCCAGGCGCTTGGCGATGTAGTTGGCGCTGAGCACGGCCACCTGCGTGGCCCGCTTCAGGCCCTCACCGCCCATGAGACGGACGTACGCCCAGGAGATGGGCAGGATGCCCGCCGAGCCCCACGGCGCCGCCGAGATGGGCCCGACGCCCGTCTCCGGGCCGGCCTCGGGCTGGAGCGGGTGGTTCGGCAGGTACGGCGCCAGGTGCGCCCGTACGCCGACCGGGCCGACGCCGGGGCCGCCGCCGCCGTGCGGGATGCAGAAGGTCTTGTGCAGGTTCAGGTGCGAGACGTCACCGCCGAAGTGGCCGGGCTTGGCCAGACCCACCAGCGCGTTGAGGTTGGCGCCGTCCACGTACACCTGGCCGCCGGCCTCGTGCACCTCGGCACAGATGTCGGCGACGTGCTCCTCGAACACGCCGTGCGTCGAGGGGTAGGTGATCATCAGCACGGACAGCTCGTCGCGGTACTGCCCGATCTTGGCGCGCAGGTCCGCGACGTCGATCTCGCCGTCGTCGGACGTCTTGACGACGACGACCTTCATGCCGGCCATCACGGCGCTGGCGGCGTTGGTGCCGTGCGCGGAGGACGGGATCAGGCAGACGGTGCGCTGCTCGTCGCCGTTGGCCCGGTGGTAGCCGCGTACGGCGAGCAGACCGGCCAGCTCGCCCTGGGAGCCGGCGTTGGGCTGGAGGGACACCTTGTCGTAGCCGGTGACCTCGGCGAGACGTTCCTCCAGCTCGTGGATGAGCGTGAGGTAGCCCTGGGCCTGCTCGGCGGGCGCGAAGGGGTGCAGCTGACCGAACTCGGGCCAGGTGACCGGCTCCATCTCGGTGGTCGCGTTGAGCTTCATGGTGCAGGAGCCCAGCGGGATCATGCCGCGGTCCAGCGCGTAGTCGCGGTCGGAGAGCCGGCGCAGGTAGCGCAGCATCGCGGTCTCGGAGCGGTGCTGCTGGAAGACGGGGTGGGTCAGGTACTCGTCGTTGCGCAGCAGGGCGTCCGGCAGCGTGTCCCGCGCGGCCGCGTCCAGGGCCTCGATGTCGCCGCCCTCGACGCCGAAGGCGCTCCACACGGCGGTCAGCCGCTCCCGGGTGGTGGTCTCGTCGCAGGCGATCGAGACGTGGTCGGCGTCGACGAGACGCAGGTTGACGCCGTTGTCACGGGCGGCGGCGACGACCTCGGCGGCCCGCCCGGCGACGCGCACGGTCAGCGTGTCGAAGTAGGAGCCGTGCACGGTCTCGGCCCCGCCGGCCCGCAGCCCCTCGGCGAGGACGGTGGCGTACCGGTGGGTGCGCCGGGCGATCAGCCGCAGCCCCTCCGGGCCGTGGTAGACCGCGTACATCCCGGCCATGACGGCGAGCAGCACCTGGGCGGTGCAGATGTTGCTGGTGGCCTTCTCGCGACGGATGTGCTGCTCACGGGTCTGGAGGGCGAGGCGGTAGGCCTTGTGCCCGTCCGCGTCGACGGAGACGCCGACGAGTCGTCCGGGCAGGCTGCGCGCCATCTTCTCCTGCACGGCCATGTAGCCGGCGTGCGGCCCGCCGAAGCCCATCGGCACACCGAAGCGCTGCGTGGTGCCGACCGCGATGTCCGCGCCCAGCTCACCGGGCGACTTCAGCAGCGCGAGGGCGAGCAGATCGGCGGCCACGGTGACGAGCGCGCCGAGCCCGTGCGCCTGGTCGATCACCGGCTTGATGTCGCGTACGGCACCGGAGGCGCCCGGGTACTGGATCAGTACGCCGTTGATCTCGCGCTCGGCGACCTCGGCGGGGATGCCCTCGCTCAGGTCGGCGACGACGACCTCGACGCCGGTCGGCTCGGCACGGGTCTCGATCACGGCGATGGTCTGCGGCAGCGCGTCCGCGTCGACCAGGAACAGGCCCTTCTTGTTCTTGCCCATGCGCCGCGACAGCGCCATCGCCTCGGCGGCGGCGGTGCCCTCGTCGAGCAGCGAGGCGCCCGAGGTCGGCAGGCCGGTCAGCTCGGCGACCACGGTCTGGAAGTTCAGCAGCGCCTCGAGCCGCCCCTGGGAGATCTCCGGCTGGTACGGCGTGTACGCCGTGTACCAGGCGGGGTTCTCCATCACGTTGCGCAGGATGACGGGCGGGGTGAAGGTCCCGTAGTACCCGAGCCCGATCATGGAACCGAGCACCTCGTTGCGGTCGGCCAGCCCACGCAGCTCGGCCAGCACCTCGGCCTCGCTCCGGGCACCCGGCAGGTCCAGCGCGTCGGCGTTCTTGATGACGTCCGGCACGGCGGCGGCCGTCAGCTCGTCCAGCGAGCCGTAGCCGACCTGCGCGAGCATCTTGGCCCGGGCCTCGTGGTCGGGGCCGATGTGGCGCTGCTCGAAGGGGATTCCCTGTTCGAGCTCGGAGAGCGGAGTGCGAGGGGCGGTCATTGAGGAGGCCTCCTGGTCCGACGACCTTCGAAGGGCACCACGGCGCGGGTGCCCGGACGGCCTCCCCCTCTGTCATCTCAACCTGAGAGCTTCACCGGACGGCCCGAAGGCGCCCGGCTTTCACCGTCGGTGAGAGCGGAAGCCGTCGACACCCGCCCTGCTTTCCAGAGTGACCTCGTCCGTGCGGTACGTGTGCCTGAGAGATTCCGGGGAGGATTTGCTCCTTCGGCGCCTCCGATGGTGTCCGGAGGGCTCTCCCGCACGGGGTCAGCAGCCGTTTGCCAGCGTACCAGCGAGCACCACACCAGAACGTTCGAGTGGCCGTCCAGCCGATTGTGCCGTTTTGTGGTGCTTACGGATGAGTTTGCGACCAGTGGAGGGCCTGTGCAGACCGACATCGATCCGCGCCACCTGATCGGCCGCAAGGCGTTCGACCGCAACGGAACCCGGATCGGCACCATCGACGAGATCTACCTCGACGACGCCACCGGCGTACCGGAGTGGGCGGCGATACGCACCGGCCTGTTCAGCAGGGACGCCTTCGTCCCCCTGGAACCCAGCGACCTCGTCGACGGCGCCCTCCACGTGCCCTTCGAACGCGCTCTCATCAAGGACGCCCCCGACTTCGGCGTGGGCCGCCACCTCTCCCCCGAACAGGAACTCCAGCTCTACCACCACTACGGCCTGGACCTCGCCGCTCCCCCTCCTCTCCCGGACCGCGACTTCGGCAAACTCGCCGGGAACGACAAGCCGGCCTGATCCGCCCCGCTCACCGGCTCTCCGTCCGCGTCCCTCCGCCGGCCCCGGCGCCCTCGTCCTCCCCGGGTCTTCGGGACACCAGCGGCAGCGGTTCCGCCGGTTGCAGAGCCGGATCGTCGACGCGGAAGGTCTTCACCCGGCCCGGCCCGGAGCCGGGTGTCTCGAAGCGCGCCGTGACCCGGCCCAGCCCGCTGCCCTGCACCCATCCGTGCCCGTACACGGCGTGCCGTACGTCGTGCCCCGCCGGCCAGCGCCGCTCGGCGGGCGTCTCCGGCTCCGGTGCGGGCGCGGCCTCGGCCTCCTCGTGCGGGAAGTCGTCGGCGGGGGCGCCCGCCGCCTGCGCGAACAGGTCCTCCTGCGTGTAGTCGGCCAGCCCGCTGACCCCGACGCCCAGCAGCCGCACCCCGCCCGTCGTGTCGACCGAGTCCAGCAGCCGCGCGGCCGCCTCCCGCACCACCGCCGGATCGTCCGTGGGGCCCCGCAGCGTCTCGGACCGGGTGAGGGTCGAGAAGTCGTACCGGCGTACCTTCAGCACGATGGTCCGCCCCGACAGGCCCGCCTCCCGCAGCCTGCGCACGCACCGGTCCGCGAGCCGCCGCACCTCCGTCCCGACCCGCACCCGGTCGTGGATGTCCACGTCGTACGTGTCCTCGACCGAGACCGACTTGGCCTCCCGCTCGGCTACCACGGGCCGCTCGTCCCGGGCCAGCGCCATCGCGTACAGCGCGTGACCGTGGGCCTTGCCCAGCAGCCGTACGAGCTCGTCCTCCCCGGCCTCGGCGAGCTCGTCGACCGTGTGGATCCCCGCCCGCCGCAGATGATCACCGGTCGCCGGCCCGACGCCCGGCAGGGTGCGGACCGGCAGCGGCCCCAGCAGGGCCCGCTCCGTGCCCGGCTCGATCAGCACCAGTCCGTCCGGCTTCGCCTGCTCCGAGGCGATCTTCGCCAGCATCTTGGAGGCCGCGAGCCCCACCGACCCGGTGAGCCCCGTGACCGCCCGTATGTCCGCACGCAGCTTCGCCCCGGCCAGTCGCGCCGACCGCTCGTCCCGGGCCGTGCCTCCGGCCTCCAGGTCAACGAACGCCTCGTCCAGGCTGAGCGGCTCCACCAGCGGTGACAGTGCCCGCAGCAACCCCATCACCTGCTCGCTGACCGACCGGTAGAGAGCGAACCTCGGCACCAGGTACGCGGCGTTCGGCGCGCGTCGCCGGGCCTGTGCCATGGGCATCGCCGAGTGGACGCCGAAGATCCGTGCCTCGTACGAGGCGGTGGCCACCACGCCCCGCGGTCCGAGCCCGCCCACGACGACCGCCTTCCCGCGCAGGCTCGGCTTGGACGCCTGCTCCACCGAGGCGAAGAAGGCGTCCATGTCGAGGTGCAGGATCGTGGGCGCGGATCTCACATCTCCGATGCTGCCCTACGCCACTGACAACGGCCGTTCCCGGGCGGCCCCGGACGGTCTCAGACCGCCTTGTTCCGCCGCCGCGCCAGCTCGTCCATCGGGTTGTGCCCGACCAGGGTCTCCCCGGTGTCGACGCGCTCCCCGTGCAGCTGGGACAGCGCGCTCTCCACGTCCCGCCACACCACGCCCACGGCGATGCCGAAGACACCCTGGCCGCCCTGGAGCAGGGCGTGCACCTCGTCGGGCGAGGTGCACTCGTAGACCGTGGCCCCGTCGCTCATCAGCGTCATGCGCTCCAGGTCGCTGAAGCCGCGCTCACGCAGATGCCGGACCGCGGTGCGGATGTTCTGCAGGGAGACGCCCGTGTCCAGGAACCGCTTGACGATCTTCAGCACGACGACGTCGCGGAAGCTGTACAGCCGCTGCGTGCCCGATCCGTGGGCCGGCCGCACGCTCGGTTCGACCAGGCCCGTACGGGCCCAGTAGTCGAGCTGCCGGTAGGTGATACCGGCGGCGGCGCAGGCCGTGGGCCCCCGGTAGCCGATCTGCTCGGACGCCATGGATGTCGCCCCTCCGCTGCTCGGCACAGCCGTCGGTCGCTGCGGAGCCTGGTCGATCGCGCCGCCGTGCGCGGGATGCTCCCCGCCCTGACGGAGCCGGGAGCTCTGGGGAGGGTACGGCCCGCTCACCCCGAAACCGCGTCCGGGGGCACCCCCAGCCGTACCGTCGCCGCTGCTTCTCACGCCGACCTCCGTCCTTGACCTGCCTCCTCGAAGGTAGGCAGTCACCAAGGGTGCGTCAACGATCGCCACACTCGGCACGCCGAGTGATAATCACCCTAAGAGTGGTTTCCCGTACCTCGCCGCGGGGAAAGGCTAGCCGAATGTCCTCGGCGCGAGCCCCGGCGACCGACCGGGCCGACGGCCTCCGACCGCCCTCACTGGTTGCTGGTCCCGAAGTCCTCCGGCGAGATCTGGTCGAGGAACTCGCGGAACTTCTCCACCTCGTCCTCCTGCTCGTCCGGGATGGCGATCCCGGCGTCGTCGAGCACCGTGTCACTGCCGTAGATCGGCGTACCCGTGCGCAGGGCCAGCGCTATGGCGTCGGAGGGGCGGGCGCTCACCTCGACACCGCTGGCGAACACCAGCTCCGCGTAGAAGACGCCTTCGCGCAGATCGGTGATGCGTACTTCCGTGAGCTCCTGTCCGACTGCTTCCAGCACGTCCTTGAACAGGTCGTGGGTCAGCGGCCGTGCGGGTGCCATGCCCTGCTGGGCGAAGGCGATGGCCGTCGCCTCCCCCGGTCCGATCCAGATGGGGAGGTAGCGGTCGCCGCCCACTTCACGCAACAGCACGATCGGTTGGTTGGAGGGCATCTCGACCCGGACACCTACGACATCGAGCTCGTTCACACAGCAACCCTAGGCCGTGCCCGGGACGTTTGGGTAGTCGGGCAGGGAACGGGTGGCCGATCCGGGCCCCCGCGCCGCTCCGTCTCAGGGCAGCCGTATCCCGAGCGCCGCCTGCACCAGCGCCGCGTGCAGCTTCACCGTGAGCCCCGCCAGCTCCTTCGTGCGCGCCTGCGCGTGAGCCCTGGTCTGCGGGTTCCGGTGGCGCTTCAGCGGGGCCACCACCTGGTCCACCAGGCCGGCCTCACGGTCGGCGGCGGCCTTCATCGCCCTCAGATGACGCGGCTCGATCCCGAACCGCCCCAGCTCGGTGATGAGCCCGGCGACGGTGACCGACTCGGCGTCGTACATGCCGTCCTCGACCGGGGCGAGCAGCCCGTACGACTCCCACTCGGTGAGCGTCCGCTCGTCGATGCCGGCCGCCGCCAGCAGCCGGCCGCGCCCGATACGCGCCGCCGTGGGCCCCTCGGCGGCGGACTCCTGAGCGGTGTCCCCGTCGTCCCCCGGACGGCCCAGTACCGGCAGCTGGACGGCCTCGCCGCGCTCCATGGCGTCAAGGTGCTCACGGATCACCTTGAGAGGCAGGTAGTGATCGCGCTGCATGCGCAGCACATGACCGAGGCGCTCGACGTCCCCGGCACTGAACTTGCGGTACCCCGACGGGGTCCGCTGCGGCTCGATCAGCCCCTCCGACTCCAGGAAGCGGATCTTGGAGATGGTGACCTCGGGGAACTCCTCGCGCAGCACGCTCAGCACCGTGCCGATGCTCATCAGTCCGGTGCCCGCGGCGGCGGCGCCGTTGCCGGCACCGCCGCTCGGTGTCTGAACCATGAACCTTCCCTGGGGTCCCCCGGACGGATCCGGGGAGGTCAGTAGCCCCGCTGGCTCGCGTAGAAGACCAGCCGGTACTTGCCGATCTGCACCTCGTCGCCGTTGGACAGGGCGACCTGGTCGATCCGCTCCCGGTTGACGTACGTGCCGTTCAGGCTGCCCACGTCGGCCACCGTGAAGGAGCCGTCCGGGCCGCGCCGGAACTCCACGTGCCGACGGGAGACCGTCACGTCGTCCAGGAAGATGTCGCTCTGCGGGTGACGCCCGGCCGTCGTCAGATCGCCGTCCAGCAGGAAGCGGCTGCCCGAGTTCGGCCCGCGGCGCACGACCAGGAGCGCGGAACCCATCGGCAACGCGTCGACGGCCGCCTGCGCCTCGGGAGAGAGCATCGGCGACGGCGTCTGGCCGGTGGCCTCCGCGTCATAGGCCTCGAGACCGGAGATCGAGATCGTGGACGTCGTCTCCGAGGGGCGCTCCGGAGTGACTCCGGGCCTCAGCGGCGCGCCGCAGTTGGAGCAGAAGCGGCTGTTCTCCGCGTTGCGGTTGCCGCACCTCGTACACACCAGGGCCGACATGGACGGATCCTCCTGCCGCGGCTGCCCCCCGGGGGCGTGGGACGCGTACGGGTCGGAGAACCCTCCACCCGTACCTGAGGTCGACGGTTGCCCGAAACCTATGCCGCCCGACTGTGCGGGGTCAACGGACTGCGCGCCCTGACCCACCTGGTCCCGGTACAGCGGACGCTGACCTTCCGCCTCAGGCTGTGCGCGATGACGAGCGGTCGCGTTGTCGCTGCCCTCTCGCCGCGCACTCTTGCCGAACAACTTCGCAAACAACTTCACGGGCGATTCCCCTTGACCGAAACAGACCCGCCCGTGGGGCAGGACGAACCCTGACTGAACACATTGGCCGACCCGGACATCTTCACAACGTCCGCCTCCGCCAGACAGTTTCCACCACGCACCACCCATTCGGTGCGCCGACCCCCCGCAACCTCATGCCCTCGCCGGACGCCCCGCATGCACCCCCGGTTCACTGGGAGGACGACCGAGCGTAGTCAGGCCGCTTCACCACCCGCAAGGCATCCACGGCGATCTTGGTCGATCGCTCCACGGTAACGGTGGCCTGTTCCTTTTCGAGAGTCTGCACCACGCCTCCGGGGATGTTGAGCGCCGGCTCGAGGTCCTGCGGCTTGCCGATGACCTTGAAACGATAGGGCGTGGTGATCTTGTTCCCGTCCACGCCGACACCGTTCCCGGAGTCCGTCAGATAGGTGCCCGCCACCACCCGCACATCGTTCACCTGGATCGCCTCGGCACCAGCCGCGCGCAGCTCCTGGATGGCGTCGAGCAGCATGTCCGCCTCGACCGTCCCCTTCGTGTCCTCGATGGTCATCGTGATCCCGGGCCCCTGCGCGGCCACGGTGCCCGCCAGCACGCCGAGTTGCCGCTCCTTCTCGATCGTCTGCTTACGGGCCTCCTCGGCCTGGTCGGAGCTGTTCTCCAGCTCGTCGCGCTGCTTCTCGAGTCCCTGCTTCTCGTCCTCAAGACGCTCTGTGCGGTCGTCGAGTTCATCGAGGATGCGCACAAGATCTTCCTGACGTGCCCCGCGCAGCGCGCTGTCACTGTCGCTGTTCGACGCCACCTGGACCGCCAGGCCGAAACCGAGGCCGAACAGCAGCAGGGCGACGATGAGTTGGGCCCGGGTCACCCGCGGCGGCCACAGCCCCTTCACCAGCCGCTGCCGGCCGGTCAGACCGGGTGAGGGCTTCGGAACGTCCCCCTCCGCCGGTGCGGGCGCCCTCGTGGGCGCCCCGGCGGGCACCTCCGCCGGCAGTTCCCTGCGCAGGCCGGCCGTGGGCGAGGCGTCCGGAGCGGGCCTCGGCGGGGACACCGCCGGGCGTGTCGTCTCGTTGTGCTCGTGCTCACTCATCGGCCTCACGCCCGGAACACATGCCGGCGGATCGCCGCGGCGTTGGAGAAGATGCGGATGCCGAGGACCACCACGACGCCCGTCGACAGCTGGGCTCCCACGCCGAGCTTGTCGCCGAGGAACACGATCAGCGCGGCGACGACGACGTTCGACAGGAACGACACCACGAACACCTTGTCGTCGAAGATGCCGTCGAGCATGGCCCGCAGCCCTCCGAACACGGCGTCGAGCGCCGCGACGACGGCGATCGGCAGGTAAGGCTCGACGACCGCCGGAACCTCGGGCCGGACCAACAGTCCGGCCACGACTCCCACGACGAGGCCCAGTACGGCGATCACGATGTGCCCTTCTCGGTTATCGGCTGTGCGGTACGTACGATCACACTCGGTGCGGCGGGCAGCCGGACGTCGTCCTCCACGGAGAGGGCCGTCCGGATCCCGTAGTTCTCCTGCAGGGCATGCAGATACAGCCCGTCAGCGCTGTTCTGGAACCGGTCGCTCAGCTCCCCGCCGTCCCCCACCGCGAGCACCGTGTACGGCGGCACCAGCGGCCTGTTGTCGACCAGTATCGCGTCTCCCGCGGCCCTGATCGCCGACAGGGCGGTCAACCGCTGCCCGTTGATGGAGACGGCCTCGGCCCCGGACTCCCACAGACCGTTGACCACACGCTGCATGTCACGGTCACGGACCCGCCCGGTGTCGGAGAACCCGGAGGTCGACCGCGGACCGTCGCCACCGCCCCCGCTCGCGTCCTTGGCGTCGTTCACCACGAGCCGCACGCCGGGCCCGTGCACCGCGACGGCGCCGGACAGGATGCCCACCAGCGCGGACCGGTCGCCTCCGCTGTCCCGGAGCGCCTCGCGCTGCCGCGCACTCACGTCCGCGCGCAGTTCGTCGACATCGTCCTCGAGCTTGTCCGCGGCCTCGGTCTCCTGGTCGATCCGGTCGATCAGCTCCTCGCGCTCCTTGGCGACGACGGGAGCCGCGACCCGGGCCTGCGCGGCCCCGACGGTCACGATCAGGGCGGCGAACACCAGGCCGACGGCGAGCCCCAGCTTCGACCTGAGGGTCTTCGGCATGCCGCCCTCGCCGGCGGTCTTCCTCCGCGCGGCGGCCTCGGCGTATCCGTCGTCGAGGCTGTGGTCCATGACGTTGGTGAGCAACGACATGGAGGCGTCCGGGCGCGCGGGCCGCGCGGGTGTGCTCCGAACGGGGGGTTGCTGCGGCATGCCGCACATCGTCGCACGCCGCGACCACTACCTCCGAACGGACCTACCGGCGTGCCGGACAGGCCCCGTCGGGGACACTTGTCCGGCACGCACGCGTACCGCTCGTTCTACCGCCGGTGCCGGCCGCTCACCGGCCCGCGCTGTCCACGACCGCGGACCACTCGTCGAGCAGGGCCTGCGCGGAGGCGTCGTCGGGGCCTTCGGCCCACAGATGGGTGACCGCCTCGGCCGGGTCGGGCAGCACCATCACCCAGCGGCCGTCGGTCTCCACCACCCGCACGCCGTCGGTGGTGTCCACGAACCGGTCTCCGGCCGCTTCCACGACCCGCCGCATCACCAGGCCCTTGACGGCCCACGGGGTCGCCAGGTCCCGCTTGAGCACATGCGCCCGCGGGATGCGCGCGTCGATCTGGCTGAGCGTGAGCTGGGTGCGCGCCACCAGCCCGATGAGCCGCACGAAGGCCGCGGTGCCGTCGTAGACACTGCTGAACTCCGGGACGATGAAGCCGCCCTTGCCGTCACCGCCGAAGATCGTCCCTTCCTCGCCGCCCACGCGCGTGAGGTCGTCGGGCGAGGTGGTCGTCCACTCGACCTGCGTGCCGTGATAGGCCGCGACCTGCTCGGCGATCCTGGTGGTGGTCACCGGGAGCGCCACCCGGCCGCTGCGCCGTTCGGAGGCGATGAGGTCGAGCATCACGAGGAGCGACCGGTCGTCCTCGATGATCCGCCCCTTCTCGTCGACGAGGGACAGCCGCTCACCGACGGGGTCGAACCGTACGCCGAAGGCGGCACCGGAGGACGCCACGATCTCTCCGAGCCGGACCAGCCCCGAGCGCCGCATGTCGGCCGTCTCGGTCGGCCTGGACTCGTCGAGACCGGGGTTGATGGTCAGCGAGTCGACGCCCAGCTTGCCGAGCAGGCTCGGCAGCACCAGGCCGGCACTGCCGTTGGAGGCGTCGACGACCACCTTGAGACCGGACTCCGCGATGCCGGTGATGTCGACGTTGCGCAGCAGCGAGCCCGTGTACGAGTCGAAGACACTGGCCGGGAAGTGCAGATCCCCGATCTCCCCGGGGAACGCGCGCCGGTACTCCTGCCGCGCGAACACCCGGTCCAGCTTCCGCTGGCTGCCCTGGGAGAGGTCGGCGCCCTGTCCGTCGAGGAACATGATGTCGACGGAGTCCGGCACGCCGGGCGTGGTGCGGATCATGATGCCGCCCGCGCTGCCCCGCGCGGTCTGCTGCCGCGCCACGGGCAGCGGCACGTTCTCCAGGTCCCGTACGTCGATGGCGCTGGCCTGCAGCGCGGAGATGACCGCCCGCTTCAGCGCACGGGCACCACGGGAGTGGTCACGGGCCGTGGTGACGGTCGAGCCCTTCTTCAGCGTCGTCGCGTACGCGCCGGCCAGCCGTACCGCGAGTTCCGGTGTGATCTCGACGTTCAGGATCCCGGACACGCCCCGGGCCCCGAAGAGATGCGCCTGTCCTCTGGACTCCCAGATCACCGAGGTGTTGACGAACGCGCCCGCCTCGATGGTCTTGAACGGGTAGACCCGCACATTGCCCTGGACGATCGATTCCTCACCGATCAGGCACTCGTCACCGATGACGGCGCCGTCCTCGATCCGTGCCGCGCGCATGATGTCGGTGTTCTTGCCGACGACACAGCCCCGCAGATTGCTGTGCGGTCCGACGTACACGTTGTCGTGGACGACGGCCTTGTGCAGGAAGGCGCCGCTCTTCACGACGACGTTGGATCCCACGACCGTGTGTTCGCGGATCTCCGCGCCGGCCTCGACCTTGGCGTAGTCGCCGATGTAGAGGGGCCCGCGCAGCACGGCGTCGGGGTGCACTTCGGCTCCCTCGGCGACCCAGACGCCCGGGGAGATCTCGAAGCCGTCGATGTCGACGTCGACCTTGCCCTCCAGGACGTCGGCCTGCGCCTTCACATAGCTCTCGTGCGTGCCGACGTCCTCCCAGTAGCCCTCGGCGACATAGCCGTAGACGGGCTTGCCCTCCTTCATCAGCTGCGGGAAGACGTCACCGGACCAGTCGACGGGCACATCGGGTTCGACGTAGTCGAAGACCTCGGGCTCCATGACGTAGATGCCGGTGTTCACCGTGTCGGAGAAGACCTGCCCCCAGGTCGGCTTCTCGAGGAAGCGCTCGACCTTGCCTTCCTCGTCCACGATGGTGATGCCGAATTCCAGCGGATTGGGGACGCGGGTCAGGCAGACCGTGACCAGGGCGCCCTTTTCCTTGTGGAAATTGATCAGATCGGTGAGGTCGAAGTCGGTGAGGGCATCGCCGGAGATGACGAGGAAAGCGTCGTCCTTCAGCGCCTCCTCGGCGTTCTTCACGCTCCCGGCGGTACCGAGTGGCTTCTCCTCATTGGCATAGGTGAGCTCCATTCCGAGCTCCTCGCCATCACCGAAGTAGTTCTTGACGAGCGACGCAAGGAACTGGACGGTCACAACGGTTTCGTTGAGCCCATGCTTTTTGAGCAACCGCAGAACATGCTCCATGATCGGCCTATTGGCCACCGGCAGGAGCGGCTTGGGCATGCTTGAGGTCATGGGACGAAGGCGGGTGCCTTCACCCCCGGCCATCACGACGGCCTTCATGTCGGAAGCGTCCTCCTCTAAGAGACGACGGTCCAGCCGACTTCACCCGCCAGGATTGTCCCGCACTTTTCCACTGCGAGCCATCGCACCACCCTGTGCGCGCCAATCAGCGAGCTCAATCGGCCACAGCGTCCGCACGGACCAGGCGGCGGACTTGGACCACGTAGAGCACTCCTGCCCACCAATACAGAGTTGTACCCCATCCGGCGAACGCCCAGCCGAAAATAGCAGCGAGTGACGAGATCCAGCCAGTTCCGTCACTGAGCAGGAGCAGTGGGAAAGCATACATGAGGTTGAAGGTGGCGGCCTTCCCCAGGAAGTTCACCTGCGGCGGCGGATAGCCGTGTCGCCGGAGGATGCCCACCATGACCAGGAGAACCAGCTCACGCGCCAGCAGAACGGCGGTCAGCCAGAGCGGCAGGATCTCGCGCCAGGTGAGGCCGACCAGCGTCGAAAGGATGTAGAGCCGGTCGGCGGCAGGGTCAAGCAGCCGGCCGAGGCTGCTGATCTGGTTCCACCGTCGCGCCAGCTTGCCGTCCAGGTAGTCGCTGACGCCGCTGAAGGCCAGCACCAGGAGGGCCCAGCCGTCGCTCTTGGGGCCGCCGAACTCCGGCCTGAGGATCAGCCACAGGAACAGCGGTACGCCAACGAGCCGTGCCATGCTGAGCATGTTCGGGATGGTGAGGACGCGGTCTGTCTGGACCCGCGTCTCCTGGACCTCCACCCGGGATCCTCCTGTGGGAAACGTGTCGATGATGCCCCCCGACCTTACCTCAACGCAAAAAAGCTCTGGCTCTCGGGCTGTACGCCCAAGAGCCAGAGCTCTAAAAGGAGTTCGGCGGCGTCCTACTCTCCCACAGGGTCCCCCCTGCAGTACCATCGGCGCTGTAAGGCTTAGCTTCCGGGTTCGGAATGTAACCGGGCGTTT
>NZ_JBHWHX010000073.1:0-26697 GCF_042732315.1 Streptomyces sp. NPDC059787
CGAAGCGTGGAGAACGGCCGCCTCCGCTGTCCTGGGAAGAACCGCAGGTCAGCAGGACGAGTGACCCGCGAGGTTAAACGCCAAGCTCAGCGGGCCAGCGGCCACGCCGACAGCTCGGCCACGACCAGGGTCAACGGCCCGAACAGGGCCAGCAGCGCACCCGCGCGGAGCACGGCGGCCCGGCGCAGCGTCCCCGTGGCCGCCCCGAGGCGCCGCAGCGCGGCGGTGGTGCCGGCACGGGCCTGCTTGGCCTCGACGGCGGCCGTCAGCAGCGTCGCCGTCGTGCAGCCGGCCACCAGCAGCACCCCGAGCACGACGAGCGGGCCGGCGGAGGCGTCCTCGCGGTCGTGCAGCGAGGCCATGGCGTACGCGGCCGACAGCACCGCGCAGACCACACCCAGCGGGCGCCCGATGCGCGTGGCCTCCGTCATCAGGACCCGCCCGGCCAGCAGCCGCAGCGCGCCGGGCCGTACCGTCTGCAGCAGCCTGCCGCACAGATGGGTGAGGCCGGGACCGGCCAGGGCCAGACCGACGGCGGTCAGGGCCAGACCGAGCAGCGCGGAGGGCCGGTCACCCGGCGCGCCCCCGCCGCCCGTACGGCTCGCGAAGGCCTCCACGGCCAGACCCACCGCCAGCACCGCGATGCCCCACGGCAGCCCGGACGGCGGCGTGAGCGGCACGGCGGGCCCGGTGTCGGCGGGCTCGGTGCCGGCGGCCGTCCCGGGAGTCTCCTCCGCCGTGCCCTCCCGCTCCGGCGCCGCCTCGGCCGTACGCCGGCCGCGGGCCGCCGCCCCCAGGTGCTTGCCGAACCGTCCGTACGCCCCGAACGACTCGCGTACCGCCGTACGCCGGTACGCGCCGAACCTGCCGTACGTCCGCCCCGCGCGGGCCGCGCCCGCCGCCGGCTCACGTGGCCGCAGCGCCACCGCCACGGCCGCCGACGCGCTCAGCGGCACGAGCGCCAGCAGGGTCAGGGCGGCCGGCAGCGGAAGCGGCCGTCCGGTGGCGAGGAAGTCCGTCGCGGCGCCGTCGGAGGGCATGCCGGTGAGGTCGCCGCGCAGCTGGAGGAAGACCAGCAGGGCCAGCAGCGAGCCCAGCGCGCAGGACAGCGCCGTGGTGGCCGCGGAGACCGCCATCAGCCGGGCGGGACCGAGACCGATCGCCGACAGACCGGGCCTGGGCCGGGTGCCCGGATCGGTGCGGGCGACCGCGATCGCGAAGTACACCGTGGCCGCCAGCGGGACCGCGCACCAGGCCAGCCGGAGCGCCGAGGAGGCCGGGTCGGGGTGGCCCAGCGCGTGGCCGAGGGTGCTGAGCAGCAGGAAGCCCGTGCCCGCGGACGCGGCCGCGACCAGGAGCCGGCGCAGCTGGACGGCGGTGTGGGCGCTTCGGGTCAGACGGAGAGCGAGCACGCCGCCCGGCCTTCCGTCTCGGCCGCCCCGGCGACCGGCGGCAGATGTACGGTGCGCACCCGCCGCCCGTCGAGCAGTGACACGGTGCGGTCGGCGAGGGCCGCGGTCTGCGCGTCGTGGGTCGCGAGGACCACGGTGATGCCGTGCGAGCGGGCCGCCGTGGTGAGCGTGCGCAGTACGTGGCCGCGGTCGACGCGGTACAGCGGGGCGGTCGGCTCGTCGGCGAACAGCACCGAGGGCGTCGGGGCGAGGGCGCGGGCGATGCACACCCGCTGCCGCTCCGCCTGCGTCAGCTCCCCGGGGTGCCTGCGGGCCCTGTCGCCGATGTCGAGGCGCTCCAGCCACTCCAGGGCCGCCGTCCTGGCGCGGCGCCGGTCGGTGCCGCGCAGCATCAGCGGCAGGGCGGCGTTCTCCCAGACGTTCAGTTCGGGCACCAGCACCGGTTCCGGGTCGACCCAGCCGAAGCGGTCCCGGCGCAGCCGCTCGCGGGCGACGGGGCTCATGGTGTGCACGGGCACGCTGTTGAACCAGACCTCGCCGTCCTTGGCGGGCAGCAGGCCGGACAGACAGCGCAGCAGGGTCGTCTTGCCGCTGCCGCGCGGGCCGCCGACGGCGAGGATCTCGCCCTCCCGGACGCCGAGCGAGACCCCGCTCAGTCCGGGCGAGCCGTCGTCGTACCGGTAGTGCAGGGCTCGCGCCCAGAGCACGTCGTTGTCCGGTGGGGCCACCATGGCGTACACCTCGGTTCGGATCGGAAATGCCGTGCGCTCTTCGGGTAAATCCCCCGTCCGGGGGAACGAAGGCAGGGCCGATCGGTCACTCGCACGCTAGGCAGGCCGCGGCGGGAGGCCGGACAGCACACGGCCCCGGGCACCCGTTTCTCACTCGAACGGGCGGCACCGGGGCCGGTGTTGATCATCCAAAGGGAAGATCGGAACCTCGTTTGGCCTACAGCTTGGTCCAGGCCTCGGAGAGGGTCGCGCGCAGGATCTGCTCGATCTCGTCGAAGGTCTCCTGATCGGAGATCAGCGGCGGGGCGAGCTGGACGACCGGGTCGCCACGGTCGTCGGCCCGGCAGTACAGGCCGTTCTCGAAGAGCTTCTTCGACAGGAAGCCGTACAGCACGCGCTCGGTCTCGTCCGCGTCGAAGGACTCCTTGGTGTTCTTGTCCTTGACCAGCTCGATGCCGTAGAAGAAGCCGTTGCCGCGGACGTCGCCGACGATCGGCAGGTCGTGCAGCTTCTCCAGGGTCGCGCGGAAGGCGCCCTCGTTGTCGAGGACGTGCTGGTTGAGGCCCTCGCGCTCGAACAGGTCGAGGTTGGCGATGCCGACCGCGGCGGAGACCGGGTGGCCGCCGAAGGTGTAGCCGTGCAGGAAGGTGTTGTCGCCCTTGTAGAACGGCTCGGCGAGCCGGTCGGAGACGATGCACGCGCCGATGGGGGAGTAGCCCGAGGTCATGCCCTTGGCGCAGGTGATCATGTCGGGGACGTAGCCGAACTTGTCGCAGGCGAAGGTGGTGCCCAGCCGGCCGAAGGCGCAGATGACCTCGTCGGAGACGAGCAGCACGTCGTACCGGTCGCAGATCTCGCGCACCCGCTGGAAGTAGCCGGGCGGGGGCGGGAAGCAGCCGCCGGCGTTCTGCACCGGCTCCAGGAAGACCGCCGCCACCGTGTCCGGGCCCTCGAAGAGGATCTGCTGCTCGATCTGGTCGGCGGCCCAGCGGCCGAACGCCTCCGGGTCGTCACCGTGGATCGGCGCCCGGTAGATGTTGGTGTTGGGCACCTTGTGCGCGCCCGGGACGAGCGGCTCGAACGGGGCCTTCAGGGCCGGCAGTCCGGTGATGGACAGGGCGCCCTGCGGGGTGCCGTGGTAGGCCACCGCGCGGGATATGACCTTGTACTTGGTCGGCTTGCCGGTGAGCTTGAAGTACTGCTTGGCGAGCTTCCAGGCGGTCTCCACCGCCTCGCCGCCGCCGGTGGTGAAGAAGACCTTGTTGAGGTCGCCCGGCGCCTCGTGCGCGAGCCGCTCCGCCAGTTCCACGGCCTTGGGGTGGGCGTAGGACCACACGGGGAAGAAGGCCAGCTCCTGGGCCTGCTTGGAGGCGGTCTCCGCGAGCTCCTGGCGGCCGTGGCCCGCCTGCACCACGAACAGACCCGCGAGGCCGTCGAGGTAGCGCTTGCCCCGGTCGTCGTAGATGTGGGTGCCCTCGCCCCGGACGATGGTGGGGACGGGGGAGTTCTCGTACGAGGACATGCGGGTGAAGTGCATCCACAGGTGGTCGTACGCGGACTTGCTGAGGTCGTCGGTGCTCACGGTTATCGGGTTCCCCACATGTAGGTCTGCTTCTTGAGCTTGAGGTAGACGAAACTCTCGGTGGAGCGCACTCCGGGAACGGCCCGGATGCGTCGGTTGATGACCTCCAGGAGGTGGTCGTCGTCCTCGCAGACGATCTCGACCATGAGGTCGAAGGAGCCCGCGGTCATCACCACGTACTCGCACTCGTCCATGGCGGTCAGCGCGTCGGCCACGGACTCCACGTCGCCCTCGACGTTGACCCCGACCATCGCCTGGCGGCGGAAGCCCACGGTGAGCGGGTCCGTGACGGCGACGATCTGCATCACGCCCTGATCGAGCAGCTTCTGCACCCGCTGGCGCACGGCCGCCTCCGACAGGCCCACGGCCTTGCCGATGGCGGCGTACGGCCGGCGGCCGTCCTCCTGGAGCTGCTCGATGATGGCGAGGGAGACGGCGTCCAACTGGGGACCGCCGCCGTTCTTGGACTCGCGGGAGTCCTTCGGGTCTGCGCTTCGACTGGCCACGGTGCCACTGTGCACGACGTATCGACAGTTTCGCAAGGCTCAATCGATGAAATTCGTTGTCTGTGACGTCTCGGCTTGCGGATTTCGCAGGAGTGGAGCGGGTGGGGGTGTTGAAAACGTCAGCCGTCGGTTTAGGGTGGGTGTCTCAGAGGTTGGACACCAGGCATTTCCTGACACCTCAGACACCTCAGACACCTCGGACACCCACAAGGAACACCAGGAGGCCCTGCAGTGAGCACCGAGCTGCGTCGTCTGCGCAACTACATCGGCGGTGAGTTCCGGGACGCCGCCGACGGACGGACCACCGAGGTGGTCAACCCCGCGACGGGCGAGGCGTACGCGACCGCTCCGCTGTCCGGGCAGGCGGATGTGGACGCCGCGATGGCGGCCGCCGCCGAGGCGTTCCCCGGCTGGCGCGACACCACCCCGGCCGAGCGCCAGAAGGCCCTGCTGAAGATCGCGGACGCCTTCGAGGAGCGTGCCGAGGAACTCATCGCCGCCGAGGTGGAGAACACGGGCAAGCCCATCGGGCTGACCCGCACCGAGGAGATCCCGCCGATGGTGGACCAGATCCGCTTCTTCGCGGGCGCGGCGCGGATGCTGGAGGGCAAGGGTGCCGGCGAGTACATGGAGGGGCTGACCTCCTTCGTGCGCCGTGAGCCGATCGGCGTCTGCGCGCAGGTCGCCCCCTGGAACTACCCGATGATGATGGCCGTGTGGAAGTTCGCCCCGGCGATCGCCGCGGGCAACACCGTCGTCCTGAAGCCCTCGGACACCACCCCGGCCTCCACGGTCCTGCTCGCCGGGATCCTCGGCTCGATCCTGCCCAAGGGCGTCTTCAACGTCGTCTGCGGCGACCGCGACACCGGCCGCCTCATGGTCGAGCACCCCACCCCGGCGATGGCGTCCATCACCGGTTCGGTGCGCGCGGGCATGTCCGTCGCCGAGTCCGCGTCCAAGGACCTCAAGCGGGTCCACCTGGAGCTGGGCGGCAAGGCCCCGGTCGTCGTCTTCGAGGACACCGACATCGCCAAGGCCGTCGCGGGCATCTCGGAGGCGGGCTTCTTCAATGCCGGCCAGGACTGCACGGCCGCCACGCGCGTGCTCGTGCACGAGTCGATCCACGACGAGTTCGTCTCCGCGCTCGCCAAGGCCGCCGCCGACATCAGGACGGGCATGCCGGACGACGAGGACGTCCTCTACGGCCCGCTCAACAACCCCCACCAGCTCAAGCAGGTCGAGGGCTTCATCGAGCGGCTGCCGGCGCACGCGCGCGTGGTCGCCGGCGGCAAGCGCGTCGGCGACAAGGGCTACTTCTACGCCCCGACCGTCGTCTCCGGCCTCGACCAGGACGACGAGATCGTCCAGAAGGAGGTCTTCGGCCCGGTCATCACCGTCCAGCGCTTCACCGACGAGGACCAGGCCGTCGAGTACGCCAACGGCGTCGAGTACGCGCTGGCCTCCTCGGTGTGGACCAAGGACCACTCCCGCGCGATGCGCATGTCCAGGAAGCTGGACTTCGGCTGCGTGTGGATCAACACGCACATCCCGCTGGTCGCGGAGATGCCGCACGGCGGCTTCAAGAAGTCCGGCTACGGCAAGGACCTCTCGGCGTACGGCTTCGAGGACTACACGCGCGTCAAGCACGTGATGACGTCGCTCGACGGATAGGTGCCGAAGCGTCGGCCCCGGACGGTGCACCACCGTCCGGGGCCGACGTGTCTCCAGAGGCGCACCCTGTTTTTGAACATGTTCAACTCTCGGCGTACGCTGCTGCCATGAGCGACAGAGCCGCCCTCCTCAAGGGCATTCGCGCCTGGCTGGTCTTCTTCGTCGTCTGCCTGGTGCTCAGCGGCGCCACGGCCTTTCCGCTGGTGCACGAACTGCGCTGGACCGAGGACCTGCTCCGGTCCCTGTCGGCGCCGGAGCACCTCCCCGCCCTCATGGACTGGATCGAGCGCGTACGCCAGGGGCTCGACACCGCCGACGCCGAGTACCCCTTCCTCCTCTACGGCACCGACTGGCTCGCCTTCGCGCACCTCGTGATCGCGGTCGCCTTCTACGGCCCCTACCGCGACCCCGTCCGCAACATCTGGGTCGTCGAGTTCGGCATGATCGCCTGCGCCGGCATCATCCCGCTCGCCCTGGTCTGCGGCCCGGTCCGGGGCATCCCCTTCTGGTGGAGCGTCATCGACATGGCGTTCGGGGTGTTCGGCGTGATCCCGCTGTACGCCGTACGCCGGAAGATCAAGCGGCTGGAGGCGCTCACGCCGGACGCGGCACCCGCCCTCGCTACTTGAGGGCGGCCTGCCGGATCCGGTCGGCGACCGGGTTCGAGGTCGTGTCCTTCGCGTCGGTGTCGGAGAGCGAGTACACGAGGGTGAAGCTCAGGTCCTCGGTCGCGGCGATCGCCGTGCTGTAGCCGGGGCGGGCGCCGCTCTTGAGCCAGTAGACCGTGCCCTCGTGCTCCCAGCGGGTCAGACCCGCGCTGTGGGCGGCGCCCTCGATGCCCGCCGGGACCGTGAACATCTCCCGCAACTGCGGTTCGGGCACGATCTGCCCGCTGAAGAGGGCGGTGACGAGCCGTTCCAGGTCGGCGGTGGTCGAGATCATGTCCCCGGCCGCCCAGCGGTCGGCCACGTTCCACTCGGTGACGTCGACGAGCCGGTTCGTCCCGTCCGGCTGGGACACCGCCTGGTAGCCGTGGTGGTGCGGTCCGCGGATGCGGGGGTCGGTGCCGGGGAAGTACGTGTGCCGCATCCCGGCGGGACGCAGCACGAGCCGGGTGGCCTCGGAGGCGTAGGAGTGCCCGGTCACCTTCTCGATCAGCATGCCGAGGACCGTGTAGTTGATGTTGAGGTACTGCTGCTGCTCACCGGCGTCGAACGCCGGTCCCTTCGCGACGGCCGACTCCACGACCCGCCGCGGGGTGAGCGTGTCGTAGCGGTGCGCGTACTGCTCCTCGAAGGTGTTGCCCCAACTGACGCCCGGCTGGATGCCGCTGGTGTGGTTCAGCAGGTTCCGCACGGTGACGGGCTTCTTGAAGCCGGAGCCGAGCAGACCGGGCAAGTAGCGCTCGATCGACGCGTCGAGATCGACCTCGCCCCGGGAAGCGAGCCGGAGGACGGCGGCCGCCGTCACCACCTTGGTCGTCGAACCGGCCCTGAACCGCGCGTCCGGGTCGGCCGCCCGGCCGCTCACCAGGTCCCGCACCCCCGAACTGCCCTGCCAGGAAACCTCGGTGCCGCCCAGCCGGACGAGCGCGGCGGTCGTGTCTCCGTCGGGCAGCCCCTCGATCGCCTCGCACAACGCCTGGTGGGACGGTGCGGTACTGCACACGGGCGCCCGCGGGGCGGGCGAGGCGAACGCGGGCGCGGCGAGCGGGCCCGCGCCCAGGGCGAGGACGAGGGAGGCGGCGAGAAGAGCGGTACGGCGGCGGGCGTGCATCGGTGGCTCCTCGGGGGAGTTCGGCGGAAGGACGTGGTCATCCTCCGGCCGTGCGGGCCGCCTCCGGATCGTCGTCAGGGAGGGCGCCTGCCCTGGCGCACCCCCGACCAACTCCCCTGGGTAAGCAGGGGAGTTGTCAGGGGTTGCCCCTAAGGTGCCTGCCGCCCCGGCCGGCCCCCGTCCGCACGCAGCGCGCACAGCACGTCGATGCGGTTGGTGGTGATCGAGTCGACGCCCAGGGCCAGCAGGCGGCGCATGGAGCGGCGGGTGTCCGGGGTCCAGACGGACAGCAGACAACCGGCGTGGTGGACACGGTCCGCGAGCGCGCGGTCGACCAGGCCGAAGCGGTAGTTCAGCCAGCGCGGACGGACCGCCTCCAGCAGACCGGCGCGGGCCGGTGCCAGCGTCGTACGCGTGAGCGCGATCTCGGCGGACGGGTCCGCCGCCCGCACGGCGAGCATGGCGGCGGCGCCCGCGCAGTAGTACACGCGGTCCTGGGCGCCCCGCTCGCGCACGGCGTCCACGATCCGGCGCGCCGCGCGGACGTCCGGCGCGCCGGGCAGGTCGATCATCACCCGGCCGCCGTCCGTCGCCGCCAGTGCGTCGGAGAGCGTGGGCACCCCGTCGTCCGTGACCCCGCGCACCTCCTCCCACGACAGCGACGGCAGCGGGCGGTCGTGTCCCCAGAGCCGCTTCAGCGTGCCGTCGTGCAGCAGCACCGGGACGCCGTCCCGGGTGAGGCGCACGTCGATCTCCACCGCGTCCGCGCCCCGGTGGAACGCGGACCGCAGCGAGGCGAGGGTGTTCTCGCGGACGCGGTAGGGGTCGCCGCGGTGGGCCACGGCGGTCACGTTCTGCATGGCGGCCCTTCGCGGGTGGTCAGGAGTCGAGCCAGGACGCGGTGTAGGTGTCGATCTCGGTGACCAGCCGCGCCTTGCCGGCCGGGTCCATGAAGGACACCTCGACCGCGTTCTTCGCCAGGTCGGCCAGTCCCCGCTCGTCGAGCTCCAGCAGCCGCGCGGCGACCGCGTACTCGTTGTCGAGGTCGGTGCCGAACATCGGCGGGTCGTCGGAGTTGACGGTGACGATGACGCCGGCCCGCGCGAACTCCTTGATGGGGTGCTCGTCGAGGTCGGTCACCGCGCGGGTGGCGATGTTGGAGGTGGGGCACACCTCCAGCGGAATGCGCCGCTCGGCCAGGTACTGGAGCAGCTTGGGGTCGCGGGCGGAGCTGGTGCCGTGCCCGATGCGCTCCGCGCCCAGCTCGTTGATCGCGTCCCACACCGTCTCCGGTCCCGTGGTCTCGCCGGCGTGCGGTACGGAGTGCAGCCCGGCGGCGATCGCGCGGTCGAAGTACGGCTTGAACTGCGGCCGGGGCACGCCGATCTCGGGCCCGCCGAGACCGAAGGAGACCAGGCCCTCCGGGCGCAGCCGGTCGTCGGTGGCGAGCCGTGTCGTCTCCTCGGCGGACTCCAGTCCGGCCTCACCGGGAATGTCGAAGCACCAGCGCAGCACCGTCCCGAACTCGGTCTCGGCCGCCTTGCGGGCGTCCTCGATCGCGTCCATGAAGGCACGCTCGTCGATGCCGCGCCGGGTGGAGGAGAACGGGGTGATGGTCAGCTCGGCGTACCGCACCTGCTGCCGGGCCAGTTCACGGGCCACCTCGTAGGTCAGCAGCCGTACGTCCTCGGGGGTGCGGATCAGGTCGACGACGGACAGGTACACCTCGATGAAGTGGGCGAAGTCCGTGAAGGTGAAGTAGTCGGCCAGGGCCTCGGGGTCGGTGGGGACCTTGGAGTCGGGGTGGCGGGCGGCCAGCTCCGAGACGATGCGGGGGGAGGCGGACCCGACGTGGTGCACATGCAGTTCGGCCTTGGGCAGCCCGGCGATGAAGGCGTGCAGATCGCGTGGGACGCGCGGCTCGACGAGACGGTCGGTCAAGGTTCCTCCCCGGAACGGCGCCCCTTCGACCGCGCGAGCGGCGGGACGCGGATGATCGGCTGATCGGTGACTCGGGGTCATCGTAGGCGGTCGGGAAAGGGGGCGCGGGGCGGTACGGAGCGGCGGAGCCGTAGCATGGCCGGACGATCGAGGGCCGAGGGGGAACTCCAGATGACGGACGCGACGCAGCCGGGCGGGGACACGGGCGCCGACGACCCCTGGGCGGCCCCGGAGGACAGGCCCTCACTGGACAAGGACCGCACGTCCGGCGCCGGCCGGCCGCCGCAGTCACCGGCCACGCCGACCGTCGCCGACGGGCTGTCCGCGCCGCAGCCGCCGTCCGTGCACAACCAGCCCACCATCGCCGGGATGCCGGGTGCCGGCTTCGCCCCGCCCGCCGGGGGCATGCCCCCGGGCGGCGCCGCGCCCTTCGACACCCAGGGCTCCGCGCTGCCCCCGCCGCCCGTTGCGCCCAACGGCCCCGGCGCACCCGGCGGCTACGGATACCCCGGCTACCCGCCGGGCTACGGCTGGCCCGGCATGCCGGGCCAGCGGCAGAACGGCATGGGCGTCGCGGCCATGGTGCTCGGCATCCTGGCCTGCTGCCTGTTCTGCCTGTACGGCGTGGTCTCCGTCGTCCTCGGCGTCCTCGCCATCGTCTTCGGCATCAAGGGCCGCCAGAAGGCCGAGCAGGGTCTGGCCGACAACCACGGGCAGGCCCAGGCCGGCCTGATCACGGGCATCATCGGCCTCGTCCTCGGCATCGCCGTGATCGTCCTGATAGCCATCGGCGTCGTGGCCGCCATCAACAGCGAGGAGGACAGCTGGGAGGACGAGGACTACTACGGCGCCCACCGCCCGGCCGTCACCGCTCCCGCCTTCCGCTGACCACACCGGTCGTTCGAGGGCCGACGGCCCGAGCCCCCGCACAACGGGCTCGGGCCGTCGGCCTTTCGCGGGTGGGTCAGAGCGCGAGGCCCGTCAGGACCATCACCCGCTCGTAGGTGTAGTCGTCCATCGCGAACCTCACGCCCTCACGGCCCACACCGGACTGCTTGGCGCCGCCGTACGGCATCTGGTCGGCGCGGTAGGACGGCACGTCACCGATGACCACACCGCCGACCTCCAGGGCCCGGTGGGCCCGGAAGGCGGTCTGCAGGTCGTGCGTGAACACGCCTGCCTGGAGGCCGTACTTGGAGTCGTTGACGGCCGCGAAGGCCGCCGCCTCGCCGTCCACCTTCTGCACGGTCAGCACCGGTCCGAAGACCTCCTCGCAGGAGATCGTCGCCTCGGCCGGTACGTCGGTGAGCACGGTCGGCGCGTAGGAGGCGCCGTCGCGCTTGCCGCCGGTGTGCAGCGTGGCGCCCGCGGCGGTGGCCTCGTCGACCCAGGACTCCACGCGCTGCGCGGCGGCCTCGCTGACCAGCGGGCCGACGTCGGTGGCGTCGTCGTTCGGGTCGCCGGTGACCTGCGCCTCGACGGCGGCGACGATGCGCGGCAGCAGCCGGTCGTACACCGACGCGTCGGCGATCACGCGCTGCACGGAGATGCAGGACTGGCCGCCCTGGTAGTTGGAGAAGGTCGCGATGCGCTGCGCGGCCCGGTCCAGGTCCTCGTCGCTCGCGAAGTCGGCGAGGACGACGGCCGCGCCGTTGCCGCCCAGCTCCAGGGTGCAGTGCTTGCGCGGCACCGAGTCCATGATCGCGTAACCGACCGTCTCGGAGCCGGTGAACGAGATGACCGGGAGGCGCTCGTCCTGGACCAGGGCGGGCATACGGTCGTTGGGGACCGGGAGGATGCTCCAGGAACCGGCGGGCAGCTCGGTCTCGGCGAGCAGCTCACCGAGGATCAGGCCGGAGAGGGGCGTGGCGGGGGCCGGCTTGAGGATGATCGGCGCGCCCGCGGCGATCGCGGGGGCGATCTTGTGGGCGCACAGGTTCAGCGGGAAGTTGAACGGCGCGATGCCGAGGACGACGCCCTTGGGGAAGCGGCGGGTGAAGGCGAGGCGGCCCTGGCCGCCGGCGTCGGTGTCCAGGCGCTGGGCCTCGCCGCCGTTGAAGCGGCGGGCCTCCTCGGCGGCGAAGCGGAAGACGGAGACGGCGCGGCCGACCTCTCCGCGGGCCCACTTGACCGGCTTGCCGTTCTCGGCGGAGATCAGGCGGGCGATCTCCTCGGTGCGCTCGGCGAGGCGGCGGCTGACGTGGTCGAGGGCTGCGGCGCGGGTGTGGGCGGGGGTGGCGGCGAAGTCCTCGCGGACGGCGTGGGCGGCGGAGACGGCGTCTTCGACCTGGGCGTCGGTGGGGACGCTCACGGTTCCGACGGTGTGGCCGTCCCAGGGGGAGGTGACGTCGAAGGTGGTCTCGCCGGTGGCCTGGCGGCCGGCGAGCCAGAAGGCGGTGGTGGAAGTCATGTGCGGGTTCCGGCCCTTCCGTGGTGGGGGTGTGCGGGTGGGTTGCTGCGTCCACGGTAGGGCGGGGGGTGGGGGGTGGAGTTTGGCCGAGTCGTAGTGGTGGGGGTGTGGGGGTTCTACGGTTTGGCGGGGTGGAGCGGGGGTGTGGGCTTTTGGGTTTTTCGCCCCCGCCGCCCCTTCCCGTCCCGTCCCCGGGCTGCGCCCCGGACCCCCTTGTCCTCAGACGCCGGACGGGCTGGGAGGAGGCGTGCGGCTTGGGGAGGGCCGGATGGGTCGGGGGGAGGGGGCGGACGGGCTGGGAGGAGGGGCGGACGGTTTGGGGGAGGGGCCGGATGGGTCGGGTGGGCTGGGAGGAGGGGCGGACGGTTTGGGGGAGGGGCCGGATGGGTCGGGTGGGCTGGGATGGGCGGGCTGACGGTGTCGGGCGGGCTGGGAGGGGTTACTCCGTCGTTGTCGCCTTCAGGGACAGCCACAGCTCCATGCGGGTGTCCGGGTCGTCCAGGGAGCGGCCGAGGATCTCCTCGACCCGGCGCATGCGGTAGCGGAGGGTGTGGCGGTGGACGCCCAGGTCGGCTGCCGCCGCGTCCCACTGGCCGTGGCGGGAGAGCCAGGCGCGGAGGGAGGCGACGAGGTCGCCGCGGCCCGTCGCGTCGTGTTCGCGCAGGGCGCGCAGCAGCCCGTCGGCGAACGCCCTGACCGCGTCGTCGGCGAGCAGCGGCAGCACCGAGCCCGCGGCCATGTGTTCGTGTTCCACCAGCACCCGCCCGCGCCGCCGCGCCACCGAGAGCGCCTGTTCGGCCTGCTTGTAGGCGGTGGACGCGGCGATCGGGCCGGCGGGTGCGGACAGTCCGACGACCAGTTCGTCGTCGTCGGCCTTGCGGGCCGCCTCCCGCGCGGCGGCATGGTCGCAGCAGGCGGCCACGGCGGCGCCGCCGTCGCAGGCCAGTATCACCAGCCGGTTTCCCTCCGGCACGGCCAGGACCACCTCCCCGGAGCGGGCGGCGGCGGACTCCGCGACCTCGGCGAGGGCTCCGAGGGCGTCCCCGTTCGCCTCGCCCCCGGCGGCCACGATGATCCGGAAGGGCGCGTCGAGCAGGCCGCCGTACAGGTCCCCGGCCACCGCGCGGGCGTGGTCCGGCTCCCCGGCGAGCAGCATGCGCAGGACGGCGGCGCCGATGCGCTGCTCGGCGGCGTGCAGGGAGCGGGAGCGTTCCGTGGTCAGGGTGAGCAGGGCTATGGCGGAGTGGACGGCGTACCGCTCGGCGGTGCCGAGGGCGGCGGCCGTGCCAACGGCGAGCGCCGCGCGGGGGCGCCGGCCGGTGCCGAGGGAGTGCAGTTCGACCCGGTCCTCGTTCTCCGGGCCGGCCACCACCGAGGAGGCGGGCGCGGGCCGGTCCCGCAGCCGGGTCACGTCCGGGGTGAGCCGCGCGGCGCGCCGCCCCGCCCACTCCGGTGCCGTGGCCACGACGGCGCCCGAGGCGTCGTACAGCGCGGCCCACCCGTCGACCTGCGCGGCGAGCGCGGCCAGCAGCCCCTCCGGGCCTTCCGTCAGGGCCTGTCTCGTCAGTTCCCGCTGGGCCGCGAAGCCCGCGGTCACCGCGCGGTACTGGTCGGCGGCGATGGCGGCGGACACGGCCTTGCTGATCGCGAGGAAGGGGGTGCGACGCGGCACCTCCAGGAGCGGCAGGCCCTCCTCCCGCGCGGCGTCGACGAGGGCGTCGGGGATGTCCTCGTAGTGCACGCCGACGGCGAAACCGAGGCCCACGACTCCCGCCCCGACCAGCCGCCTCACATAGCGGCGCATCGCCTCCCGGTCCTCCGCGTCGAGTTTCAGCGCGGTGATCAGCAGGAGTTCCCCGCCCTCCATGTAGGGCACGGGGTCGGCGAGTTCACTGGCGTGCGCCCAGCGGACCGGCACGTCGAGGCGGTCCTCGCCCGCGCGCACGGTCAGCTTGAGCGCGGAGTGGTGGACGAGCGAGGCGAGCGTCGGGGGCATGGGTGCCTTGAGCCTTCGGGTCTGCGTCGGGTGTGTGAGAAGTCGGTGATCTTTTGGCCGCCGCGTATGAACGGCCTGTGCCGATTCTGCCTCACTGTACGGTCCCCGGCCGCCCCGATCGGCCGGCTCACTCCCGAAGGTCCACCAGCAGCGGCGGCGCGTGCTCCCCCTTGACGTCGGTCAGCGACAGCACCGCGTGGCCCGCCGGTACGGCATGTGCCAGCTCCGACGCCGACCACCGCTCCCGCTCGACCTGCCGCACGGTGACCGCCCGCGCGGTCGGTGCCTTGCCCGTGATCGCCCGCCGCAGGGCGTGCACCGCCTTGCCCGCCGGGCTCTCCGCGATGATCTGCCGGTCGGTGACGTCCCGGGCCTCGGTCCACTCCTTGCCCCACACCTCGGCGAAGTCCTGCCCGTCCCACGGGGTGACACCGGACAGCGCCATCCTGCACCCGGTGGCCCCGAGCAGCGGCCCGCGCAGCGGCCTCGGTACGTCGTCCAGGGTGCGCAGCGTCAGCACCGCGCCCGCGTTGGCGGACCGCAGCCGCTGGATGCCCCGCACGGCCTCGGGGGTGACCACGCCGGTCGCGTCGTCCAGCACCAGACAGGCGAACAGGGAGCGGTCCTCGCGCACCGTCACGCTCGCCGTGAACTGGGCGAGGACCAGCCGCGCCAGCATCCGCGAGGCGTCCGCGTGCCCGCGCTGGGGCAGGTCGACGCGCACCCGCACCGGGTGGTCCAGCGCCTTGAGCGAGAACGGCCGGGACTGCCCGGAGGTGTCGAAGAACCCCGCGAAGGCCGGCCGGTCCAGCAGCGCCACCCGGTCGGCGAGAGTGCCGCCGACATCGCCCGGGTGGGCCATCTGCCGCTCGCGCGCGTCGAGTTCGCGCAGCAGCGACTCCTGGCCGGCGGCCAGGAGCCCGCTGCGCAGCTCGGCCAGCGGGCCGGGGGCGCCGTCGAGGAGCTGCCGCAGCTCGGGGACGGACGGGAAGCGGCCGTGCACCGCGCGGAACGGGCCCAGGAGCTGGGCGAGGACGGTGGTGGAGCGGCGGCTGTCGCTGCCCGGGTGCGGATCCGCCAGGTCTCCCACCAGTGCCTCGGCGAGTACGGCCGCGGCCTCGTCGGGGTCCGTGGTGCCGCCGTACAGATCGAGGTCGTAGACCGACTCGGGATTGCCGATCCGTACGACGACGTCGTACGCGTCGCTCTCGCCGAGCCCCGCGCCCGCCGCGCCGACCACGACCACGGCGGCCTTCCCGGCGAGCGCGTGCAGGCACAGCGACTCGGCGAGCGGCCGGACGACACCGCCGGTCTTGCCGGAACCGGCCGGTCCGACGGCGAGGAGCGAGGTGCCGAGGAGTTCCGGGCCGAGGGCCAGGCCGGTGCCGCGGTAGGCGTAGGGGTTGCGGGGGTCGTCGGCGGTGGTGCCGAGCCGCACCTGCCCGGTGAGCAGGTCGTGGCGGGCCTGCCGGGCGGGCAGGTCGCGCGCACCGGAGGGGTGGGCGCAGGCGGCTGCACCTTCCTGGAGTACGGCCCCTGTGAAGGTGGCGAGGCTGTGCCGGCCGTTGCGTACTCCCTGCCAGGCGCGGGCGATACGGGCCTGGTCGACGTCCCGCATCAGCCCGGCGCGGGCGTCGGCGGCCAGCCGCTCGGCGGCGTCCGTGGCGCCGGCGGCGCGGAGGGCGGGCCAGGTGGCGGGGTCGGCCTCGGGGGCGGGCGGGCGCTGGTCCCGCGCGGGGCCACGGCGCCAGGCGGGCGGACCGTAGCGGCGCCAGATCTCGTTCCAGCGGCCGAGGCGGCCCACGCCGACCATGATGATCCCGGCGATCAGCACGTAGTAGGCGTAGACGACCACGACGGCGCCGAAGCTGTGGGGCTCCGCCCAGGAGTCGGGGATCATCGCGTAGAGCGGCAGCAGCCACCAGCCGCCGAGGTAGCCGTTCCACAGCAGCGACCAGATGAGCCAGCCGACGAGGAACGCGATCAGGGCTCCGCTGAGCAGCTGGCGTCCCGGGATGCGCTCCGGCTCCTCCTCCGGGCGCGGCCGGTGGCCGAACCGCCATACGCCGGGGAGGGCCTCCGGGCGGGGGGTGCGGAGCCAGGCGAGGAACGCGGAGCCGTCGGGCGGCGGGGGCATGCCCGGGGCCCTTGTGGGGCGTGGGGGCGCCGTCGGTACGTCCGGTGGGCCCGCCGGGCGCGGGACGGGGTCGGCATGCGTGCCCCGTGCGTCCTGGGTACCGTCGCTGTTCATCGCCCTTGCCCCCTGAGCTGCCGCTCCATCCGCCATCAGCGAGTCAATCTAACGCCCTGACAGGGCGAGTTCACCGCATACGCGGCCCGAGCCGCGGACAGTCGTGCCTCCCTCCCGCTCGAGCGAAGCCGGGAGCGGGGGAGGGGGCGCAGCGGCACCCCGCGAACGCGGGCGAGTGAGACCCGCCCCGCCCCGGGGACACCTCCCAGGCCTTTGAGGCGCCAGGGGAGGCACGACCGCCCGCAGCGGGGTTGTCCACCACGGACAACCCGGCCCTCCGCACAACGCCCACATGGAGCATGCCCGCCCCCCGCTCCCCGCCCTAGCCTGCGAGAAAAGAACGCAAGCGTCCGAAACACCCCCCAGGAGCCCCGCATGACCGCACTTCCGCAGGAGCGCCGCGTCGTCACCGCCATCCCCGGCCCGAAGTCGCAGGAGCTGCAGGCCCGCCGCACCGCCGCGGTCGCGCAGGGCGTGGGCTCCGTGCTGCCCGTGTTCACCACCCGCGCGGGCGGCGGCATCATCGAGGACGTCGACGGCAACCGGCTGATCGACTTCGGGTCCGGCATCGCCGTGACCTCCGTCGGCGCCTCCGCCGAGGCCGTCGTCCGCCGCGCCTCCGCCCAGCTCGCCGACTTCACCCACACCTGCTTCATGGTCACGCCGTACGAGGGCTACGTGGCCGTCGCCGAGGCGCTCGCCGAGCTGACGCCGGGCGACCACGCCAAGAAGTCCGCGCTGTTCAACAGCGGCGCCGAGGCCGTCGAGAACGCCGTCAAGATCGCGCGTGCGTACACCAGGCGCCAGGCGGTCGTCGTCTTCGACCACGGCTACCACGGCCGCACCAACCTCACCATGGCGCTGACCGCGAAGAACATGCCGTACAAGCACGGCTTCGGCCCGTTCGCGCCCGAGGTGTACCGCGTCCCGGTCGCCTACGGCTACCGCTGGCCGACGGGTGCGGAGAACGCGGGCCCGGAGGCCGCCGCGCAGGCCATCGACCAGATCTCCAAGCAGGTCGGCGCCGAGAACGTGGCCGCGATCATCATCGAGCCGGTGCTCGGCGAGGGCGGCTTCATCGAGCCGGCCAAGGGCTTCCTGCCCGCGATCAGCGAGTTCGCCGCGGACAACGGCATCGTCTTCGTCGCCGACGAGATCCAGTCCGGGTTCTGCCGCACCGGCCAGTGGTTCGCCTGCGAGGACGAGGGCATCGTCCCCGACCTGATCACCACCGCGAAGGGCATCGCCGGCGGCCTGCCGCTCGCCGCCGTCACCGGCCGCGCCGAGATCATGGACGCCGCGCACTCCGGCGGCCTGGGCGGCACCTACGGCGGAAACCCGGTCGCCTGCGCGGGCGCGCTCGGCGCGATCGAGACGATGAAGGAGCTCGACCTCAACGCCAGGGCGAAGAACATCGAGGCCGTCATGAAGACCCGCCTCACCGCCATGGCCGAGAAGTTCGACGTCATCGGCGACGTCCGCGGCCGGGGCGCGATGATCGCCATCGAGCTGGTCAAGGACCGCGGCACCAAGGAGCCGAACCCCGAGGCGACGGCCGCGCTGGCCAAGGCCTGCCACCAGGAGGGTCTGCTGGTCCTGACCTGTGGCACCTACGGCAACGTGCTGCGCTTCCTGCCCCCGCTGGTCATCGGCGAGGACCTCCTCAACGAGGGCCTCGACATCATCGAGCAGGCGTTCGCGCGCATCTGAGCCGGCATCGGGGCAGGTGAGCCGCCTGCCCCGGACCGCCGGGGCCGGCGAGCGGCAGAGCGTGTGAAGAACGTGTGCGAGGTGGATGACAGGAGCCCGTCGGCCCTGTCGCGGGGCCACCCCCTGCCGTAGGTTTCTGCACGGATGAGAGATACACCCCGCCCACAGGGGACTGTGGGTGGTTTCAGGCCGGGGCCTCCCCAGCTTCGACCTGGTCGTGCCCTCGCGCACACAACCGGGGCCTGAAGGCTTCGGGTCTCCTCATGATCGGACGGTCGCCCGCCCCAAACCCCCCGGGGCGCGCGACGTTCCGGTCCGGACGGCCGTCCGGGCACCTCTACGGCAAGCCGTTCCCAGAAGGGCCGGCGCATACCCCCCCTTTGCGCCGGCCCTTCGGCGTACGCCGGGCCCTCACCTGCGAAGCTGTGCACCATGCTGCTGCTGGGACCGCCCGTTCTCCTCTTCGCGCTGATCACCTGGCAGGTCGTCGCCGACGGCCCGCTGGTTGGCCTCGACGAGCGGCTGAGCCGGGAGCTGGTCCATCCGGACCGGGCCTCCGAACTGCTCGCCGACCTCGGCAACGTCCAGGTCGCCCTCCCCGTCCTGGTGATCGCACTGGCGTACGTCGCCCGGCGCGGACGTGCCACAGGTATGGACCGCTGGTGGCTGCCGCCCGCCGCCGGGGCCCTGGCGATGGTGCTGGTGCCGGCGCTGGTCGCGCCCCTGAAGGAGTGGACCGACCGCCCCGGCACCCCGGCCGTGCCCCCGGCGGTCGGCTACTACCCCTCCGGGCACACGGCCACCGCCGTGGTGGCGTACGGCGCGGCGACACTGCTGCTCCTGCCGCTGCTGCGGTCGGCGGCGGTCCGTCGCCTGCTCGTCGCGGCCTGCGCCGTCCTGGTCGCCGGCGCCTCGTTCGGGCTGGTGCGCCGGGGCTACCACTGGCCGCTGGACGTGGCGGCCAGTTGGTGCCTCGGCGCGGCGCTGCTGATCGGCCTGTGGCTGCTGGCCGGCCGGGGCGGTCGCCGGAGACCCGCCGGGGGCCCCGACCCCCGAACCGGTACCGGCTGACCGGCCCGGAGGCCTGGGGGCGCCGTGTGGATCTTGCCGGGGTCGCGGGCCCGGTGCCCTCCTCCGCCTCGCGGCACACGGCACCGGCCCCCGCCCGGCTCGGCTGTGAGGCACCGCTCACCGGAGCCGGCCTGATCCACACGACACCCTGGGTGCGGCGGCTCAGCTGTCGAAGCCCAGGCCCAGCCGGTCCATCGTCCGCAGCCACAGATTGCGCCGCCCGGCCTGCGCGTCCGCCCTGGCCAGCGACCACTTGGTGAGGGCGATGCCGGTCCAGGCGAACGGCTCCGGCGGGAACGGCAGCGGCTTCCTGCGCACCATCTCCAGCTCCGTGCGCTCCGTCCGTTCCCCCGCCAGCAGGTCCAGCATCACCTCGGCCCCGAAGCGGGTGGCGCCGACTCCGAGACCGGTGTACCCCGCCGCGTACGCCACCTTCCCCGCGTACGCCGTGCCGAAGAACGCCGAGAAGCGGGAGCAGGTGTCGATCGCGCCGCCCCAGGCGTGGGTGAAGCGCACGCCCTCCAGCTGCGGGAAACAGGTGAAGAAGTGCCCGGCGAGCTTGGCGTAGGTCTCCGGCCGGTCGTCGTACTCGGCGCGCACCCGGCCGCCGTACGGATAGACCGCGTCGTAGCCGCCCCACAGGATCCGGTTGTCGGCGGAGAGCCGGAAGTAGTGGAACTGGTTGGCGCTGTCCCCGAGGCCCTGCCGGTTCTTCCAGCCGATGGACGCCAGCTGGTCGGCGGTGAGCGGCTCGGTCATCAGGGCGTAGTCGTAGACCGGGACGGTGTAGGAGCGGACCCGTCTGACCAGGCTGGGGAAGACGTTGGTGCCGAGCGCCACCGCGCGGGCGCGGACCCGTCCGTACGGGGTGCGCACGGCCATGCCGGTGCCGTACGGCTTCAGGGTGAGGGCGGGGGTGTGCTCGTACACGCGGACGCCGAGGTCGAGACAGGCCCGCTTCAGTCCCCAGGCGAGTCTGGCCGGGTGGAGCATGGCCACGCCCCGGCGGTCGTACAGGCCGGCCCGGAAGGTCGGGGAGTCCACCTGTTCCCGTACGGCGTCGGCGTCCAGGTACTCGATGCCGTCGGCGAGACCCTTGGCGCGGACCTCCTCGTACCAGTCCTTGAGCTCCCACGCCTGGTAGGGCTCGGTGGCGACGTCGATCTCGCCGGAGCGTTCGAAGTCGCAGTCGATGGAGTGGCGGGCGACCGTCTCCTCGATGGCGTCGAGGTTGCGGGCGCCCAGCCGCTCCAGGGTGTGGATCTCGTCCGGCCAGCGGGTCAGCCCGTTGGGCAGGCCGTGGGTGAGGGAGGCGGCGCAGAATCCGCCGTTGCGGCCGGAGGCGGCCCAGCCCACCTCGCGGCCCTCCACCAGCACGACGTCCCGTGCGGGGTCGCGCTCCTTGGCGATCAGCGCGGTCCACAGTCCGCTGTAACCACCGCCGACGACCAGCAGGTCACAGGTCTCGGCGCCGGTGAGGGCGGGTTCGGGGTCGGGCCTGCCGGGGTCGTCCAGCCAGTAGGAGGCCGGCCGGGCTTCGGAAAGGGATTTCGTCCAACGGCTCATGGCGCCAGGGGCCATGATTTCAACTCCCTACAGTGCTTTCTTTATGCCTTCTGCCGGTTGCGGCGACTGCCGATGGCCATGGAGACCAGCACCAGCAGAACGGCGATGACGAACATGGCCGTACCGATCACATTGATCTGCACGGGAGTTCCGCGCTGCGCGGAGCCCCATACGAACATCGGGAAGGTGACGGTCGAGCCGGCGTTGAAATTGGTGATGATGAAATCGTCGAAGGAGAGCGCGAAGGCGAGCAGCGCGCCCGCCGCGATGCCGGGGGCGGCGATCGGCAGCGTGACCCGGAGGAACGTCTGGAACGGGCCGGCGTACAGGTCCTGCGCGGCCTGCTCCAGCCTCGGGTCCATCGACATCACGCGCGCCTTCACGGCGACCACGACGAAGCTGAGGCAGAACATGACGTGGGCGATCAGGATCGTCCAGAAGCCCAGCTCGGCACCCATGTTGAGGAACAGGGTGAGCAGCGAGGCCGCCATGACCACCTCGGGCATCGCCATCGGCAGGAAGATCAGCGAGTTCACGGCGGGGCGGGCGCGGAAGCGGTAGCGGACCAGCGCGAAGGCGATCATCGTGCCGAGCAGGGTGGCGCCGAGCGTCGCCCACAGGGCGAGCTGGAGGCTGAGCGACAGCGAGGCGCACAGTCCGGAGACGCCGCAGGGGTCCCTCCACGCCTCCGTGGAGAACTCCTGCCACGTGTAGTTGAAACGTCCCTTCGGATTGTTGAAGGAGAACGCGGTGACGATGACGTTCGGCAGGAGGAGATACGCGAGGGTCAGCAGTCCCGCGATGACGACGAGGCGACGCTTGAACCAATTGACGAAGGTCATTTAAACCAGATCCTCCGTGCCGGACTTGCGGATGTAGAGCGTGACGGCGACGAGGATCGCGGCCATCAGGATGAACGAGAGTGCCGCGGCCGTCGGATAGTCGAGAATCCGCAGGAACTGCGACTGGATGACATTGCCGACCATGCGGGTGTCGGTCGAGCCGAGCAGATCCGAGTTGATGTAGTCGCCGGACGCCGGGATGAAGGTCAGCAGCGTGCCGGAGACCACGCCCGGCATCGACAGCGGGAAGGTGACCCTGCGGAAGGTGGTCGACGGCCTGGCGTACAGGTCGTTCGCGGCCTCGTGCAGCCGGGGATCGATGCGCTCCAGGGAGGTGTAGAGCGGCAGGATCATGAACGGCAGGAAGTTGTACGTCAGACCGCAGACCACCGCGAGCGGGGTGGCGAGCACCCGGTCGCCGGCGGTCCAGCCGAGCCAGGCCGTGACGTCCAGGACGTGCAGGGTGTTCAGGGCGTCGACCACCGGGCCGCCGTCGGCGAGGATCGTCTTCCAGGCGAGGGTGCGGATCAGGAAGCTGGTGAAGAACGGCGCGATCACCAGGATCATGATCAGGTTCCGCCAGCGTCCCGCGCGGAAGGCGATCAGATACGCCAGCGGGTAGCCGAGCAGCAGGCACAGCACGGTCGCGGAGGCCGCGTAGAGCACCGAGCGGACGAACTGCGGCCAGTAGTCGGACAGCGCGTCCCAGTAGGTGGCGAAGTGCCAGGTGACCTCGTAGCCCTCCTCCAGGGAGCCCGTCTGCACGGACGTGGAGGCCTGGTAGATCACCGGCAGCGCGAAGAACACGAACAGCCAGAGCAGACCGGGCAGCAGGAGCAGATACGGCGTCCAGCGGCCCCGCCTGCGCGGCTTGCTCGGGGGTTTCGTCTCCGGGGCGGGCGCCACGGGCGGCGCCTGGGTGACCGTGGCCATCAGGCGACCTCTTCCTCGCCGGTCTCCACACCCGCGTCGATGTCCTGCGCCGCGTCCAGGCCGAAGGTGTGCGCCGGGTTCCAGTGCAGGACCACCTCGGCGCCGGGCACCAGCCGGGCGTCGCGGTCGATGTTCTGGACGTAGACCTCGAAGTCGGAGCAGACCGGGCTGTCGACGACGAACTGCGTGGAGACGCCGATGAAACTGGAGGCGGCGATCCGGCCGGTGATCCGGTTGCGGCCCGCGGGTATCCCGCCGGCGTCGTCGGCGTGGGTGAGGGAGATCTTCTCCGGGCGCACCCCGACCAGCACCTTGCCGCCGGTCGCCGTGGGCGCGCTGTTGCGGGCCCCGGGCAGGACCAGCTTGCCGCCGCCCGCCTTGAGGACGATCTCGTCGCCGGACCTGGTGTCGATCTCGGCCTCGATGAAGTTGGAGGTGCCGAGGAAGTTGGCGACGAACGTGGTGCGCGGGTTCTCGTACAGGTCGGTGGGCGAGCCGAGCTGCTCGACCCGGCCGGCGTTCATCACGGCGACCGTGTCGGCCATGGTCATGGCCTCCTCCTGGTCGTGCGTGACGTGCACGAAGGTGATGCCGACCTCGGTCTGGATGCGCTTGAGCTCCAGCTGCATCTGACGGCGCAGCTTCAGGTCGAGGGCGCCGAGCGGCTCGTCGAGCAGCAGCACCCTGGGGTGGTTGATCAGCGCGCGGGCCACCGCGACACGCTGCTGCTGGCCGCCGGAGAGCTGGTGCGGTTTCTTGCGGGCCTGCTCGCCGAGCTGGACCAGCTCCAGCATCTCCTCGACCTGCTTCTTCACGCTCTTGATGCCGCGCCGGCGCAGACCGAAGGCGACGTTCTCGAAGATGTCGAGGTGCGGGAAGAGGGCGTAGGACTGGAAGACCGTGTTCACCGGCCGCTTGTAGGGCGGCAGCGCGGTGACGTCCTGGTCGCCGAGGTGGACGGTGCCGCTCGTGGGCTCCTCCAGGCCGGCGATCATCCGCAGGGTGGTGGTCTTGCCGCAGCCGGACGCGCCGAGCAGGGCGAAGAAGGAGCCCTGCGGCACGGTCAGGTCCAGAGGGTGTACGGCGGTGAAGGAGCCGTACGTCTTGCCGATGCCGGTGAGGCGGACGTCCCCGCCGCCGTGGCCGGCCGTGGTGGTGTCTTCGGTCGTCTTCATCTCGTCACGCCCCAGTGAGCTTCGCGAACTTCTCTTCGAATTCCGTCTCTTCCTCGGCGCTCAGGGAGCGGAAGGCACGGGACTTGGCCTGCATGGCCTGGTCGGGGAGGATCAGCGGGTTGTTCGCCGCGTCCTCGTCGATCTTCGCGAGCTCGTCCTTCACTCCCTCGACCGGGCAGACGAAGTTGATGTAGGCGGCGAGTTCCGCGGCCGCCTTCGGCTCGAAGTAGTAGTCGATGAGCCGCTCGGCGTTGGCCTTGTGACGGGCCTTGTTGGGGACCAGCAGGTTGTCGCTGGACATCATGTAGCCGCTGTCGGGGATCAGGAAGTCGATGTCCGGGTTGTCCGCCTTGAGCTGGACGACGTCTCCGGCCCAGGCCACACAGGCGGCGAAGTCGCCCTTGCTGATGTCCGCGGTGTAGTCGTTGCCGGTGAAGCGGCGGATCTGGCCCTTGTCGACGGCCTTCTGCAGGCGGGCGATCCCCGCGTCGTAGTCGTCCGCGGTGAACTTCTCCGGGTCCTTGCCCATGTCGAGCAGGGTCAGGCCCATGGTGTCGCGCATCTCGGTGAGGAGCCCGACCCGGCCCTTGAGCTTCGGGTTGTCCAGCAGGTCGGAGAGGGTCCTCACCTCGACGCCGTCGAGCGCCTTCTTGTTGTAGGCGATGACGGTCGCGATGCCCTGCCAGGGGTAGGAGTAGGCGCGGCCCGGGTCCCAGTCGGGGCTGCGGAACTGGGGCGACAGGTTGGCGAAGGCGTGCGGCAGATTGGCCGGGTCCAGCTTCTGCACCCAGCCGAGGCGGATCAGGCGGGCGGCCAGCCAGTCGGTGAGGACGATGATGTCGCGGCCGGTGTCCTGGCCCGCGGCGAGCTGCGGCTTGATCTTGCCGAAGAACTCGGTGTTGTCGTTGATGTCCTCGGTGTACCCGACCTTGATGCCGGTACGTTCCGTGAACGCGTCCAGCGTGGGGTGTTCGCGCCCGCTGTCGTCGACGTCCATGTACTCGGTCCAGTTGGAGAAGTTGACGGACTTCTCCTCCTTCGAGTGGTCCTCCGCCGAGACACCGCCCTGGGTGTTGCCGGCCGCGGGGATGCCGCAGCCGCTCAGCGCGCCGAGTCCGCCGGCCGCGAGCGCGCCGCCCGCGGAGGCGCGCAGCAGGGAACGGCGGGACAGGGCCGCCCTGCCGGTGCGGAGGCTGCGCCGCATGGCGGCCACCTGGGCCGGTGAGAGGCGGTCGGGCTCGTACTGCTCCATGCGCGTGGTGCCCTTTCGGGAGGGTGGCCGCGGGTCGGGCGGCCTGGCTGCTATCGGTCCCCGAAGATGGTGCGGTGCCAGTCCTTGCGGACCGCCGCGGTGTTGTCGAACATGACGTGCTTGACCTGCGTGTACTCCTCGAACGAGTAGGCGGACATGTCCTTGCCGAAGCCGGACGCCTTGGATCCGCCGTGCGGCATCTCGCTGATGATCGGGATGTGGTCGTTGATCCACACGCACCCGGCCCTGATCTCGCGGGTGGCGCGGCCCGTGCGGTACACGTCCCGGCTCCAGGCGGAGGCGGCGAGCCCGTACGGGGTGTCGTTGGCCAGCGCGATGCCCTCGTCGTCGGTGTCGAAGGGCAGGACGACCAGCACCGGACCGAAGATCTCGGACTGCACGACCTCGCTGTCCTGCGGTGCGCCGGCGATGAGGGTGGGGCGATAGTACGCGCCGTCCCTCAGCTCGCCCAGGGGTGCCTCGCCGCCGGTCACCACGCGCGCGTAGGCACGCGCCCGGTCGACGAAACCGGCCACCCGGTCGCGCTGGACGTGCGAGACCATCGGGCCGAGGTCGGTGCCGGGGGCGAAGGGGTCGCCGAGCCGGACGGTCTCCATCAGGGCGGCGGTGCGCTCGACGAACGCCTCGTAGAGCGGGCGCTGCACGTACGCGCGCGTGGCGGCCGTGCAGTCCTGGCCGGTGTTGATCAGCGCGCCCGCGACCGCGCCGTGGACGGCGGCGTCGAGGTCGGCGTCGTCGAAGACGACGAAGGGGGCCTTGCCGCCGAGTTCCAGGTGGAGGCGCTTGACGGTGGCGGTGGCGATCTCGGCGACCCGCTTACCGACGGCGGTGGAGCCGGTGAAGGAGGTCATGGCCACGTCGGGGTGGCCGACCAGGTGCTCGCCCGCCTCCCTGCCGGTGCCGGTGACGATGTTGACCACACCGTCCGGGATTCCGGCGTCGGTGGCGGCCCGGGCGAAGAGGAGCGAGGTCAGCGGGGTGAGCTCGGCGGGCTTGAGGACGACGGTGTTGCCCGCGGCGATCGCCGGGAGGATCTTCCAGGCGGCCATCTGGAGCGGATAGTTCCAGGGGGCGATGGAGCCCACGACACCGATGGGCTCGCGGCGGACGTAGGAGGTGTGGTCGCCGGAGTACTCGCCGGCCGACTGGCCCTGGAGATGACGGGCGGCGCCGGCGAAGAAGGCGATGTTGTCGATCGTGCCCGGTACGTCGAACTCGCGGCTCAGCTTCAGGGGCTTGCCGCACTGCAGCGACTCCGCGCGGGCGAAGTCCTCCGCGCGGTCGGCGACGACGGCGGCGAACCGGTGCAGGGCGTCGGAGCGCTCACCGGGAGTGGCACCGGCCCAGGCCGGAAACGCCTCCCGCGCGGCGGCGACGGCCGCGTCGACGTCGTCGGGGCCGGCGAGTTCGTACGTGTACACCTCCGTGCCGGTGGCCGGGTCGACGACCGTGTGGGTACGGCCCGAGGTGCCCTTCGCCGGGCGGCCCGCGATGAACTGCGCGCCGTCCGCGAACCGGTCCTGGGCGGGAAACCGTTCCGGGGTGGTGCTGCCCGGGTTGTGCATGTCGCTCTCCTCCGTGTCCCCGAGGGGGGCGGCGTGGCTCCAGCTCGATTTGAGTGCCGATCCTGACAGAACGAGTGGGCTCCAACAAGTGATTCCGTTGTTGCCTTTTGGTTACGCGACGGAATCTGTCGACCAGGTGTCGAGTGGCCACGGAAAAGACAGGACGGAGTGTCAGTGGTTGCTGCCAGACTCGCGCCGGACGGGCTGGAAGTCGCCCCCGCCGCCCCTTCCCGTCCCGAACCCGGGGCTCCGCCCCGGACCCCGCTCCTCGACTGGAACTCAGCCC
>NZ_JBHWHX010000074.1:0-25971 GCF_042732315.1 Streptomyces sp. NPDC059787
GTGCCGGCCACGGCCGGCACACGGTTCCCACGCCTCTCCGGCATGGCCGGCGGAGCGCTTAGGCGGGCACGCTCGCCACCCCGGCCTCCAGGAACCGCTTCCCGTTCACCCGCTCCGACACGCCCTCGCGGTCCAGGTACGGTGTGATGCCGCCCAGGTGGAAGGGCCAGCCGGCGCCGGTGATCAGGCAGAGGTCGATGTCCTGGGCCTCGGCGACGACGCCCTCGTCGAGCATCAGGCCGATCTCCTGGGCCACCGCGTCCAGGACGCGGTCGCGGACCTGCTCCTCGGTCAGGACGGTGTCGCCCTGCTTGAGGAGCGCGGCGACCTCGGGGTCCAGCTCGGGCTTGCCGCTGTCGTAGACGTAGAAGCCGCGCTTGCCGGCCTCGACGACCGCCTTGAGGTTCGGGGAGACCGTGAAGCGCTCGGGGAAGGCCCGGTTGAGGGTCTCCGAGACGTGCAGGCCGATCGCGGGGCCGACCAGCTCCAGCAGGACCAGCGGGGACATCGGCAGGCCGAGCGGCTCCACCGCCTTCTCCGCGACCTCGACCGGTGTGCCCTCGTCGATGACGTTCTGGATCTCGCCCATGAAGCGGGTCAGGATGCGGTTGACCACGAACGCCGGGGCGTCCTTGACCAGCACCGCGGTCTTCTTCAGCTTCTTGGCGACGCCGAACGCCGTGGCCAGCGAGGCCTCGTCCGTCTGCTCGCCGCGGACGATCTCAAGGAGCGGCAGGATCGCGACCGGGTTGAAGAAGTGGAAGCCGACGACCCGCTCGGGGTGCTTCAGCTTCGACGCCATCTCCGTCACGGAGAGGGACGAGGTGTTGGTGGCGAGGATCGCGTGGGCCGGGGCGACCGCCTCGACCTCCGCGAAGACCTTCTGCTTGACGCCCATCTCCTCGAACACGGCCTCGATGACGAAGTCCGCGTCCGCGAAGCCCTCGGCCTTGTCCAGGACGCCGGAGACCAGGGCCTTCAGGCGGTTCGCCTTGTCCTGGTTGACACGGCCCTTGCCGAGCAGCTTGTCGATCTCGGCGTGGACGTAGCCCACACCCTTGTCGACGCGCTCCTGGTCGATGTCGGTCAGCACGACCGGCACCTCCAGGCGGCGCAGGAAGAGCAGCGCGAGCTGGGAGGCCATCAGGCCGGCGCCGACGACGCCCACCTTGGTGACCGGGCGGGCCAGCGACTTGTCCGGGGCGCCCGCCGGGCGCTTGCCGCGCTTCTGCACCAGGTTGAAGGCGTAGATGCCGGAGCGCAGTTCGCCGCCCATGATGAGGTCGGCGAGGGCCTGGTCCTCGGCGTCGTAGCCCCGCTGGAGGTCGCCGTCCTTGGCGGCGGCGATGATGTCCAGGGCGCGGTAGGCGGCCGGGGCGGCGCCGTGCACCTTGGAGTCGGCGATGAACCGGCCGCGCGCGACGGCCTGGTCCCAGGCCTCACCGCGGTCGATCACCGGACGCTCGACGACGATCTCGCCCTTGAGGACGGCCGCAGTCCAGATCAGCGACTGCTCCAGGAAGTCCGCGCCCTCGAAGATCGCGTCCGCGATGCCGAGTTCGTGGACCTGCGCGCCCTTGAGCTGCTTGTTCTGGTTGAGGCTGTTCTCGATGATGACCGAGACGGCCTTGTCGGCGCCGATCAGGTTCGGCAGCAGGGCGCAGCCGCCCCAGCCGGGGACCAGACCGAGGAAGACCTCGGGGAGCGAGAACGCGGGGATGGCCGCCGACACCGTGCGGTAGGTGCAGTGCAGGCCGACCTCGACGCCGCCGCCCATCGCGGCGCCGTTGTAGTACGCGAACGTCGGCACGGCCAGCTTCGACAGCCGCTTGAAGACGTCGTGGCCGCCCTTGCCGATGGCGAGCGCGTCGTCGTGCCGCTTCAGCAGCTCGACGCCCTTGAGGTCGGCGCCGACCGCGAAGATGAACGGCTTGCCGGTGATGCCGACGCCGACGATCTCGCCGTCCGCGGCCTCCTTCTCCACCTGGTCGACGGCGGCGTCGAGGTTCGTCAGCGACTGGGGGCCGAAGGTGGTCGGCTTGGTGTGGTCGAGCCCGTTGTCCAGGGTGATGAGCGCGAAGCGCCCGACGCCCAGGGGGAGTTCGAAGTGGCGTACGTGGGCCGTGGTGACGACCTCGCCGGGGAACAGCTCGGCCGCGCCCTTCAACAGCTCTGCGGTGGTGCTCACTTGTCCCCCTCGAAGTGCGGGTTCTCCCAGATGACCGTCGCGCCCATGCCGAAGCCGACGCACATGGTGGTCAGGCCGTAGCGGACGTTCGGCTGTTCCTCGAACTGGCGGGCCAGCTGCGTCATCAGACGGACGCCGGAGGAGGCCAGCGGGTGGCCGAAGGCGATGGCGCCGCCGTACTGGTTGACGCGCTCGTCGTCGTCGGCGATGCCGTAGTGGTCCAGGAAGGCGAGGACCTGGACGGCGAAGGCCTCGTTGATCTCGAACAGACCGATGTCGGAGATGGACAGGCCGGCCTGGGCCAGGGCCTTCTCCGTGGCCGGGATCGGGCCGTAGCCCATGACCTCGGGCTCCACACCCGCGAAGGAGTAGGAGACCAGGCGCATCTTGACCGGGAGGTCGTTCTCGCGGGCGAAGTCCTCGCTCGCGATGAGCGAGGCGGTGGCGCCGTCGTTCAGACCGGCCGCGTTGCCGGCGGTGACCCGGCCGTGCACGCGGAACGGGGTCTTCAGGCCGGAGAGGTTCTCCAGGGTGGTGCCCGGGCGCATCGGCTCGTCGGCGGTGACCAGGCCCCAGCCGGTCTCACCGGCTTCCGCGTTGGTGCGGCGCACGGAGACCGGGACCAGGTCGGCCTGGATCTTGCCGTTGGCGTACGCCTTGGCGGCCTTCTCCTGGGAGCGGACCGCGTACTCGTCGGCGCGCCGCTTGGTGATCTGCGGGTAGCGGTCGTGCAGGTTCTCCGCGGTCATGCCCATGAACAGGGCGGACTCGTCGACCAGCTTCTCGGAGACGAAGCGGGGGTTGGGGTCCACGCCCTCGCCCATCGGGTGGCGGCCCATGTGCTCGACACCGCCCGCGACGGCGACGTCGTACGCGCCGAAGGCGACGGAGCCGGCCACCGTGGTGACGGCGGTCAGGGCGCCGGCGCACATGCGGTCGATGGAGTAGCCCGGGACCGAGGTGGGCAGGCCCGCGAGGATGCCGGCCGTGCGGCCGATGGTCAGGCCCTGGTCGCCGATCTGCGTGGTCGCGGCGATGGCGACCTCGTCGATCTTCTTCGGGTCGAGACCGGGGTTGCGGCGCAGCAGCTCCCGGATCGCCTTCACGACGAGGTCGTCGGCGCGGGTCTCGTGGTAGATGCCCTTCGGGCCCGCCTTGCCGAACGGGGTACGGACGCCGTCGACGAAGACGACGTCCCTGACGGTACGAGGCACGATGGCTCTCCTCCAGGTGCGGGACGCTGAGCGCTTGCTTACGGGTCATGCTACTTGTGGGTAACGTGACTGCACAGTCCCGTCGGCCGGAGCGGTGAACATCACACGTACGGCGCCCCGAGAGTACCCACGCGGCCGGATGCCGGGCGCGGGAGTGATCCCACGATTCGCCTGAGGACAGAGCCCCTCTCCTGCCACACTGAGTGACCGGACCAACACGGCGCCCGGGCCGGGTCGAGTCGAGGGGATCGGGACGAGCGGTGGGTGACCAGCCTGCTCCCGCGGTGGACATCGCACCTCTGCTGGTTGCGATGCCGCCGCTCAAGGAGCGCGAGGAGATCAGACGTGGCCTGCTGTCACCCGGTCAGCCCGTGTTCGCCTACGTCCGGGAGCGTGTGGCCGCCGAGGACGTCGCGACCTTGCGCGTGCTGCGCGACGAGGACCGGCCCCTGCACCGGCTGCTGACACCGAGGGCGGCCGCGGCGTCCAGCGTCCGGTCGCTGGTCGGGCACCCGCCCTATCTGAAGGAGGAGCCGGCCGCGGCCCAGTCGCTCCGGGCCGCGGCGGCCATGGGGCTGGCACTCGTCGGCGACGCCGGACAGGGCGCCGGGGAGCTGGCCTCCGGGCTGCTGTGGCTGCGCCGCAACCACGCCCACCCGGGCTGCGAACACGTCGCGGCGCTCGCCCTCGCGGCCGCGACCGAAGCCGGTCATGCCACCCGGCTGCGCCGCCTGACGGACGCCGTGCCCGAAGCCGACCGGGACCTGGCCCTGCCCGCGCTGACCTGGCTGCTCGCCCTCGACGGCGCCCTCCCCGAAGCCCGGACGGTGGCCACGGCGACCGTCCTGTTCGACGACGGACGCGGCGGTGTGCGAGGAACCCTCACCGCCGCCGTGCTGCCGGAGGGACCGCCCGCACTGCTGCCCGACCCCCGCGTCATGTCGGGCTTCCGCGGCGACGAGGGGTTCCGGCAGTCGCTGCGGGACGCTTGGGACGGCGCGGGCCACGGCGTCGGGAGCACGGTGCTCTGGTCGCTGACCGATGCGGAGGGCGTGGTCGGCATGGTGGAGGACACCTCGCTCGGCTGCGCCTTCGCGGTGCTGCTGGGCGAGGTCGCACGGGCCGGGCGCCGCTTACGGCCGCTCGCCCTGCGCAAGGTCAACCCGCGGACGGCGCTGGTCGGAGCTCTCGACCCGGCCCGGCCCGGGACGCTGGCCTCCGTGGGCGGGTACGAGGCCAAGCTGAAGGCCGCCGGGGAGGGCGCCAACGTCGTCGTGCCCGCCGCTGACCGGGCCGACGCCGTGCGGGCCCTGCCGGGCGGCACCGCCGGCGGGCTCTTGTACGCCGCGACCGTCCAGGAGGCGGCGCGCAGGGCGCGCATGTGGGACCTCCCGGTGGTGAAGCGGTGGAGCGTCACCGTGGTGGCCGTGCTGATCGTCCTCCTGGTGATCAGCGTGTCCGTGCTCAGAGCGGTCAGCGAGTCCGGCGAGGCGGAAGCCCGCAAGGCGCTGGCAGCCGACCTGGCGGCCGAGGCGATGCTGCAACGGGGCACCGATCCGAGGCTCGCCGGTCTGCTCGGCCTGGCCGCCTACACCATCGAGCCGGACACCCCACGCGCCGTCCAGGCCATGCGCGACGTGCTGGAGGCGAACTCCGGGGTCCGGATGTCCTGGCGGGCGAGCCCGGCCGCGGTGAACGGCATCGCCGTCGACGACAAGCGGGGTCGCGTCCACACCTCAGGGGACGACCCGTACGTCAAGACCTGGGACCTGCTGACCGGCAAGGAACTCGGCAGGGCCGAGGGCAGTGTGACCGACCTCGTGTTCGACGAGGGAAGCGGTCTGCTCGCCGGCCGGGACGGCAAGGCCGTGTCCGTCTACTCGGCCCTGGAGCCCGTCCCCCGGCTCATGGGCAGGCTCGGCACCCCCTCGTGCGGGAGGAAAGGCACCAAACCCGTCGCGACCGCGTTCGCCAACAGCGGCGTGCGACTGGTGGAGGTGCGGGACGACGGGGTCGTCGCCCAGTACGACACCACGACGCTGGAGGAGGTGTCCTGCCGGCGGACCGGGGACCAGAAGGTGGACGGCTGGCCCGTCCCCATGGAACCCGGCAGCGTGCTCGACGCCACGGTCGCGCCCGGCACGAAACAGGCCGGCAACGGTGAACTGCCGGAGGAGGAACGGGCGCTGCTGCTCGTCGAGTCCAATGACGTCTTCGCGGTCGGACTGGACAGCCACAAGGTCACCACCGAGATCCAGCGCGACGACATCCAGGGTGAGGCGTTCCAGATCGCCGCCAACGACGCCGACGTGCTCCTCGCGACCGCACAGGGGGTCCAGGCCTGGGACCGGCGCCACCGGCGGCAACTCGCCTTTCCCGTCGGCGGTCTCGCCCACCTGCCACGCGCCCTGGCCGAGCGGTCGGGCAGTGTGGTCATCGCCGGGGACAACGGCACGGCCCTCGTCCCCGTGGGCACCGGTGACCAGGCGATCGCCAGCCGGGACCTCGAGGAGCCGCGCGGCGGACCCGCCGTCACCGCCGCGGTCGGGGAGCTCTTCACCGTGGTGGCCGCCGGGCGGGGTGGGCGGGTCAACGTACTCGACCGGCGGCCCGGCCCCCTCAGCCTCAGCCCCGCCGTGCAGTCGGCCGTCGCGAACTTCGGACCGGAGGGCCAAATGGTACTGACCGAGGTCGCCTTCGCCGGCTCCGACGGCGTGTACACCATCGACCCGGACACCGTTCCCGAGATCGCGCTCAACCCGGCGGAGCAGTCGTACGGCCCCCTCGCGCGGTACTCGTTCCAGAGTTTCGGCATCCGTGACGCCACCGCCAGAGGAAAGCTGGTGGTAGCCGTCGGCACGTACGAAGGCCGGTCGGTCCTCGGCGTGTGGAGCAACGGGAAGGGCGTCCCCCGGACCCTGCGGGTTCCGGCCCTCGACCGCGCCGCCGGCAGCACCGAACAGGCCCTCACCGACGTCGCCTTCGTGCCCGGGAAGGACCTGCTCGTGGCCCGCCACGCCGACGGCCCCCTGGCGATCTGGTCCACCAGGACCTGGAAGCTCGTGAACACCATCCAGGTCGGGCAGGGTTCCGGTCTGGCCGTGCACGGACGGCAGGCGCTCGTCCTGGAAGACGGAGCGGGAGAGGGCCCCCGCCTCGTCCTCGCCGACCTCACGACCGGGACCACCCGCGCGGCAGCCGCACCCGGCGCCGAGCGCATCGCCTGGAGCCACGACGGTTCCCGCATCGCCGTGCTCGGCGGCGACAACACCGTGCGCTACCGGAACGCCGACCTGAAGGAGACCGCAGAGCCCCTCGTCCTGCCCGGGACGACCGAGCAGCCCACAGCACTGGCCCTCGCACCGGACGGCCGGCACGTCGCCGTCGCCGCCGGCGACGAGGTGCTCGTCCACGACACCGCCACCGGCCTTCAGGCCCTGCCCACCCTGCACAGTTCCCGCAGCCAGCGGATCACCCGCCTCGCCTGGTCGCCGGACGGCCACTTCCTCGCGGGGGTGACCAGCCCGGTCGACTCCGGCGAGGCGCCCGGGCCCGTGAGCCTGTGGCGCGTCGACGGCATCGACTGGCAGAACCAGGTCTGCCGCTGGACCGGTGGCGCCGGGCTCAGCACCAAGGAATGGAGCACCCACATCGGCGGACGTCACGCCTACATCAACCTCTGCGCCGAGACGAAGTGAGCCCCCTCATGCCCCGTACCGGACACCGCCTCCAAGGCTTTCGGGCCCTGGCCCTGGCCACGGTCCTCGCAGCCGCCGCGTGCACCTCCGCCGGCGACGGACCCGCGGCCCCGAAGTCCCGCCCCGCGTCCACGGCCACCGGGAAACCCGACCGGCAGCATCCCGTCGCGGCGTTCCTCCAGCCCGCCCGCGAGGCCGTGATGATGGCGGACGCCTCGGGCCGTACCTGGAAGGCCGCCGACCTGCCACCCAGCACGGCGACGTCCTCCTTCGACACCGAGCGACTGCCATCCGAGCTCGTCTGGTCGCCCGACGCGAGCCGCCTCGCCTGGATCGACCCCGGGAGTGTGGGCCAGACCGGACAGATACATCTGCTGGACGTGCGCAGCGGACGGCTGGCCTCCCGCCCCTGCCCCTGTGCCGGCCTCGGTTTCCTGGGCGAGGACGCCGTCAGCCTCGCCACCGACGGCAGGTCCCTCCTGCTGTTCCCGCCGGGCGGCAAGGCGCGGCGTATCGCACTCGACAAGCGGCTGTCCCCGTACTCGCAGCTCGCGACCGGAGGCGCCGACGACGTCATCCTGTTCTCGCTGCTGCCCGAGGGGGGTGACATCCACCGCGGAGAAGGCACCCTCGTCGTTGCCGACCGCAAGGGCACGGTCCGCCCGCTGCTGCCCGACAAGGGCACGACGTCCTTCGCCGAGGCCCAGCGGAAGCCCGGCGGTGACACCGTCGCCTGGGCCGACCTGGAGTCGAACGGTGCCTGCTGGCCCCTCCAGACCGTCAAGACCCACCCCGGCACCTCGGGCGCGGGCGCCCACAGATCGCTCCCCGACGACGCCGCGTTCCGCCACGCCCTGGTGGAACTGCCGCGCATGGTCACCCATCTAGCCTGGGCGGGCGACGGCCTCACCCTCACCTACAGCGCTCTGAGCGCCTGCCAGGTCATGTCTCCGGAGCGGGCCGTCTCCTATCACCTGCGCGACGGGCGGTGGACCTACCTCGGCAACGGCATGCTCGGCATCGCGTTCGGAGCCGATGGCCGGGTCGTACGTCTCAAGGACCCGGTGTACGGGAAGGCCGACATCACCGAGACCGCCGACCCGATCACCGGCACTCTCACCCTCACCACCGGCGGCGGCGAACTGGTCCTCGGAAAGGGCGTGTCCCTGTTCGCGCTCACTCCCGCCGAGAGTGCCGCCGCCCGGCCTCCCAGGTCGTCGGCGGCACAACCGGCGGCAAGGGTGGCCGCCGTCGACGACCACGGCGCCCGGCTGCCCGCCGTGGTGCGGAAGCTGGCCCGGGACATCGCGGACGCGGCGGGACGAGGCGACACCGACCGGCTCGTGGAACTCTGCGACCCGTGCAGCACGGGAGAGCACGACTGGATCCGCTCCGACGACGGCCCGCGCAACGTCCTGCGGGCCATCCGCACCCATCCCCTGCGGCAACCCGGCGGTGGCCTGCTCTACCCGGGCCTCACCACGTGCGTGGACGAGCCGGACCAGGACATCAGCTGTACACCGCAGCAGCTCCACGACGCCGCCGCCCTGCGTCTGAAACCCGGATCGGCCCCTGGCATGGAGTACGGCGGCTCCGCCTACAGCGCCTCGGACGCCGTACTCGTACCGCTCACCCTGCGCCTCGAGAAGGGACGTGCACGATGGACCGGGCTGGCCGCGGGGTGAAGCCTCCCGCCACCGCATCCGTCGTCCCTCACCAGGCGCAGGCCACAAGCGGCCCGGCGCCCATCGTGAGCGGCGACACCGTCGAGGGCCGGCGGGTGCTCGGCTTCATCTGCACCGCGTCGTCCGCGCCCACGTCGGCCGACGACCAACTGCTCCTCGCCGGCGACGAGTACGCCGACCCCCCGCCACGGCGGAGTACCGACCCGGCCGACCAGCCGAGCCTGGTCCGCACCGGCCACCGTCCGGACCAGCAGATCCGCTCCGCCCGCACCCACCGGCCGGACGACCTGGACCCCGGCCTGACCGACCGCTTCCGCGCCCTGCTGCACGGCCCCCGCACGCCTCCCTTCACGGCCGCCCTGATCGAGCGCCTGGCCACGTCGGGACACCGCACCTGGCTCAGCGGAGGCGCCCCCCGTGACCTGCTGTCCGGAGCCGCACCCGGTGAGATCCAGGACCTGGACCTCACCGGAACCGCCCCCGCCGGGGCCTACACCGAGACCACCCGCCAGGTGCTCGACCTCGACGGCACCAGCGCGGAACACCCCCAGCGCTTCTGCCCCGACACCCTCGTCTGCACGGTCCTCGACCCCGTCGCCCGGACCGGCGGTCCCAGTCTCGACTACCGGGGCCTCGGTCTCGGCCTCGACGGCACGTCGGTCCCCGCCACCGGCACCGACCTGCTCCAGGACAGCCGGCAGCGCGACCTCACCGTCAACACGCTGCTCTACGACCCCGCACACAACCTGATCGTCGACCCGTCGGGCCAGGCGCTCGACGACCTCTCCGACGCCGGCGGGAGACGCCGCATGGTTCCCGTCACCACCTCGGCGGATCCGCTCGTGTGCGCCGAAGTGCTCCTGCGAGGGCTGAAGTTCCTGTTGCGCTGGCAGGGCCGGGACCTGGACGACGGGCCGTTGCGCGCCTGGGCCCGGGCACTCCCGCCCGACCTGCCCGCCCGGCTCGACCGGCGGGGCGAGCAGACCTGGGACCGGCTGCGCGGCCTGCGGGCCCAGTGCGTCCCCGACCCACGGGCGCCCGCCGTGCGGGAGACGGTCCGCGATTTCGGTCCCGTCGCCGCCGAGATCCTCACTCGATGCGATGAGGCCGGCTCATGACGACCGAGCACTCCGAGAGGGCCGCCCCGCCTCCGCACCGGCCCCTCAGCGACTGGATCGCCCGCGTGCGGCCGGCGGCGCCCGGGCGGCCCCCCGTCATCGGGCCGGTCAACGACGGGGACGAGCGCACCGACGCCCGCACGATGCCGCGCTTCCGTACGGAGCCGTGGACTCGGACCAGTCTGATCGTCGAACGGGCCGGTGAGCGCTACCGCGCCCTGGCGCTGCGGGCGTCCGACGGCGGCGCAGTCGTCGAACTCGACGACTGTGGAGCGCCCATCGCCGTTTCGGAGACCGGTGCCGAGCTGATCGACCGTCTCGAGAACCACTGGGCCGAGCCCCCCGCCGACCCGCGGACCGTCGACCGGCTCCGCTCCGAAGGCCTCGCTCTGCGCTACTTCCTCCTGCACCGGCTCGCCCGCGAGACCGACCCACCGCCGGCGCTCTTCCACAGCCTGCCCTGGGAACGCGTCGACGCCGCGGCACGCTCGGCCACGGCCCTGCTGCGCACCCAGACCGACGGCCTGCCGGCCTCGCCCGTCCCGCCACCGGACGGAGAGCTGCGCCACTGGTTCACCCCCGCCGCGTCGTCCCTGGCCGGCCCCCTCCAGGTCCTCGAAGCCGGACTGCGCGGCGAGCGGGCGGGCCCGTGGTTCGGCAGGGAAGCCGCCAACCTGCTGAGCGGCCTCCTGGGCGCGGAGCCCCGCCGTCTGCCCGACGCCACCCGGAACGCCCTCGCCGGCCTCGCCGGTGTACTCGGCGAGGCGGACCGGGCCCTGCACCACGCCGCACGCCAGGTAGCCGCCCGGCTGACCGGGATCCACCCCGTGACACCGATGAGGCGGCTTCTCGACTCCGACTTCGTCCTGCGGGCCTCGTCCGGCGAACCGCGATCCGGACGCGACGAGCCGTCCGGCCGCAGTGAGTTCCTCGAGCAGTGGCCGGTCGCCGCCGCCCTCACCGTGACCGGCAACCGCCTTCTGGAGATCGAGATGGAGATCGAGGACCACCCGGACCCTCCCACCCGGCGCCGCGCCGACGGCCCGCTCTGCCAGCCGGTGACCCTGCGACCGGTCATGGACGACACGGACATCCCCTCCGCCGGGCAGGGCACCCGGTACTGGATGCTGCTCCACACGGGAGCGGGGGCACTGGGCGGCTTCATCGCGGTGCCCGCCCCGGACCACACCTTCGAGGTCGACCTCGACGCACCGCCCCTGCCGCTGCGCTTCCTCGACCGTTTCCCCCCGGGCGAACTGGAGGCGTCCCTGCACGCCAACGAGCACATCACGCTGTCCGAGTGGCATCGCATGATCGACGGCCTGGAACCGTGGCACCCGGCCCATACCGCGCTCGCCGCCTACGTATCGCGCCATGGATGACGCCAACTCGCCCGGCAGCGAAGGGCATTCGGCCACGTCTCCAGTACGGCACCGGTACGGTGGGCCCGTGGACACCGAGGATCAGGCACGCCTTGACAGCGACGCCCGGCGGCGCCGAGCCATCGGGGCCGAGTTCAGGCGACTCGAAGAGAGCGCCATGTACAGCGCGCAATGCCAGTTCGAGGAGACCAAACGCTGGCGCGCCGTGCACCTCCTCCTCGGCGTCCCGGCCACCCTGCTCGCCGCCATCGCCGGAACCACGGCCCTGGTGGAGTCCACCGGACGGACCGCGGCCGGCATCCTCGCCCTGATCTCCTCCGGTCTCGGCGCGGTCCTCACCACGGTCAACGCCCCCCAGCGGACCGCCCAGGCCTCGGCGTCGGCGAATGCCTTCCTGGAGATCCAGACCGCCGCCCGCCAGCACCGCGAGATCGACCTGGACCAGTGGACCCTGGACGAGGCCCGGCAGGCTCTGGCGGCCCTGACCGTGCGGCGCGACGAACAGAACGCGACGGCCGAGGTGCCGGGCCGCCGTGCCTACCGCAAGGCCCAGGCCAACCTCAGGGCCGGGACGCAGAGGTACGCGGTCGACGGCGATTCCTGAGAGGGCAGCGCCGGAACGCGCACACCCGCGCGCATGGGCGGTGTTCCCCGCCCGGGACTCAGGATTTCGGAGGTGCCGTGGAACCCCGGGGCGTCAGCACGGGAGTGGGCACCGGATGCGATCCGGCCTCACCTCCCGTGATCACCGAGAACAGGGTCCGGGCCACCTCCGCCCCGAACCCGTGGACGTCATGGCTCATCGCCGACAGCGTCGGATGCGTCAGCCGGCACAGCTGCGAGTCGTCCCACGCCAGCAGCGACACGTCGTCCGGCACCCGCAGCCCCATCTCCGCCGCCACCGACAGTCCCGCCACCGCCATGATGTCGTTGTCGTACACGATCGCCGTCGGCCTCTCCGCCGGCGCCGCCGCCAGCAGTGAGCGGGTCGCCCGCGCGCCCGCGTCCCCGGAGAAGTCCGTCGCCACCTGCCACGCCCGCGCGGCCGGCTTCAGCGCCCCGACCGCCTCGTCGAACGCGGTCGTACGGATCGAGGTGTGCCCGAGCGCCGCCGCGCCGCCCACCCGGGCGATCCGCCGGTGCCCGAGCGCCGCCAGATACCGCACCGCCTCGGTCACGGCCGTGGCGTCGTCCGTCCATACGGAGGTCAGCCCGCCGGTCAGCGACGGGTGTCCGACGGCCACCACCGGCAGCCCCAGCCGTTCGGCCACCGCCGGGCGGGGGTCGTCGGCCCGGAAGTCCACCAGGATCGACCCGCCGATCTGCCGGCCCCTCCACCACGACTCCATCAGCCCGACCTCCTCGTCCGGGCTGCGCACCAGCCGCAGCAGCAGCGAGCAGGACCGCTCGACCAGGACGCTCTCCACCCCGGAGACGAACTCCATGTAGAACGGCTCCAGGCCGAGCAGCCGGGCGGGCCGGCACACCGCGAGACCCACCACGTCCACCCGTGACCCGGCCAGCGTGCGCGCGGTCGGACTCGGCGCCCACCCCAGTTCCCGCGCCGCCCGGAAGATCCGGTCGCGGGTCGCCTCCGACAGGCCGGGTTTCCGGTTGAAGGCGAGGGACACGGCCCCCTTGGACACACCGGCGCGCGCGGCGACGTCCTTGATGGTGACGCGGGGAGGCGGCGTTGCCGTCATCGAGTGGGCTCCACGCAGTACAGGGCGCAGCGGGCGGTGTCCGGGTCCGGAGTCTTCCAGCCCCGCACCCCGATCGTCACCTCTTCCCCGGGCAGCAGGGTCACCAGCCCCCGGTCGGCCACCGCCTCCGGGGCCAGCCGGTCGGCCTGGAGCAGCAGGTCCCGTACGAGGGTGCGGGCCGTGACCGTGATGCCGTCCGGTACGAGGGCGACCTCGAACTCCGGGCGCGGGTACGGGATCTCCTGGTCCGGTACGGGGAAGTGCAGCGCCCGCACCGTGTCCGCGTCGGCGACCAGGAACTCCTTCGGGCCGACCGGTACCAGACCGGCCGGGACCTCGGTCACCGCCACGGTCCGCCCCTCGGCGGCCAGCACCGGGCCCGCCTCCCCGAGCACCGCGCCGTCCACGGACATCCGGCGCAGCCGCAGCGTGCCGTGCCAGGCCTCGGCGGACTGGTTGACCGCCGCCACCACAAGACCACCACCGTCCCCGTCCGCCCGTACGGTCAGCAGCCGGTCCGCGTACAGCCGCCGCAGCTCGTGGTAGAGCGGCTTCTCCCGCCCGTCCCCGTCGATCGCGGCCCACGAGGTCACCGGCCAGCAGTCGTTGAGCTGCCACACCACCGTGCCCGCGCACACCGGCCAGTGCGAGCGCCAGTGCTCGATCCCGGCGGCGATCGCACGCGCCTGGTTGACCTGCGTCAGATAGTGCCAGCGGTCGAAGTCCCCCTCCGGGACGGCGAAATGGCGGGCCAGACCGCGCTCCAGCTTGCCGTTGCCGTCGTCCGCCTTCTGGTGGTGCAGCACGCCGGGGGAGTCCGGCGCCAGCTCCTCCCCGGGCAGCGCCCGCCGCAGCGTGGCGTACGCGGGCGGTGCCTGCCAGCCGAACTCGGCCACGAAACGCGGCACATGGAGGCGGTAGTCGGCGTAGTCGGTGCGGTTCCACACCTCCCAGGAGTGGTGCGTGCCGTGCGCCGGGTCGTTGGGGTGGTGCAGCCAGGAGCCGGACCAGGGGCTGCCCGCCGTGTACGGCCGTGTCGGGTCCGACTCTGCGACCACACGCGGCAGTACGCCCAGGTAGTAGCCCTCGCCCCAGGAGTCCCCGGCCAGCCCCGGCTCCCAGTCCCAGTCCCTGAACCCCCACAGGTTCTCGTTGTTGCCGTTCCACAGCACCAGAGAGGGGTGCGGCATCAGCCGTACGACGTTCTCCCGCGCCTCCGCCTCCACCTCCCCGCGCAGTGGCTGTTCCTCGGGGTAGGCCGCGCACGCGAACGGGAAGTCCTGCCAGACCAGCAGCCCCAACTCGTCGCAGGCGTCGTAGAAGTCCTCGCTCTCGTAGATCCCGCCGCCCCAGACGCGGACCAGGTCCACGCCCGCGCCGGCCGCCTGCTCCAGCCGCCGCCGGTAGCGCTCACGGGTGATCCGGGACGGGAAGACGTCGTCCGGGATCCAGTTGACACCCCGCGCGAACAGCCGCTCCCCGTTGACGACCAGGGTGAACCCGGTGCCGTGGGCGTCGGCCGAGGTGTCCAGCTCCACCGTCCGGAACCCGATCCGGCGCCGCCACGAGTCCAGCGCACCCTCGCCGTGCAGCAGCGTCAACTCGACGTCGTACAGCGGCTGTTCGCCGTAGCCGCGAGGCCACCAAAGCCGTACGTCCGGCACTCGCAGCCGTACGGTCCCCCGCGTCCCGTCGATCTGCGCGCGGGCGCGTACACCGCCGACGCTCGCCTCCACGGTGAGCGGTGCCCCGGTCCGGGAGCGCTCCACGTCGACCGCCAGCTCGACCTGCCCCGTGCCGTCCTCGACGGTGACCAGCGGGCGCACCCGGGCGATCCGGGCCGTCGACCAGTGCTCCAGCCGCACCGGCCGCCAGATCCCGGCCGTCACCAGCGTCGGCCCCCAGTCCCAGCCGAACGAGCAGGCCATCTTGCGCAGGTACTGGTACGGCTCGGTGTACGCTCCCGGCCGTTCGCCCAGCTTGCCGCGCACCGCCTCGGCCTCGGCGTAGGCGGAGGCGAACCGCACCGTCAGCCGCCCGCTCAGCCCCGTCACGTCGAAGCGGTACGAGCGGTGCATGTTCCGCGTCCGGCCCAGCGGCCGGCCGTCGAGCAGGACCTCGGCGACGGTGTCGAGACCGTCGAAGACCAGATCCGTCCGCTCGTGCGCACCCGCCCCGGCGGTCAGCTCCGTCCCGTACGTCCACTCCCGCCGGCCCACCCACGCCACCTCGGCCTCGTTCCGGCCGAGGAACGGGTCGGGTATCAGCCCGGCCGCCAGCAGATCGGTGTGCACACACCCCGGCACCGAGGCGGGGAGGCCGTCCCCCGTGCCGTCCGGGTGTCGCAGGGTCCATCCCTCGGTGAGCGGTGTGACCTGACGCATGCACACTCCCTAAACCGGTCGAGCCCTGTCGGGGCAGCATTTTGACATCGTTGTCTTAATAGAGACTTTACCGGTTCAGTGAGGGGCTGCCAGAGTGCCGAATCAGCCAACCCACTCGTGCTCGTCCGCCCCGTGAACGGAGCTGATGCACATGTACCGCCGCACCGCACTTACCGGATCGATCGCCCTCCTCGCCCTGCTGGCCTCCGCCTGCACGGGCACGGGAGGCTCCTCCGAGGGCGCGGACGCCGAGGCGCCCGACGACCCGTCGAAGGTCGAGGGCTCCATCACTGTCCTCACCCACCGGACCGACCTGGTGCAGGACGGGACGATGAAGAAGTACGCGGCAGAGTTCAACAAGACCTACCCCGGTGTGAAGGTCGAGTTCGACGGCCTCACCGACTACGAGGGTGAGGTCAAGATCCGTATGAACACGGAGAACTACGGCGACGTCCTCATGATCCCGGCGGTCATCGAGAAGAAGGACTACCCGAAGTTCTTCGCCTCCCTCGGCACCAAGGCCGAACGCGGCGCCAAGTACCGCTTCACCGACTACTCCACCGTCGGCGGCAAGGTCTACGGCCAGAGCCCGATCGGTGTCGTCCCCGGCTTCATCTACAACAAGAAGGTGTGGGGCGAGGCCGGCGTCACCGACTGGCCCACCACCCCGGCCGAGTTCCTCGACGACCTGAAGGCGATCAAGTCGAAGACCGACGCGGTGCCGTACTACACCAACTTCAAGGACATGTGGCCGCTGACCCAGTGGACCAACGTCAACGGCTCCGTCGGCTGCGACACGAACGCCACCACGAAGCTCGCCGAGGGCGACCCCTGGGCCGAGGGCGCCGACCTGCGCGTGGGCGACACCCTGCTCCACGACATCGTCGGCGGCGGACTGGTGGAGAAGGACCCGACCACCACCAACTGGGAAGCGTCCAAACCCAAGTTGGCCAAGGGTGAGATCGCCACCATGTGGCTCGGCTCCTGGGCCGTCGTCCAGATGCAGGACGCCGCGAAGCAGGCCGGCACCGACCCCGCCGACATCGGTTTCATGCCCTTCCCCGCACAGCGGGACGGCGCCTTCTGCGCGGTGACCTCCCCGGACTACCAGCAGGCCGTCAACGTCAACTCCGATCACAAGGAGGCCGCCCGCGCCTGGATCGACTGGTTCACCGACAAGTCCGGCTACGCGGCGGCCAACCTCGCCCTGTCCCCGCTGAAGGACGCCCCGCTGCCCGACATCCTCCAGCCGTACGAGGAGAAGGGCGTCAAGCTCATCGACCTCGACGACAGCAAGGGCGCCGAGGTGAAGTCCATCGACAACCAGTCCGAGGTCGGCATCTACAAGCCCGACTACCGTCAGGAGCTCGTCGACCTCGCCCGCGGCGCCCGCGGGGGCAGCCTCGACGACTTCCTCGGCGACCTCGGCGAGCGCTGGGCCGAGGCGCGGAACTCGCTGGGGTCCTGATGACGGACACCACCCGCAAGGCGGCGCGGCCGGACGTCCCGGCCGCGCCCGCCGGGCCGAAGCGGGCCGCGCCGGCCCCGCGCCGCACCCGGCTGTCGCGCCGCCTCACCCCGTGGCTCTTCCTGATCGCCCCACTGGCCCTGCTGCTGACCTTCACCTACGCGCCGATCGCCAACATGCTCGCGTACAGCTTCACCGACTGGGACGGCGTCAGCCCGGAGCTGAACTGGACCGGCACCGAGAACTACACCGAACTCCTCACCCGCTCCGAGCTGTTCGAGGTCTTCTTCGTCAGCGGCTACTACCTCGTCGCCTCCGTGGTGCAGATCGGTCTCGCCCTCTACTTCGCCACGATCCTCAGCTTCGACGTCCGCTTCCGGAACTTCTTCAAGGGCGTGCTGTTCTTCCCGTACCTGATCAACGGGGTGGCGATCGGCTTCGTCTTCCTCTACTTCTTCCAGGACGGCGGCACCCTCGACTCCGTACTGAGCCTGTTCGGCGTCGGGACCGACCACGCCTGGCTGGGCACGCCGTTCTCCGCGAACACCTCACTCGCCGGCGTCTCCGTCTGGCGCTACATGGGCCTGAACTTCGTACTCTTCCTCGGCGCGATCCAGTCCATCCCGGGCGAGCTGTACGAGGCGGCCGAGATCGACGGGGCGAACCGCTGGCACCAGTTCCGGCACATCATCGCGCCCGGCATCAAACCCATTCTGAGCCTGAGCGTCATCCTCTCCGTCTCCGGCTCGCTCTCGGTCTTCGAGATCCCGTACATCATGACCGGCGGCGCCACCGGCACCGAGACCTTCGTGATCCAGACCGTGAAGCTGGCCTTCCAGTTCAACAAGACGGGCCTCGCCTCGGCCGCCGCCGTCGTCCTGCTGCTGATCGTCCTGGCGGTCACCTGGGTGCAGCGGCGCATCGTCCCCGACGAAAAGGTGGACCTGGTATGACCCGCCGCACCGTGGCCCGCGCCCTCGTGTACGTGTCCCTTGTCCTCGCCACGCTCGTCGTGCTGCTGCCGCTCACCGTGGTCTTCCTGACCTCGCTGAAATCGTCCAAGGAGATGGCCGACGGCAGCGGAGCGCTGGCCCTGCCCGACGACCCGCTGAACTTCGACAACTACGCGACGGCGTTCCGGGACGGCCAGATGCTGTCCGCGTTCGGCAACACGGCGATCATCCTGGTCGTCGCCGTCGGCGGCACGATCCTCATCGGCTCGATGACGGCGTACGCGATCGACCGCTTCCACTTCCGCTTCAGGAAACTGGTCGTCGCCCTGTTCCTGCTGGCCGCGCTGGTGCCGGGGGTGACCACCCAGGTGGCGACCTTCCAGATCGTCAACAGCTTCGGCATGTTCGACAGCCTGTGGGCGCCGATCGCGCTCTACATGGGCACGGACATCGTGTCGATCTACATCTTCCTGCAGTTCATCCGCTCCATCCCGATCTCCCTGGACGAGGCGGCCCGTCTGGACGGCGCGGGCGCCTTCGCGGTCTACCGCAAGGTGATCTTCCCGCTGCTCAAACCGGCGATCGCGACGGTCGTGATCGTGAAGGGGATCAACGTCTACAACGACTTCTACATCCCCTTCCTCTACATGCCCTCCGAAGATCTTGGCGTGATCTCGACGTCCCTGTTCCGCTTCAAGGGCCCCTTCGGCGCCCACTGGGAAACCATCTCGGCAGGCGCGGTCCTGGTCATCCTCCCCACCCTGCTCGTCTTCCTGTTCCTCCAGCGCTTTATCTACAACGGCTTCATGAGGGGGGCGACGAAATGAGGGCCGCCGAAGCGGGGTGCCTGGAAGGAGGCGCCGACATGGGCGCCCCATAGGGGCGCGGGGAACTGCGCGACAAGCCACGACGCACCCGCACCCGCCGTACGACGAGACCCGCCGTACGGCGACTAGGCACCGCCCGCCGAAGCCAACGCGGCAACCAGCACGGGCGTGACCTGCTCGACCTGCCACGCACGCGCCCCGTAACCTGCCAGAGCCAAGGCGACGGACTGCCCATCGGCAGGCTTTGGCGGCTCCCAGCAGACCCTCCGCACCGTGTCCGGCGTGATCAGGTTCTCCGGCGGCATGTTCAGCCGCTCGGCGAGCGCGGCGACGCCCGCCCGAGCCGCGGACAGCCGTGCCGCCGCCGCCGGGTCCTTGTCGGCCCACGCGCGCGGCGGCGGGGGGCCGGTCACCGGCTGGCCGGGCTGGGGCAGCCGGTCCTCGCTCAGTGCCTTCGCCCGGTCGACGGCCGCCTGCCACTGCTCCAGCTGGCGCCGCCCCACGCGCTGCCCGAACCCGTTGAGCGCGGCGAGGGCGTGGAGGTTGGCCGGGAGGGCGAGCGCGGCCTCCACGATCGCCGCGTCCGGGAGCACCTTGCCGGGGGAGACGTCCCGGCGCTGTGCGATCCGGTCGCGGGTCTGCCACAGCTCCCGTACGACGGCCATCTGCCGGCGCCGGCGCACCTTGTGCATGCCGGAGGTGCGCCGCCAGGGGTCCTTGCGGGGCTCGGGCGGCGGTGCCGAGGCGATCGCGTCGAACTCCTGCCGGGCCCAGTCCAGCTTGCCCTGCCGGTCCAGCTCCTTCTCCAGCGCGTCGCGCAGGTCGACCAGGAGCTCGACGTCGAGGGCGGCGTAGCGCAGCCAGGGTTCGGGCAGCGGGCGGGTGGACCAGTCGACGGCGGAGTGGCCCTTCTCCAGGACGAAGCCGAGCACGTTCTCGACCATCGCGCCGAGCCCGACGCGGGGGAACCCGGCGAGGCGTCCGGCCAGCTCGGTGTCGAAGAGGCGGGTGGGCACCATGCCTATCTCACGGAGGCAGGGCAGGTCCTGGGTGGCGGCGTGCAGCACCCACTCGACGCCGGACAGCGCCTCGCCGAGACCGGACAGGTCGGGGCAGGCGACGGGGTCGATCAGCGCGGTGCCGGCGCCCTCGCGGCGCAGCTGGACGAGGTAGGCGCGCTGGCCGTAGCGGTAGCCGGAGGCGCGCTCGGCGTCCACGGCGACGGGGCCGCTGCCCGCGGCGAAGGCGGCGATCGCCTCGGCGAGGGCGGCCTCGTCCGCGATCACGGGCGGAATGCCCTCGCGCGGTTCGAGCAAGGGGATCGGCGCCTCCGTAGCAGAAGATCCGCCGTCGTCCGGAGGGGCGCCTCCGGTGGTGCGCAGTGAACGGTCTGCTGCGGTGTCGTGGGCGTCGGTCACCTGTCAAGGGTATCCGTGCCGTGAAGGCGCCCGTCGACGGTTGTGTTCCGTGACGGGCGCCGGTGGGTCGTATTCCGGTCAGGAGGGTGAAAGATCGTGTTCGTGAGCCCGTGGGAGGGGCGGAACGGGAGGGGTGGGAGTGGTCAGTGGATGATGCCGGTGCGCAGGGCCACCGCCACCATGCCGGCGCGGTCGCCCGTGCCGAGCTTGCGGGCGATGCGGGCGAGGTGGCTCTTGACGGTCAGTGCGGACAGGCCCATGGAGACGCCGATCGCCTTGTTCGACTGGCCCTCCGCCACCAGTCGCAGCACCTCGACCTCACGGCCGGACAGTTCTCGGTAGCCGCCCGGGTGGCTCGGGGCACCCGGGGGGCGGCGGTGCAGGCGGGCGGCGGCGGAGCCGATGGGGGCGGCACCGGGTCGGGTGGGGAGCCCGAGGTTGGTGCGGGTGCCGGTGACGACGTAACCCTTCACTCCGCCGGCGAGGGCGTTGCGTACGGCGCCGATGTCGTCGGCGGCGGAGAGGGCGAGGCCGTTGGGCCAGCCGGCGGCGCGGGTCTCGGAGAGGAGGGTGAGGCCGGAACCATCCGGCAGATGGACTTCGGCGACGCAGATGTCGCGGGGGTTGCCGATGCGGGGACGAGCCTCCGCGACGGACGAGGCCTCGATGACGTCGCGTACACCGAGCGCCCACAGATGGCGGGTGACGGTGGAACGGACGCGCGGGTCGGCCACGACCACCATGGCGGTCGGCTTGTTCGGGCGGTAGGCGACCAGGCTTGCGGGCTGCTCGAGGAGAACGGACACCAGGCCTCCTGGGTACGGGACGGGGCCGGCTCGTGGGGGTGCAGTCGGGACGAACCGTGCTTTCAAGGTCACAGTCGTCTTCGGCAATAAACCTGGTGTCCTTTAACGAATGATCACGAAGTGATGAGTAACAATCCGAGCAATTCGGACGCACGAGCGATCATTCGAAGACCGAACGGTTTCGATCCGCGTCGCAACGCTTCCGAAAGTGGCCGTGTCGACAAAGAGATGGCCGATGGTGACGGCCGGGAGCCCCGAGCGGGAGGTTCAGCGCGACTGCGGACCCCTCCGCTGCGGCAGCGTCACCACGGACGCGTCCCCGGCAGCGGCCGGCGGCAGCCCCGCGACCTGCGCCAGCAGATCGGACCACGCCGCCAGATGGGCGGCCGTGTCCGGGGCCCCGCCCAGGCCCTCCCGGGGCGTCCAGGAGGCCCGGATCTCGATCTGCGAGGCGGCGGGCCGCGCGGACAGCCCGCCGAAGTAGTGGGAACTCGCCCGCGTCACCGTGCCGCTCGGCTCGCCGTACGTCAGTCCGCGCGCCGCCAGCGCACCGGTCAGCCAGGACCAGCACACGTCCGGGAGCAGCGGGTCCGCCGCCATCTCCGGCTCCAGTTCCGCGCGCACCAGCGTCACCAGACGGAAGGTGCCCCGCCAGGCGTCGTGCCCGGCCGGGTCGTGCAGCAGCACCAGCCGGCCGTCGGCCAGATCCTCCTCGCCGTCGACGACCGCCGCCTCCAGCGCGTACGCGTACGGGGCGAGCCGCTTCGGAGCGGGCGCGGGATCCACCTCGATCTGCGGCCGCAGCCGCGCGCCGCGCAACGCCTCGACAGCGGCCCGGAAGGGCGGCGGGGGCGCACCCCCCGCACCCCCCGCACCCCCCTGTCCGGAGTCCCCTCCGGTCCCCTTCCGTTCGTCCATTCCGCCAGCGCCGTCCGACAGTCGTCCCTGAGCCGCAGCCATGCGGGGAAGATTAAGCGGAACGGGCCCCCGGTGCAGGGAGGGACACCCGCGCCGCCCGGCGGTGTCCGGATCCCGCCCCGCGGGCCCTGGGGTCCGGGCGCGCCGGCGGGTCGTGCGAGACTTGCCGGTGTGAGTGCCAACGCAAGCCCGACGGGCCAGACGCCGACCGCGACCCCCGATCCCGTCAGGAACGACACGGTCCAGGAATCCGCCTTCCTCAAGGCGTGCCGACGCGAGCCCGTGCCGCACACGCCGGTGTGGTTCATGCGGCAGGCCGGGCGCTCACTGCCGGAGTACCGCAAGGTCCGCGAGGGCATCGGGATGCTCGACTCCTGCATGCGCCCCGACCTGGTCACCGAGATCACGCTCCAGCCGGTGCGCCGCCACCACGTCGACGCGGCGATCTACTTCAGCGACATCGTCGTACCCCTCAAGGCCATCGGCATCGACCTCGACATCAAGCCCGGCATCGGCCCGGTCGTCGAGCAGCCCGTGCGCACCCGCGCCGACCTCGCCCGGCTGCGCGACCTCACCCCCGAGGACGTCTCCTACGTCACGGAGGCGATCGGCATGCTGACCCGCGAGCTCGGGTCCACCCCGCTCATCGGCTTCGCGGGCGCCCCGTTCACCCTCGCGAGCTATCTCGTCGAGGGCGGCCCGTCCCGTACGTACGAGAACGCCAAGGCGATGATGTACGGCGACCCCGAGCTCTGGGCCGACCTGCTCGACCGCCTCGCCGGCATCACGGCCGCGTTCCTCGAGGTCCAGATCGCCGCCGGCGCCTCTGCCGTCCAGCTCTTCGACTCCTGGGCCGGCGCGCTCGCCCCCGCCGACTACCGGCGCTCGGTGCTGCCCGCCTCGGCGAAGGTGTTCGACGCGGTGGCCGGCCACGGCGTCCCGCGCATCCACTTCGGCGTGGGCACCGGCGAGCTGCTGGGGCTCATGGGCGAGGCCGGCGCGGACGTCGTCGGCGTCGACTGGCGCGTCCCGATGGACGAGGCCGTCCGCCGCGTCGGCCCCGGCAAGGCGCTCCAGGGCAACCTGGACCCGACCGTCCTGTTCGCCGGCCGGGAGGCCGTCGAGACCAAGGCACGGGAGGTCCTGGACACGGCCGCCGGCCTGGAGGGCCACATCTTCAACCTCGGCCACGGCGTCATGCCGTCCACCGACCCGGACGCCCTGACCCGCCTCGTGGAGTACGTCCACACGCAGACCGCGCGCTGAACCCACCGCGTACGCGCCGCACGCGCGTCGGAACCCGGGGGCGGGGTACTGGGCACACGTTGCCCGCCACGTTCGCTCCCGGGTACGGGCAGGTGGAGGCCGCATGAGGCTCGAGATGTTCGACCCCGCCCCGATCGGCGTCGTCTTCACGCAGGGGCCGGAACACCGGCTCGCGTACATGAACGCCGTCTACCGGGACACCTTCGGCGACCGTCCGCTGGGCCGGACGATCCGCGACGCCTTTCCCGACCTCGCGCAGTCCGGCTACTTCGACATCTTCGACCGGGTCCTCGCCACGGGCACGGCCGAGGTGCTCACCGCCGTACCCGTCGACCTGGCCTACCCCGGCCCGGCGAACGGCGGGACCCGCTACTTCTCGTTCAGCATCTCCCACGCCACGATGAGCGACGGCCGGCCCGGCGTGCTCGGCGTGGTCGTGGAGGTCACCGAGCAGGTGACCGGCGAGGAACGGATCCGTGTCCTGTCCGAGGAGCGCCGCCGCGCGCTGCAGCGCTACCGCAGCCTGGTGAATGCGAGCTCCCAGATCGTGTGGGTGACCGGCCCCAAGGGCGGGGTGACCGAGCCCAGTCCCGGCTGGCAGCGGGTGACCGGACAGAGCTGGGAGGAGTTCCGCGGCGACGGATGGATCGACGCCCTCCACCCCGACGACCGCGCCGCCGCCGTCGCGTCGTGGCAGCGGGCGCTGGACGAGCAGGCGCCCCGCTGGACCCACACCTACCGGCTGCGGCTGGCCACGGGGGGCTACCGTCACTTCGCCGTCGACGCCGCACCGGTGCGCGACGGGGACACGGTGATCGAGTGGATGGGCACCTGCGCGGACGTCGAGCAGGAGTGGCAGGAGACCCGACGTGAGGAACTGCTGGCACGGGCCGCCACCGCCACGGCCGGCATCGTACGGCCGGCCGAGATGTTCACCGCCCTCGCCGATGTGATCGTGCCGGACATCGCCGACAGCTGCACCGTCCACCTCCTCCCGCACGCCCTGCACCGGCTGCCCGGCACCTCGCTGACCGCACAGCGCGTCACCGCGACCACCTGCGAGGGCCTGCCCGACCTGCCCCCGCACCGCGAGGAGCACCTGCGGCCCGGCAGTCCGCTCGCCCTCACCGCCGACCGGCGCAGCCCGCTCCACGCCGTCTTCCCGCCCGGCGCACCCCCCTCGGAGCTCGCCCCGCCCGACGACGAACCCTGGCTGGCCGACGGGGTCAACAGCGTCGTGGTGTTCCCCGTCGTCGTCGGCGGCACCACCGCCGCCCTGGTCACCGTCTCCACCAGCGGCGACCGCCCTCCCCTCGGCCGGACCGAGATCAACCTGCTGCAGACCCTCCTGGAACGCGCCCACACCCCCCTCAGCAACGCCCTGGAGTACCAGCGCACCCGACAGGTGGCGCTGGCCCTCCAGCGCAGCCTGCTCACCGACCCGCCGGACGTGCCCGGCCTCGGCATCGCCGTCCGCTACCGGCCCAGCACCGCGGCCGCCGAGGTCGGCGGCGACTGGTACGACTCGTTCGTGCTGCGTGACGGCGCCACCGTCCTCACCATCGGCGACGTCTCCGGCCACGACCTGCCCGCCGCCGTCACCATGAGCCAGCTGCGCAACATGCTCCGCGGACTCACCCTGGACCGCCAGGAACCGACCGGCACGATCCTGCGCCGGCTGGACGTCGCCGTGCAGACCCTGTACCTGGAGTTCACCGCCACCTGCGTCCTGGCCCGGGTCGAACGCCGGGACTCCGGTGGCCTGCAGCTCCACTACTCCGTCGCCGGACACCCTCCGCCCCTGCTGGTCGAGGCGGACGGCACCGCGCGCTTCCTGACCGGGGCCCGGTCCCCGATGCTCGGACTCGATCCACAGCCCGAGTACGCCAGCGCCGTACAGCCGCTGCTGCCCGGCTCGACCCTGCTGCTGTACACCGACGGGCTGGTGGAGCGCCGCGAGGAGGACCTCACCGTCGGCCTGGAGCGGCTGCGGCTGCACGCCTCGGCCGCCGTCGGACACCCGCTGGAGGCCTTCTGCGACGCGCTGCTCGCCGACCAGCTCACCGTGGACAACGACGACGACGTGGCCATGCTGGCCCTGCGCCTCCCCGCGTCCTCCCCGGCCGGGTGAGCGGCATGCCGGCCCGGCCGGCCCGCGTCCCGGTCACCGTCGCCGCCGCGCGTCCTTCCGCGGCCTCCGCGGGGGAGCCGCCGCGCGTGGTGGCCGGAGCCGGCGGGCCGTCGAACGCGGGTCGACGGTGAGAGCGCATCCCAGGGGTGAGGTGAGGGAACGCAGCGCGTCGGCGGAGAGCCTGATCCAGGGGTGGTCCCGGCCGAGGGTCTCCAGCAACCGTACGGAGGTGGTGAAGGCGACGGCCGTACGGCGCCCGGAGGGAGTGCGGAAGAAGCAGGTCACGAAGTAGCCGCGTTCCGGACGGACGGGTACGTACAGCGGACCGTCCGGCACGCCGGGTCCGGCCCCGGGGTCGCTTCGGGGATCCGTCACGCCTCATCTCACCTCACCGGGGTGAAGTCCCGCGCGCCGATGAACTCGGGCCGTCGGATCGGTGCGGCGAACGGTTCGACCGCCGTGTTCTCCACGCTGTTGAAGACGATGAACACGTTGCTGCGGGGGAAGGGTGTGATGTTGTCGCCGGAGCCGTGCATGGCGTTGCAGTCGAACCAGGTCGCCGAGCCGGGCCTGCCGGTGAACAGCCTGATGCCGTGTTCCGAGGCCATCTTCGTCAGCGCCTGGTCGGAGGGTGTTCCGGCGTCCTGCATCTGCAGGGACTTCTTGTAGTTGTCCTTCGGGGTGGCGCCCGCGCATCCGAGGAACGTCCTGTGCGACCCCGGCATGATCATGAGGCCGCCGTTGGTGTCGTGGTTCTCGGTGAGCGCGATCGAGACCGAGACGGTGCGCATGTTCGGCAGGCCGTCCTCGGC
>NZ_JBHWHX010000075.1:0-25066 GCF_042732315.1 Streptomyces sp. NPDC059787
CTTGCGTTTCCGACTCTATCAGATCTTTCCGACCCGATTTCCTCGGTGCTTTCCGGGGTTCCGCTTTCGCGTTTCCCTTTCCGGCGGTTCCGACTTTATCAGAAGTTTCGGGGCGGACTGACCGGCCTTCGTTTTCCGATTCATCGGGAGGTGCTTCTTCGAAATCAGCGTTTCGATAAGAAGCTGGTAGATGCTCACGGTCGCCTTCCGGGTCAGACCCCGTCTCCAGGCAACTGTTTGAATCTACCTCCCCGCCTGCTCCGTGTCAACGGTTCCTGCGGGGCGAAGAGGAGACTAGCAGCTCAGCGGGGTCTCACGCACATCAGGCAGCCGTGGGCACGTCGGCGCTGCGTTCGAACGCCTCCAGGTCACCGGTCTCGCCGGCGCGCGCCGCACGTCCGCCCAGGACATAGACGTAGGCCAGGAAGGCCAGCTCGGCGACGACTCCGATGGTGATACGCGCCCAGGTGGGCAGGCCCGACGGGGTGACGAAGCCTTCGATGGCGCCGGAGACGAAGAGGACCAGGGCGAGGCCGATCGCCATGGCCAGGGCTGCCCGGCCCTCCGCCGCCAAGGCTGTGCGTCGGGTGCGGGGGCCCGGGTCGATGACGGTCCAGCCGAGGCGGAGGCCGGTTCCGGCCGCGACGAAGACCGCGGTGAGTTCCAGGAGGCCGTGCGGCAGGACCAGGCCGAGGAAGGTGTCGAGACGGCCGGCGGAGGACATCAGACCGAAGCCGACGCCCAGGTTGAGCATGTTCTGGAAGAGGATCCAGAGGACCGGCAGACCCAGGAAGACACCCAGGATCAGGCAGAGGGCCGCGGCCCACGCGTTGTTCGTCCAGACCTGGGCGGCGAAGGAGGCCGCGGGGTGGCTCGAGTAGTACGTCTCGTACTGGCCGCCGGGGCGGGTGAGCTCACGCAGCTCGTCGGGAGCCGCTATGGACGCCTGTACTTCGGGGTGGGTGCCTATCCACCAGCCGAGGAGTGCCGCGACGGCTGTGGAGAGGAGTGCTGTGGGCACCCACCAGTGGCGTGACTTGTAGACGGCGGCCGGGAAGCTGTGGGACAGGAAGCGTGTGACGTCCCGCCAGGAGGCGCGGCGGGCGCCGGTCACCGCACTGCGCGCGCGTGCCACCAGTTGGCTGAGCCGGCCGGTCAACTGCGGGTCGGGGGCGGCCGACTGGATCAGGGAGAGATGGGTGGCCGTGCGCTGATAGAGGACGACGAGTTCGTCGGCCTCCGCGCCGGTGAGGCGGCGCTGGCGCCGGAGCAGGGCGTCGAGGCGGTCCCACTCCGCGCGGTGGGCGGAGACGAAGACGTCGAGGTCCATCGGTGTGCCTGCTCCTCGGCTGTTCGTCGGCGGTCGGCCTGACCGGTGGAAGGATGATCGGCTTGATCTGCTGGTCGTACCGCGGTGCGATGTGACATCAGCTTGGCAGACTGGCGGTGTTCGGGGCAGGCCAGGGAAGGGCGGCGGGCGTGAGTGAGCTGGTGACGGGCGAGGCTGTGGCGTTGGAGCTGCGCCCCGCGAGGCTGCCCAGCAGGGCGCTGGCCGTGCTGCTCGATCTGGTGGCGGCCGTGGCCGTCTATGTCGTGGTGACCATCGCTCTGGTGACTGCCACGGCCTCGTTGGACGAGGCGGCGCAGACCGCGATCTCGATCGCCTTGTTCGTCCTCGTGCTGGTCGGTGGGCCGATCCTGGTCGAGACACTCAGCCATGGGCGGTCGCTCGGGAAGATGGCCTGCGGACTGCGGGTGGTGCGGGACGACGGAGGGCCGATCCGGTTCCGGCACGCGTTGGTGCGGGGCCTGATCGGTGTGATCGAGATCCTGATGACGCTCGGGGTCGTGGCCTGCATCGCGTCCCTGGTTTCGGCGCGGGGACGGCGGCTCGGAGATGTGTTCGCGGGGACTCTCGTCGTGCGGGAGCGGGTGCCGGTCGGGCAGGCGGGGTTCGTGCCGCCGCCTCCGCCGTGGCTGGCCGGGCGTTTCTCGGGGCTCGATCTGTCGGCGGTGCCCGATGGTCTGTGGCTTGCCGTCCGGCAGTACCTGACGCGGATGGGGCAGCTCGATCCGCAGGTCGGCTGGTCGATGGCGGAGCGGCTGGCCGCGGACCTGGCCGGGCGCACGGGGGCACCGGTGCCGCCGGGGGTGCCACCTGCGGCGTATCTCGCGGCGGTGGTGCAGGAACGGCAGGCACGGGAGGCCCGGCGGGCGTTCGGACAGGGGCCGGCCGGGAGTGGTGGGCCCGTGGGTACGACCGGTCCGGCCGGCGCCTGTGCCCCGCCGGTGTATCCCGCTGCGGCCGTCGCCCCGGATGTGCGGCCGGCTGTGTATCGGCCGGCGGATCCGGGAGCCGTGGTACGTGGGGAGCGGGCCGCCCCGCCGCAGGAGGGATCGTCGGCCGACCGGCCCTCGACGGGGTTCGCCCCGCCCGCGTAGGTGCCTTCGGGAGGCGTTGGTCAGTCGAGGACCGACGGTGGTGATTCGAGGTCCTCCAGTTCGATGCCGGGAGCCGCGAGGACCACGTCCCCGGCAAGGTGCACGGAGTGCTGCTCGCCCGTGTCCAGGGCTGTGACCTGGTATTCGTCCACGGTCAGGGGGCCGTTGTCAGTGGTGTGTGCTTCTCTCTTCACCAACGCCCAGGACTGGTCCAGGGTGCGCGGGGCGAGGACCGGGTCCGTGAAGGCGACGAGGCGTACGCGGGTGGCTGATGCCGAGGGGGTGAGGCGCAGGAGGCGAGCGGTGGCGATGAGAAAGGCGGGGGACGAGCCGGTGAAGGCGTGGGCGCGCACATTGCCTTCGGTGGCGTGGGTTCCGGTGGGGTCGGTGCGGACCCAGGTGACGCCGTCGAGGGCGGCGCCGCGGACCTGCCAGCTCGCGGCGTGGAGTTCGAGGCGGATGGGGCGGCCGAGTTCGTCGAGGGCGAGGTCGACCGAGCCCAGATGATCGCCTGTGGGGGCGGTTAGCTGGGAGACGTAGCGCCAGCCGGAGGGGCCGGGGGCGCAGTGGAAGTGTTCTTCCGCGAGGGGGGTGTGATCGTGCGGATCGTGGAGCGAATAGCGGCCGCGGGGCATGGGGGTCCTGGGTCGTGACGGGCTGGGCCGGTCGCCGGTCCGCCAAAGGGGCAGGCCCCCGGCACGGGGGTGCGGGGGCCTGCCTCGGAGGACCTGCTGCCGGGGAGCGCGTCCGTGCACTGGACGCGCTCGCCGCGGCGGGAGCGTGGGCTCAGTAGCGGTAGTGGTCCGACTTGAACGGGCCCTCGACCTGCACGCCGATGTACTGGGCCTGCTCCGGGCGGAGCGTGGTCAGCTTGACGCCGAGTGCGTCGAGGTGGAGGCGGGCGACCTTCTCGTCGAGGTGCTTGGGCAGCACGTAGACGCCGGTCGGGTACTCGTCGGGCTTGGTGAACAGCTCGATCTGGGCCAGCGTCTGGTCCGCGAAGGAGTTGGACATCACGAACGACGGGTGGCCGGTGGCGTTGCCCAGGTTCAGCAGGCGGCCCTCGGAGAGGACGATGATCTTCTTGCCGTCGGGGAAGGTCCAGGTGTGGACCTGCGGCTTGATTTCGTCCTTGACGATGCCGGGGACCTTGGCGAGGCCGGCCATGTCGATCTCGTTGTCGAAGTGGCCGATGTTGCCGACGATGGCCTGGTGCTTCATCTTGGCCATGTCGGCGGCCATGATGATGTCCTTGTTGCCGGTCGTGGTGACGAAGATGTCGGCCTTGTCGACGACCTCGTCGAGCGTCGTGACCTGGTAGCCGTCCATCGCGGCCTGCAGGGCGCAGATCGGGTCGATCTCGGTGACGATCACGCGGGCGCCCTGACCGCGCAGGGACTCCGCGCAGCCCTTGCCCACGTCGCCGTAGCCGAACACGACCGCGGTCTTGCCGCCGATCAGGGTGTCGGTGGCGCGGTTGATGCCGTCGACCAGGGAGTGGCGGCAGCCGTACTTGTTGTCGAACTTCGACTTGGTGACGGCGTCGTTGACGTTGATCGCCGGGAACAGGAGGACGCCGTCGCGCTGCATCTCGTACAGGCGGTGGACGCCGGTCGTGGTCTCCTCGGTGACACCGCGGATCTCGGAGGCGAGCTGGGTCCACTTCTGCGGGCTCTCGCTCAGGGTGCGGTTGAGCAGTTCGAGGATGACGCGGTGCTCGTCGGACTCGGCGGTGTCGGGCGAGGGGGCCTTGCCGTCCTTCTCGTACTCGACGCCCTTGTGGACGAGGAGGGTGGCGTCACCGCCGTCGTCGAGGATCATGTTGGGGCCGCCGGTGGGGCTGTCCGGCCAGGTCAGCGCCTGCTCCGTGCACCACCAGTACTCCTCCAGGGTCTCGCCCTTCCAGGCGAAGACGGGGACACCCTGCGGGTTGTCGGGCGTGCCGTTCGGGCCGACGGCGATGGCGGCCGCGGCGTGGTCCTGGGTGGAGAAGATGTTGCAGGACGCCCAGCGGACCCGGGCGCCGAGGGCGACCAGGGTCTCGATGAGGACGGCGGTCTGCACGGTCATGTGCAGGGAGCCGGTGACGCGGGCGCCGGCCAGGGGCTGGGCGTCGGCGTACTCCTTGCGGATCGCCATCAGGCCGGGCATCTCGTGCTCGGCGAGGGTGATCTCCTTGCGGCCGAACTCGGCCAGGGAGAGGTCGGCGACCTTGAAGTCCTGTCGGTTGTCGACAGTCGTCATTGCGAGCTGCTCCTCGGGGTGTGGGTCGAGGTGGGTACGGCTGGTCTGCGCGGCGGCGGACACAGGGGTGCCCTGGGGAGGACACAGGCATGCCCGCGTGCGCGCAGCGCAGTCCGTCGGAGGCCCTCTCTCCCTCGGCCGGTCCGCGGGGGGACCGCCCGACCGCCATCAGCAGCGACGTCTGGCTCCGTCCCAAGCTACACCGCCGGGCCCGGCCGACCCCAGTCCGCCCGCGTACACATCAGGCCGATCTGGCGGGCACCCCGTCCCCGGTCCCCGGCGGCCGTCGCCGGGCGGACCGCTAGCCTCACCCCGCGCGGGTGGTCCGTGCGGGGAGGGGTTCGGGCATGGACACCGGGCGGGGAATGCTGGTCACGGGGTGGGTGATGCTCGCGGCGGGGCTGCTGTCGGTGGTGGCGTCCCTGGGGGCGCTGCGGCTGAACTACGGGACGGCCGCTGTGCGGGGCGAAAGCATGACGCCGACGTACCGGCTCGGTGAGGACGTCCTCTACGCGCGCGTGGACGGGGACGAGGTGCGGCACGGTGACGTGGTGCTGTTCTCGGTGCCCGACCGCTATCCGGGAGGAGGGCTCGTCATGCAGCGGGTCATCGGGGTGGGCGGTGACCGGATCGTGTGCTGCGAGGGCGAGGGGTCCGCGCGACGGCTCACGGTGAACGGCAGGGCGTTCGAGGAGCCGTACGTCAAGGACGGGGACGCCAACGGCCCTTTTCCGCAGCGGTACGACGTCCGGGTGCCGCAGGGGCGGCTGTTCCTGCTGGGCGACCACCGTCTGAACTCGCGGGACTCCCGCTTCTTCGCCGACGACCACGGCGGCACGGTGCCCGTGGAGGCGGTGCGGGGCCGGGTGACGGAGGACCGCCTGGGTGTGGTGCTGCTCGCCGGGGCCACGCTGTTCGGGCTGCTGCTGGCGCTCGCGGGCCTGTTCTGTGCGCTCGCGGGGCGGACCAGGCGGCGCCGGCCGGCGGAGTTCGACACGGAGTTGTGGCCCGCGCACTTCTGAGGCGCGGGGCCGCCCCGGACGACGGAGGGGCCCGCCGGTGTGATGTGGCGGGCCCCTCCGTCATGGGGTCCTGCGGGTCCCGGTGGGGCCGGGACTCAGTGAGCGGTGTCGTGGGAGCCGGGGCCGCCGGGGGTGGCCTCGGGGTCGGCGCCCTTGGCGGCCTCGGCCTCGCTGTAGATGTCGGGCTCGAGGTAGATCACGCGGGCGATCGGGACGGCCTCGCGGATGCGGGACTCGGCGGCGTCGATGGCGGAGGCGATCTCGGTGGCCGTGTCGTCGTGCCGGACGGCGATCTTCGCGGCGACCAGCAGCTCCTCGGGACCGATGTGGAGGGTGCGCATGTGGATGATGCGGGTGACGGTGTCGCCGTCGACGACGGCGGCCTCGATCTTCTGGGTCGCCTCGGGGCCCGCGGCCTCACCGAGCAGCAGCGACTTCGTCTCGACGGCGAGGACCAGGGCGATCAGGATGAGCAGGACGCCGATGCAGAGGGTGCCGATGCCGTCCCAGACGCTGTCGCCGGTGGCCAGGGCGAGGCCGACACCGCCGAGGGCGAGGATCAGGCCGACGAGTGCGCCGAGGTCCTCCAGGAGGACGACCGGCAGCTCGGGCGCCTTGGCGCGGCGCACGAACTCCTTCCAGGAGTGTTCACCACGCAGGGGGTTGGACTCCTTGATGGCGGTGCGGAAGGAGAAGCCCTCGGCGATGATCGCGAAGACGAGGACGCCGACCGGCCAGTACCAGTGCTCCAGCTCGTGCGGGTGCTTGATCTTCTCGTAGCCCTCGTAGATGGCGAACATGCCGCCGACCGAGAAGAGCACGATGGAGACGAGGAAGGCGTAGATGTAGCGCTCGCGGCCGTAGCCGAAGGGGTGCTGCGGGGTCGCCTGGCGCTGGGCTCTCTTGCCGCCCACCAGCAGCAGCCCCTGGTTGCCGGAGTCTGCGAGCGAGTGCACGGACTCGGCGAGCATCGACGAGGAGCCACTGAAGAGGAACGCCACGAACTTCGCTACCGCGATCGCGAGGTTGGCGGCGAGTGCCGCCACGATCGCCTTGGTGCCGCCTGACGCGCTCATGTGTTCGCGTTGTCCCTTCGTACGCCGTGTGGGGCCCGGGCAGGCGTGTGCGTACGCCGCCCGGGACTTTGCCCGTCCTTTGACGGTGGGCCATTGTTGCAGCCCGGTTCGGCGACGGCGTGTCAGGTCGCCGTCACGGGGTGATCAGGCGACGACGGTGGCCCTGAACAGGGTTCCGGTGCCGGACACTTCGGCCTTTTCGCCCGAAGGGACGAACACGGATGTGCCCGGGGTCAGTTCGTGCTCGCCCGTCCGTACGGAGCCGGCGGTGCAGAGCAGGATCTGCGGGGTGGTCAGGGTGAGGTCGTGGGTGGCGCCGCCCGCGGGGAGGACGTAGCGGGAGAGGCGGAACTCGTCGATGGGGGTCTCGTAGACCTCCTCGCCGTCCGGGCCGGCCTCCGGGCGCAGTACGCCGGGGTCGCCGGCCTCGAAGCGGACGATGCGCAGGAGTTCGGGGACGTCGACGTGCTTGGGGGTCAGGCCGCAGCGCAGGACGTTGTCGGAGTTGGCCATGATCTCGACGCCGAGGCCGTCGAGGTAGGCGTGCGGGACGCCGGCGCCGAGGAAGAGGGCCTCGCCGGGCTGGAGCCGGACGTGGTTGAGGAGCATCGCGGCGATGACTCCGGGGTCGCCCGGGTAGTGGTGGGCGATGTCGGCGTACGGGGCGTAGGCGCCGCCGAGGCGGTCGCAGGCGGCGGCCGTCTCCGTGACGGTGCGGGTCATCTCCTCGGGGTCGGCGGTGAGGATCGCGGTGAGGACCTCGCGCAGGGCCGCCTCCTCGGGGTGGGCGTGCAGCAGGTCGACGTACGGCTTGAGGGAGTCGACGCCGAGGCCGTCGAGGAGCGCGGCGGCGCGCTGCGGGTCGCGGAAGCCGCACAGGCCGTCGAACTCGGTGAGGGCGCAGATCAGTTCGGGCTTGTGGTTGGCGTCCTTGTAGTTGCGGTGCGGGGCGGTCACGGGGACGCCGCGGCGCTCCTCGTCCGCGTAGCCCTCCTTCGCCTGGGTCAGGTCGGGGTGGACCTGGAGGGAGAGCGGGGCTCCGGCGGCGAGGAGTTTGAGCAGGAAGGGCAGGCGGGGGCCGAACCTGGCGACCGAGTCCGGGCCGAGTTCCCGCTCCGGGTCGGCGTCGATGACCTCGACGAGCGTGCCCCGGCCGGTGCGCGAGGGTGCGCCGGGGTGGGCGCCCATCCACATCTCCGCCTGCGGCTCGCCGGTCGGTTCGGTGCCGAGCAGCCGCGGGAGGGCGGTGGTGGAACCCCAGGCGTAGGGGCGGATGGTGTTGTCGAGGCGGTCCATGGGGTTCTCTGCGTTCCTTCTGCCGGTTCTCGTGCGGGCGCGCGGTGTCGGTGCGTGTCGTGCTTGTCGTGCGTCCGCGCGGAGGGAGGGTCTCAGGGGGTCCCGGGCATGATCAGGCTCTCGAGGCGAGCGCCAGGTAAACGGCGGCGAAATCCGTGACGGCGATCAGTTCCGCGAGGGTCTCCAACTCGCCGCCCGCCTCCGGTTCCAGCTCGCTGATCGGCGTGTCGTGGGTGAGCGCCAGGTCACGGGCGGCGGGGGCGGCGGTGAGGCCGCCGATGGGGCGGTCGCGGAGCAGCACCACGCGCGCGTGCAGGGCGGGTGCTTCCTCCACGCGGTCGCGGAAGAAGTCGTCCGGGTCCGCGCCTGCGGCGAGCCGGCCGGCCAGCAGGGCACTGTGCGCAGCGAGCGCCTCGGGGAGTTCGGCGACGACGGCGGGGGTGCCGGACAGTTCGGCGAGCGCGGCGGCGAACCGGCGGCCGGCCGGGCCCGCCGAGACGCCCTCGGTCCATACGACGGGCAGCGCCTCGGCGAGTTCGGCGGCCAGGGTCTTGGCGGGGTTGCTGTACGTCGCGATGGCCGGACCGCAGCGTTCGGCGATGCCGTCGAGGCGGTCGGCGATCTTCTCCAGGGCCTCGGGCGGGGCGGTGAGCAGGCCGGTGCGGTCCAGGAGCGCGAGCAGCGGGGTGAGCAGCGCCCACAGGACGCCGGGGGCGGAGGCGGCGAGGGGTTCGTCCTGGTCGTAGGGCGCGGTGGCCATGGGGACGAACAGGCCGTGGGAGCCGCCGACCGCCTCGGCGAGCGGGCTGCCGGCGGGGGCCACGGCGACGACGGTGCAGCCGCGGCGGTAGGCCTGCTCGGCGAGCAGGGACAGGCCCGGTTCGGTGCCGTCGGGGGTGGCGATGAGGAGCAGGTCCACGGAGCCGGCCCAGCCGGGCAGTTCCCAGCGCAGGGCGCCTGGCGCGGGGGCGACGCCGGTGGGCGCGAGGCGGGTGACGGGGCTGCCGGCGCCGGCCAGGGTGCCGAGGAGGTCGGCGGTCTGGGTGGCGGCGGCGCCGGGGCCTGCGATGAGGACGGCGCGGGGGCGGCCGTCGGGTTTGAGGTTGTTGACGCCGGCCTCGGCGGCGTGCCGCGCGGCGGTGCGGACGCGGGCACCGGCTTCGGCGGCGCCGCGGAGCAGGGCGCGGCGGTCGGCCTCGGCGAGGCCCTCCGGTGAGTCGAGCAGCGATTCGTCGAGCATGGGCGGCGGGCTCCGGTCTCCGGTCGGCGGGGCGTCGTCGGTGCGGTGCGGTGGGCGTTGCGCCTTGTGGTTGCGCCTTGCGCCTCGTACCGGTTACTCGGGGCGGCGGGCCTCGTCCACGAGGAGTACGGGGATGTCGTCTCGGACGGGGTAGGCCAGGCCGCAGCTCTCGCCGGTGCAGATCAGTTCGGTTTCCTGCTCTTTGAGGGGGGAGTGGCAGGCGGGGCAGGCGAGGATTTCCAGGAGGCCGGCTTCGAGTGGCATGGGCGTTTCCTTCGGTGGGTGGATGTGCTGGTCAGGTTACCGCCGGTGGGGGTGGGCGGGGTTGTGCGGTGCCCGGTGCGGGAGCGGGTCGCGCGGCCCAGCGCGGTACGGGGTGCCCCGTGCTGGTGTGGGCCGGGGGGTGTTCGCGCTGCCCGGCGCTTGCGGGGTGCCGTCGCGCCCACCCGTGCCGCCCCAGCGGCACGACTGCCCGCGGAGAGCGGGGATGACGGCACGACTGCCCGCGGAACGCGGAACGCGGAACGCGGAACGCCGAACGCCGAACGCCGAACGCGGGTAATTGTCTGCGGCTGGGGGTTATGACCTGATGATGGTCAGGGCCTCGTCTCGGATTCTGGTCATCGTCGTCTCGTCCCGTGCCTCTGCGTTCAGGCGGAGGAGAGGTTCGGTGTTGGAGGGGCGGACGTTGAACCACCAGTCGGGGGCGGTGACGGTGAGGCCGTCCAGGTCGTCCAGGGTGATGCCGTCGCGGCCCTCGTACGCGGCCCTGATCGCGGCGAGGCGGGCGGTCTGGTCGTCGACCGTGGAGTTGATCTCGCCGGAGCCGGCGTAGCGGTCGTACTGGGCGACCAGGGCCGACAGGGTGCCCTGCTGGCCGCCGAGGGCGGCGAGGACGTGCAGGGCGGCCAGCATGCCCGTGTCGGCGTTCCAGAAGTCGCGGAAGTAGTAGTGCGCGGAGTGTTCGCCGCCGAAGATCGCGCCGGTCCTGGCCATCTCGGCCTTGATGAAGGAGTGGCCCACGCGGGTGCGCTCGGGGGTGCCGCCGTTCTCCCGTACGACCTCGGGGACCGACCAGGACGTGATCAGGTTGTGGATGACCGTGCCCTTGCCGCCGTTGCGGGCGAGTTCGCGGGAGGCGACCAGGGCGGTGATCGCGGACGGGGAGACCGGCTCGCCCCGCTCGTCGACGACGAAGCAGCGGTCGGCGTCGCCGTCGAAGGCGAGGCCGAGGTCGGCGCCCTCCTCGCGGACCCGCTTCCGCAGGTCGACGAGGTTGGCCGGGTCGAGGGGGTTGGCCTCGTGGTTGGGGAAGGTGCCGTCGAGTTCGAAGTACATCGGGACGAGGGTGAGCGGCAGGCCGGCGAAGACCGTCGGGACGGTGTGCCCGCCCATGCCGTTGCCCGCGTCGACGACGACCTTCAGGGGGCGGATCGAGGTCAGGTCGACGAGCGAGCGCAGGTGTGCCGCGTAGTCGTCCAACGTGTCGCGCCGGGTGATCGTTCCCCGGGTGCCGGTCGTCGGTTCCGGGGCGCCCGAGGCGCTCCACCGCTCGACGAGTTCCCGGATCTCCGTCAGGCCCGTGTCCTGGCCGACCGGCGCCGCGCCCGCGCGGCACAGCTTGATGCCGTTGTACCGCGCCGGGTTGTGCGAGGCCGTGAACATCGCGCCGGGGAGGTTCAGGGCGCCCGAGGCGTAGTAGAGCTGGTCCGTGGAGCACAGGCCGATCTCGGTGACGTCGGCGCCCCGGGCCGCCGCGCCTCGCGCGAAGGCGCCGGACAGGCCGGGGGACGACGGCCGCATGTCGTGACCGGTGACGACGGCACTCGCGCCGGTCACCCGGACGAAGGCGGCGCCGAAGAGCTCGGCGAGGGCCTCGTCCCACTGGTCGGGGACGACTCCGCGCACGTCGTACGCCTTCACGATCTGCGACAGATCAGCAGCCACGGCCAGCCCTTCCGGAAGTCCTGTCGGTCACCACAAACTACCCGCAGAGGGTGACACGGACGTCGTGGAGGCTCAGGGCAGCATCCAGCCGAGCGCCGCCGTGCTCTGGCCCACCATGATCAGGCACATCACGAGCAGCAGGCCGAGGCTCCAGGGCAGCACCTTGCGCAGCAGGTCGCCCTCGCGGCCCGCCAGTCCGACGGCCGCGCAGGCGATGGTGAGGTTCTGCGGCGAGATCATCTTGCCGAGGACACCGCCGGAGCTGTTGGCGGCGGCGAGCAGTTCGGGCGAGAGCCCGGACTGCTGGGCGGCGGTCACCTGGAGGGCGCCGAAGAGGGCGTTGGAGGAGGTGTCCGAGCCGGAGACGGCGACGCCGAACCAGCCGAGGACCGGGGACAGGAAGGCGAGGCCGGCGCCTGCCGCCGCGACGAAGTGGCCGATCGTCGCCGCCTGGCCCGAGAGGTTCATGACATAGGCCAGGGCCAGGACGGACGTCACCGTGAGGATCGCGAACCGCAGTTCGTGGACCGTCGCCAGCCACTCCTTGACCGCCACGCGCGCGTGCACCCCGATCACCGCCGCCGTGAACACTCCGGCGATCAGCACGAGGGTGCCGCCGGTGGAGACGATCGGCCAGGTGAACACGTTGCCGCCGACGGGGTCGCCGTCCGGGTTCGCGACGTCGAGGAAGGGCCAGTCGTACGTCCGGGTGGCGCCGGCCAGCCAGTCCTTCACGGCCGGGATCTGGGCGACGGAGAAGATCACCACGATGAGCGCGTACGGGGCGTAGGCGCGTACCACCTCTCCGCGCGGGTCCTCCTCGTCCAGTTCCTCGCTGCGCGCGCCGGTCAGCACGGAGGTCCGTACCGCCTCGGTGGCGGGCACGCGCGCGTACGGTACGGCGACCAGGGCGCCCGCGCCGGCCAGGGCGGCGCCGATGTCGGCGAGCTGCGCGGAGACGTGGTTGGAGGCGACGAACTGGGCCACGGCGAAGGCGGCTCCGCAGACCAGTGCGGGGATCCAGGTCTCGCGCAGGCCGCGGCGTCCGTCCACCAGCCAGACGAGCACGAGCGGCACCAGGAGGGCGAGCAGCGGGGTCTGGCGGCCGACGACGGACGCCACGGAGTCCAGCGGCAGGCCGGTGACCTGGGCGAGGGTGACGACGGGGGTGCCCATCGCGCCGAACGCCACCGGCGCGGTGTTGGCGACCAGCGCGACCACGGCGGCGCGTACGGGGTCGAAGCCCAGGGCCACCAGCATCACGGCGGAGATCGCGACGGGGGCGCCGAACCCGGCGAGGGCCTCCAGCAGGGCGCCGAAGCAGAACGCGATGACGAGTGCCTGGATGCGGGGGTCGTCGGAGAGGCGGCCGAAGGAGCGGCGGAGGATGTCGAAGTGGCGGGTGCGGACGGTCATCCGGTAGACCCACAGGGCGTTGACGACGATCCACATGATGGGGAAGACGCCGAAGACGGCGCCCTGGACGCCGCTGGAGAGCGTCTGGCCCAGTGGCATGCCGTACGCCAGGCAGGCCACCAGTACGGCTGCCAGCAGGCCGGTCAGGCCCGCGAGGTGCGCCTTCATCCGGACGCCGCCGAGCAGGACCAGGACGATCACGAGCGGCAGGGCCGCCACCAGGGCGGAGAGGCCGAGCGAGCCGGCGACGGGTTCCAGTTCCTGGACGTACACGGGCGCCTCCCGGATTCCGCCATGCGAAAGCGATTTCTCGCCGGGTACCAACGGAATGGTCGTGTCCGCGACAAGGGGGCGTCAATGGGCGTGCGGAGGTTTATGCGGCGCCTGGGGCATAGGGAGGGAGATCGCCCCGGTCAGTTGTCCGGGGAGCGGAGTACGCGCAGGTGGCCGCGGCGCGCGACCTCCATGGGGTCCGCGGTGCGGGAACCGCCGCCCGCCCCCGCCGCCCGCTCCTGCGGACGGGCCGCCTCGCGCACCGCGTTCGCAAGCGCTTCCAGGTCGTCTCCGCTGGGCTGGGCCGGGGCCGAGCCGTCGAGCAGGCGGACGACCTCCCAGCCGCGCGGTGCGGTGAGGCGCTCGGAGTGTTCCGCGCACAGGTCGTAGCAGTGGGGTTCGGCGTAGGTGGCGAGGGGGCCGAGGACCGCGGTCGAGTCGGCGTAGACGTACGTCAGCGTCGCGACGGCGGGACGGCCGCAGGCGGTGCGCGAACAGCGACGTACAGGGCTCACGACGTTGGACGGTACCGCACTCTTGAGCGGGCCGCGACGACTCTCCACCAGGTCACCCCACCGTGTCGCGGCACGAAACGCCCCACATGCCCCTTTGGGGGCACCTTGCTGACCTGGTTCGACGTGAGGGTTCGGGGGGTTCGACGGTACTGATTCCGGTCACCAATTGGCACAAACACTGTCGATTGCCTTGAGGTGATCGGTCTCGGAGAGATACGGAATCGAGCCCAACCTTGGCTGGAATGGTCATGTTGTGACATGCCGTGCGGGTCGGCCGGAAGGCGTGCGGTGATCGGGCGGGGTGGCGACGTGGCGACTACGCTTCGCAGTGATGGACAGCTCCGTGACGCCCCGTGCCGCCGGCCCCGGCCCCGCCCCCGGGCCCCGACGCCGTGATCGCCACGGCCGGGGCATGCGCGGCCCGATCGCGCCTCCGCAGGTGCCGCTCGCCGCGAGCCGTGCGGAGACGTTCGCGGATCTCGTGCAGGACTCCGTGGAGCGGCTGGAGCGGCGGTGGCCGCAGTTGGCCGACGTCGATTTCCTGGTGCTGGATGTGCCGCGGCCGGGCGGGGGGGCCTGGAGTGATGAGGCGGTGCCGCTGGGTGGGACCGTGGCTGCTCGTGACGGGCGGCCGGCGCGGGTGGTGGTCTATCGGCGGCCGGTGGAGATCCGCACCAAGGGGCGGGACGAGCGGGCGGCTCTTGTGCACGAGGTTGTGGTCGAGCAGGTGGCGGAGGTGTTGGGGCTGACGCCGGAGACGGTGGATCCCCGGTACGGGGAGGACTGACGCCGTGTGTGGGCGCCGGGTGGGCGGCGCCTCATGGGGTGGCCCGCGTGGGTGGGGGCCGGGGGTTGGTCTGTGCGGCCCTGCGCTGTACGGGGTGCCCCGCGTGGGTGCGGGCCGGGGGGTGTTCGCGCTGCCCGGCGCTTGCGGGGTGCCGTCGCGCCCACCCGTGCCGCCCCAGCGGCACGACTGCCCGCGGAGGACGGAGGGAGCGGCAGCGACTGCCCGCGGAGGACGCGGGGCATGCGGCGCGGCTGCCCGCGGAGGGCGGGAGCGGCAGCCGCATACGGCGGGGCGGGCCCGGTTCGGGTCCGCCCCGGTTCGGGGCTCAGGTCCGCCCCGGTTCGCAGCTCGGGTCCGTCCCCGGTTCGGGGTCAGTTCTGCAGGATTGACAGGTCCTCGTTCGACTGGGGTACCGAGACCATCCCCCGGTCGTCCGGGAGGGGCTGGACCGTGAAGAACGGGACGCCGTTCTTCGTCGTGGTCAGTGTTCGGGACGCGTGGACCGGTGTGTCCGACTGGGGTTCCACCGTGAGGGCGTAGGTGCCCTTCGATCCGGCCGGGGCCGGTGCCTCGATGTCCTGCGTCGTGCCCGACTTGATCGTGTACGTCTTCGAGGTCTCCGTACCGCCCTCGGTGCCCGCCGAGGCCGTGACCTTGATCTTCGCCGTGCCCCCGGGAGCCGTCACCGAGAGCGTCGTGCCCTTGGCCGTGTTGTCCACGGACGTCGCGCGCGTGCCGACCGGTCGCGCCGCCGGGATGAAGGCCGACTCCTGGTTGTCGCCCTTGCCGCGCAGCACCCGTACCGCCGCCACGACCGGGACGGAGTCGTCCGCCGCCGTCAGGACCAGGGAGCCCGCCTCGCCGCGCGTGATGTCCTCCAGGTCGACGGCCGCCGTCATGCCGCCCTTCACGTGGAGGGTGTCGTGGCCGGCCGGGGTGATCAGGCCGGAGGGGGAGGCGAGGCGCACCTTCAGGTCGACGTCGGCGTCACCGGAGGTGAAGGCGACCAGGCGTACGGCGGTGGCGTCCTTCGGGATGCCGGGCAGGACCAGGCTGCCGGACGGGTCGGCCGACGCGGACAGCCAGTCGCCGCCCAGCTTGGCGTCCAAGGCCTGTACGGCGGCGCCGACCCGGCCGCTGCGGACCACCACGTGCACGGTCACATCGGTCTGCTTCTCGTCGGTGAGCGTCGAGAGCAGGACCGGCTCGGCGGAGTGCGGCTGGACCGTGATGCCCTCCCCCACCGTCGTCTCGAGGGCCCCGTCCTTGCCGTAGAGCTCGATGTCCACGACCGCCGCCGAGTCGTCGGGGTTGGTCAGATGGACGTAGTCGGTGCGGTCGGCGTCGGTGCTCGCGCCGGGGAACCAGAACTCCGTGTCCGGGGCCGTGCAGGTGACGCCGTGCATGCCCCGGCCCGTGCCCGCGGTGACCGTGGTCGTCTCCTGCACGGTCCAGCCCGGCGCGAAGCGGCCCTCGGCGGTGCCGAGGAGGGCGGGGGACTCTCCGCCGGTCGTCTCCCCGGTGACCGGCTTGCCGGGCTCCTCGGGCTCCAGTACGGGCTTCTCGGACTTGGCGTCCTTGTCGTCCTCGGAGTCGTCCTCGGACTTCGACTCGTCCTGCTTCTGTTCCGTGGCCGCCCGGAGTTCGGCCCCGCCCTCCTTCTCCGTGCCCTTCGTGACCGGGGTGAAGGACGTGTACGTCGTCTCGGCCAGGTCGGAGGAGCTGGGAGAGGGGCACACCAGGCTCGTGCGCTCCACGGGGAGGTGGGCCGCCGCCTCCGCCGTCCCGTCCGTGGCCTTGGCGTCCGGTGAGGACACCGCGGCGAAGCCGGTGACGGCGGCGAGCGCGGTCACGCCCGCGATCAGGGACAGGGTGGTGCGGTTCACTGCTGGCTCCCGTCGGGACGCTCACTGCCCGTGCCGTGGGGGTCGTACGACGTGTCGTAGCCCTGCGTGTAGGTCTGGTCGTAGCCCTGGGTGTAGGTCTGGTCGTACGGCGCCTGCTGGGTGCCGTAGGCGTACGGGTCGTACTCGCCGCCCTGGGGGTAGGCCTCCGCCGGGTAGGTCCCGCCGTAGGCGTCCGCCGGGTACTGCTGGTACTGCTGCTCGTCCGGGTAGGCGTTCGGGTACTGCGCCGCCGCGTCCCAGTCGCCGTGGTCGGGCTGTTGCGGGACGGGGGCGGGGGGCTGCCCGGGCGGGGCGGGGAAGTCCTCGTCGGCGCCCGGTTCTCCGGTGCCGGACTCCGCCGCGGCCTCCGCCTCCGCCTCCGCCTCGGCCTGGGCGCGCAGGCGGCGGGCGCGGCGGCCCTCGCCGGCCATCGCCTCGGCGGGGACGGCCGGTTCCTCGGGCAGGTCGTCGTCGATGTCGCGGCGGCGGCCGGGCAGGGCCATGACGACGAGGACGACGGCGAGCAGACCCTGGGCCCACAGCCAGGCGGTGTGGGTGACCGGGTCGTCGTAGGTGACGTCCAGCGTGCCGCCGGAGGCGGGGAGTTCGAAGCCCTGGGCCCAGCCGTCGACCGTCGTACGGGTCAGCGGCTTGCCGTCCAGAGTGGCGGTCCAGCCCTCGGCGGCGGTGTCGGCGAGGCGCAGGACGCGGCCCTCGGCACCGTCCGGGATCTTGGTGTGGATCTCGACCGGGCCTGCCGCCACGGGCACGGGCTCGTCGTCGCCGTCCTTGGCGGGGACGATGCTCGCGCGGGCGACCTGCCGGTCCACCCGCCACAGCGCGCCGCCCGCCTGCTGGCTGAGCCGGGACAGGCCGGGGGTGGCGTCCAGGACGCGGGTGACCTCGCGCGGTGCGCCCGGGTGGACGAGGACGTAGCGGACGGCGAAGCCGCCGAGCTGGTCGGCCTGGTCCGCGCCGGAGCCGGCGACGAGGTTGGCGACGACCTTGTCGAGCCCGGTGTTCTCGCCGTCCACCGCGGCGATCTCCGCGTCGCCCATGCGGGCGCCGGAGCCGCGGACCAGGACGTAGCCGACCTGTGCGGTGGAGTCGCTGTCGAGGACGAGGGTGCGGGCCTGGTCGCGGGTGCCGCTCTCCTCGGCGACGAACGCGGGCACCTGGACGGGGGAGTCGCGCCGCTCCACGGGCCCGTCGGCGCCGCGGATCATCCAGCCGGCGACGGCGACCAGCGGACCGATCGCGCAGGCGAGGGCGATCAGCGCGGCGACCGGCTGGCGCCAGCCGAAGCTCTGCTCCGCGACACGCGCGCGTGCCCCGTCGGCGCCGAGCGTGGCGGCGGCCAGGACGGCGATGCCGTAGACGAGGGTCGCGGGGCCCGCCCAGGCGGAGTTGTTGGACAGGACCGCGAAGACGAGGCCCACCAGGGCCGCCGCCCACGCGGTGAGGATCGCCGTCCGGCGCTCGGAGCGGAGCAGGGCCGCGAGCGCGGCGAGCACCAGGCCGATGAGCAGCAGGCCGCCGACGGTGCCGGGGCCGCCCGGGCTCGCGCCGAGCAGGTCGAGGGCGGAGGCGGCGGAGGGGCCGTACTCCAGACCCGCTTCCCGGAAGAAGCCGAACGGGAGGAGGGAGAGCGACCACGGGGCGAGAACCAGCAGGGGGGTGCCCAGCTGGGCCAGGAAGCGGAGTCCGTAGGCCGGGATCTCGGTCCTGCGCAGGGCCAGCACGCCGACGCCGAGGACCAGGGCGACGGGCCACACGATCGGGGTGAACGCCGTGGCGATCGTCAGCAGCAGGGCGTATGCCCAGGTGGCGCGCCAACTGCCGCGGGTGCCCTCCGGGTTCGCCAGGCCGCTCGCCGCGATGCCCGCGCGGGCGATCAGCGGCAGCAGTACGGCGAGTACGGCGGTGCCGATGCGGCCGCCGGCCAGGGCGCCGGTCGCGGCGGGCAGGAAGGCGTAGGCGACGGCCGCCCACGCGCGCAGCAGCCGGGACTCGACGAGCGGGCGGGAGGCGAAGTACGCGGTGAGGCCGGCCAGCGGTACCGAGCAGACCAGGAGGATCGTGACGGCGAGGCCGGTGGAGCCGAGCAGGAGGGAGGCGAAGGCCGCGACGATCGCCAGGTAGGGCGGTGCGGATCCGGTGCCGCCGGCGCCCACGGTGTGCCAGGCGTCGGTGTAACGGGCCCACAGCTCACCGGCGTCGGCGGGCGCGGGGAGCAGGGCGCCGCCCGCGAGCGCGCCGCCGCCGAGGAGCTGGCGGCAGGCCGCCAGGGAGACGAGCAGCAGCACCAGGAAGAGCACCGGCCCTGGCTTGCGGGCGATGCGCTTGAGGCGGGCGAACTGCTCGACCTCCAGGAAGTCGGCGTCGTCGCCGCCGGGTCCGGACTCGATGGCGCTGCCGTGGCGTCCCGCGCCGGAGGCGGCTTCGGGGTCGGAGCGGCCGACGAGGCCGCTCGCGACCTGTTCCACGGTGACGCGGACGGTCGCGCCGGGCGGCGGGAACAGCGGCCGCATCTCGCCCTTGTCGGTCTGCGGGCTGCCGCGGTGGCGCCGTCCGGCGAGGATCCGTTCGGGCCGCAGCAGGGTGCCCATGAGGCCGCGGATCTCGTCGACGGCCTGTCCGGGGGCCTTGCCGACGAGGTAGGCGAGGGTGCGGAGCAGGGTGCCGAGGACGACGCGCAGCAGCACCCAGGGCAGGGCGGCCGTACGGGCGTTGACGAGCAGGGTGTAGACGGCGCCCGCCTTGTCCACCTTGTGCGGGGAGGCTGAGGTGCGGCCCACGCAGTCGACGGTGCGGCGCTCGCGGGAGGCGGCCTCGGCGTGCCGGACGACCGCGTCGGGGGCGATCAGGACCCGGTGCCCCGCGGAGTGGGCGCGCCAGCACAGGTCGACGTCGTCGCGCATGAGGGGCAGGTGCCGGTCGAATCCGCCGAGCCGGTCGAAGACGTCACGGCGGACCAGCATGCCGGCGGTGGACACCGACAGCACGGACCGTACGTGGTCGTGCTGGCCCTGGTCCTGTTCGCGGCGGTCCAGGCCGGTCCAGCGGCGGCCGGAGTTGGCGATGGAGACGCCGACCTCGAGGAGCTGCCTGCGGTCGTACCAGCCGCGGAGCTTGGGGCCGACGACGGCCACGTCGTCACGGCCGAGCTCGTACTCGTTCTCCACGACGCGCAGCATCTGGGCCAGCGCGTCGGGTTCGGGCGCACAGTCGTCGTGCAGCAGCCACAGCCACTGCACCGGCTCCCCGTGCGGGAGTTCCGGCAGGTCGTAGGCGTCGTCGCGCCAGCTGCGGGTGACCGGGTCCCAGCCGCTCGGCCGCTTCAGGTACGGCAGGTCGTCCGGCGTGAGGTGCGGGGCGTTGCGGTTGCACTCCTCGACCGCCTGGCCGAAGCCGGTGCGCCGGGCGAGGTGCAGCACGTGGTCGTCGCCGAGGGCCTCGGTGACCAGCCGGGCGGAGTCGTCCGCGCTGCCGGTGTCGGCGCCCATGGCGAACTGGACGGGGCGCTCCTGGCCGAGCAGCCCGGCGAGCGCGTCGGGCAGCCAGCGGGCGCCGTCGTGGGAGACGAGGACCGCGGTCACCACGTGACGCGGGAACTCAGGTGAGGCAGCGAGGTCTTGCCGGGCTGCCGTGTGGCTGTGCACGGACATCGAGGTACGGGCCCCGGTTCGGTGGTCTGGGGGGAACGCCTGTGCCCGATGGGGGCAGCGGGGCGTCTCGGACGAGCGACCACACTATCGGCAGATTGAACGGGGCGGCGCGGAGCGTCTCGATGAGGGGCGACGGGCGGGCAGAACGGCCCGCCGCCTGTGGACGACCCACCCGCGACGGGCCTTGAGTGACGTATGTACGAAGTGCTGTGCGTACGGCGGTGATGTGCCGGTTCGTCAGACGGCGGCCTTCTTCAGCCGGCGGCGCTCCCGCTCGGACAGGCCGCCCCAGATGCCGAAGCGCTCGTCGTTGGCGAGGGCGTATTCGAGGCACTCGGAGCGGACCTCGCACGCGAGGCAGACCTTCTTGGCCTCCCGGGTCGAGCCGCCCTTCTCGGGGAAGAAGGACTCGGGGTCGGTCTGGGCGCACAGCGCGCGCTCCTGCCAGCCGAGCTCCTCGTCCGCGTCGTCGACCAGCAGTTGCTGCACCAGCTCGGTCATGTGCGCCCCTCGTCCGTCTTTCGCGTCCCCGTGATCCAGCCGTTACCGATTCCGGCTGAACGACACGAGTGAAATTACAAGTGTGCTGCTCCGGGCGAGTCAAGCCGAGATCTGCTATTGAGCCCCTTATTCACTCTGCGGAACCAAGGCCGAGCGGAAAGTGTTCAAATCGCCCTAAACCTTGACACGCGTACGGGACCCGTGAGGGCTTCCGACCTCACGCAGAGTCTCTACGGGAGAGACGCCCAGGGCGTCGATCCCGTTGCGACACCCACGCCGAAGCGAACCGGATCACAGTCGGATCACGGGATCGCAACGGCGTGCGGGGCGCCCCGCCGTGGGCACCATGTGTCCCGGGAAACGACTGAGCAAACCTTTCGCCTGCGAGATGAACCGGATGAGGTGAACCATGTCCCACATACCGGGTGCCGAGTTGACAGCGGAGGAGTGAACCGCTGTCCTAGTGGGCATGCTCGCGAATTCGGCACTCACCTCGACCCGCTCCGTCGGGTTCCTCGGTGCTGCCCGCGCTCGCTGTAGCTGTCTCTGTTCCGGCTGTTGAGCCCCACGCGCTCCCGCCACCGCCGAGTCCCGCGCGACTCGGCCGCTGTTTCCTTCGCTCCCACCGGGGCACCCCTCGCCGCCCGCCCGCCCGCGACCCGGGCGTGACGCGCCGCGACACCCGCACCCCCCACCGCTTCTCCGCCAAGGAACCTTCGCCTCCATGAACAGCGACAGCGACCTCCAGATCGCCGGCGACATCCTCGAAGTCCCGCACCTGCTCCAGCCCCCGCGCGAGCACCCGGCCACCGTCGCCGAGTTCGCCGGCCTGGCCCGCTCCATCGCCGCCGACCGCTCCCAGTGGGAGCACCTCGTCGAGTACGACGCCGGCAGCCGGTGGTACCACCGGCTGCGCACCGGCCCCGGCTACGAGGTGTGGCTGCTCTCCTGGGTGCCCGGCCAGGGCAGCGGGCTGCACGACCACGGCCGCTCCTCCGGCGTGCTCACCGTCCTGGACGGCACCCTGACCGAGCGCACGGAACGCGGCACGCGCGCGTTGACGGCCGGCGCACAGCGCGTGTTCGCACCCGGCTATGTGCACGAGGTCGTCAACGACGCCCTCGAACCAGCGGTCAGCCTGCACATCTACTACCCGGGCCTGACCCGGATGTCCATGCTCCCCCAGTCTCGGCTTCGCTCGACCGGGGGGACCCCCGTCGCCCCCCACCGCGAGGCGCGCACGGCACCCGGCCCGGTGACTGCCTGACGCGATGTCGTAGCCGCCTGCAAGGATGGCCCCATGCGCATTGTGGTTCTGGCAGGCGGCATCGGCGGTGCCCGTTTCCTGCGCGGTCTGAAGCGGGCCGTGCCGGACGCGGACATCACGGTCATCGGCAACACCGGGGACGACATCCACCTCTTCGGGCTGAAGGTCTGCCCGGACCTCGACACGGTGATGTACACGCTCGGCGGCGGCATCAACGAGGAGCAGGGCTGGGGGCGGACCGACGAGACCTTCCACCTCAAGGAGGAGCTCGCGGCGTACGGCGTCGGCCCGGAGTGGTTCGGGCTCGGCGACCGGGACTTCGCCACGCACATCGTGCGGACGCAGATGCTCGGCGCCGGGTTCCCGCTCAGCGCGGTGACCGAGGCGCTCTGCGACCGCTGGCAGCCCGGCGTGCGCCTCGTCCCGATGACCGACGACCGCGTGGAGACCCACGTGGCCGTCGAGCTGGACGGGGAACGCAAGGCGGTCCACTTCCAGGAGTACTGGGTGCGGCTGCGGGCCTCGGTGCCGGCCGAGGCGGTCGTGCCGGTCGGCGCGGAGCAGGCGAAGCCGGCGCCGGGTGTCCTGGAGGCGATCGCCGAGGCCGACGTGATCCTCTTCCCACCGTCCAACCCCGTGGTCTCCGTCGGCACCATCCTCGCCGTCCCCGGCATCCGGGAGGCGATCGCCGACGCGGGCGTACCGGTGGTCGGTCTGTCGCCGATCGTCGGGGACGCGCCCGTGCGCGGCATGGCCGACAAGGTGCTGGCGGCCGTCGGCGTGGAGTCCACGGCCCCGGCGGTGGCCGAGCACTACGGCTCGGGCCTGCTGGACGGCTGGCTGGTCGACACCGTCGACGCGGGCTGTGTGGAGCGTGTCGAGGCGGCCGGCATCCGCTGCCGGGCCGTACCGCTGATGATGACCGACGTCGACGCGGCCGCGCGGATGGCGCGGGAGGCGCTGACGCTGGCGGAGGAGGTGCGCGCGGTATGAGCGGCACGGGCTACCGGGTCCGGCCCGTGGCGGGCCTGCCCGAGATCCGCGAGGGCGACGACCTGGCCAAGCTGATCGCGGCCGCCGCACCGGACCTGTCCGACGGCGACGTCCTCCTCGTCACCTCGAAGATCGTCTCCAAGGCGGAGGGCCGGATCGTCGAGGCGACGGACCGGGAGGCCGCGATCGACGCGGAGACGGTGCGCGTGGTGGCCCGGCGCGGCCCCCTGCGCATCGTGGAGAACCGGCAGGGCCTGGTCATGGCCGCGGCCGGAGTCGACGCCTCCAACACCCCCGCCGGTACGGTCCTGCTGCTGCCCGAGGACCCGGACGCCTCCGCGCGGGCGATACGCGAGGGCCTGCGCGACGCCCTGGGCATCGAGGTCGGCGTGATCGTCACGGACACCTTCGGCCGCCCCTGGCGCGCGGGGCTGACGGACGTGGCGATCGGCGCGGCGGGCGTCCGCGTGCTGGACGACCTGCGCGGCGGCACCGACGCGCACGGCAACCCGCTCGGCGCCACCGTCGTCGCCACGGCCGACGAACTCGCCGCGGCGGGCGACCTGGTCAAGGGCAAGGCGTCCGGCCTCCCGGTGGCCGTGGTCCGCGGACTGCCGCACCTGGTGGCGGCCGACGACGGCGAGGGCGCGCGGGCGATGGTCCGCGGCGCGCGCGACGACATGTTCCGCCTCGGCACGTCCGAGGCGGTACGCCAGGCGGTGACCCAGCGCCGTACGGTACGGGCCTTCACGGACGAGCCGGTCGACCCCGGAGCCGTACGCCGCGCGGTGGCCGCGGCGGTCACCGCGCCGGCCCCGCACCACACCACGCCGTGGCGGTTCGTGCTGCTGGAGTCGCCCGGATCCCGCACCCGTCTCCTGGACGCCATGCGCGAGGCCTGGATCACGGACCTGCGCCGCGACGGCAGGACGGAGGAGTCGATCGCCAAGCGCGTCCGCCGCGGCGACGTCCTGCGCAACGCGCCGTACCTGGTCGTCCCCTGCCTGGTCATGGACGGTTCGCACACCTACGGAGACGCTCGGCGGGACGGCGCGGAGCGGGAGATGTTCGTGGTCGCCACGGGCGCCGGCGTGCAGAACTTCCTGGTCGCGCTGGCCGGGGAGCGGCTGGGCTCGGCATGGGTGTCGTCGACGATGTTCTGCCGCGAGGTGGTCCGCGAGGTCCTGGACCTGCCGGCGGACTGGGACCCGATGGGCGCGGTGGCGGTCGGCCACCCGGCGGAGGAGCCGCGCCCGCGGCCGGAACGGGACGCGGGCGGTTTCATCGAGGTGCGGTGAGCGTGCGCCTACCCTCATAGGGGCCCCCGCTTCACTTCCACCCCTGGGATCTCTCGTGGCAGGACGTTTCGCACCCCGTCCGACTCGTACGACGGTGCGCGGCGGGCATGTCGCCGTGCCCGGGGGGACCCCCCGCCCGGCACCGGCGCCGGCCCGCGTACGGACGTGGGTACCGGAGGGCCCCCTGGACCTCGGGCTGGTCCTCGGACCGCTGCGACGAGGGCCGGGCGATCCGACGTTCCGGGCGCTGCCGGACGGTTCCGTGTGGCGGGCCAGCCTGACGCCGGCGGGTCCGGGGACGCTCCGGGTGACGGGGCGCGGCGGGGAGATCCGGGGGGAGGCGTGGGGGCCGGGCGCCGACTGGCTCCTGGACGGACTGCCGGAGATGCTCGGCGCCGCCGACGATCCGTCCGCCTTCGTGCCCCGGCACAAGCTGCTGGCGCTGACCCGGCACCGGCGTCCGGGACTGCGGCTGACACGGACCGGACTGGTCCTGGAGTCGCTGATCCCGTCGATTCTGGAGCAGAAGGTCACGACGGGTGAGGCGTATCGGGCGTGGCGGCTGCTGGTACGGAAGTACGGGGAGCCGGCGCCCGGGCCCGCGCCGGAACGGATGTCGGTGATGCCGGCGCCGCGTACGTGGGCGTTGATTCCCTCCTGGGAGTGGCACCGGGCCGGGGTCGACAACAAGCGGGCGTCGACGATTCTGCGGGCGGTGCGGGTCGCTGCGCGGCTGGAGGAGGCGGTGGGGTTGCCCGCTGCTGAAGCGCAGGCGCGGTTGGAGCTGGTGTCGGGGATCGGGCCGTGGACGTCGGCGGAGACGGTGCAGCGGAGTCATGGGGCGGTGGATGCGGTGACCGTGGGGGATCTGCATCTGCCGGGGATCGTGGGGTGGGCGCTCGCGGGGGATCGGCATGCGGATGACGCGGTGATGCTGTCGCTGCTGGAGCCGTATGCGGGGCAGCGGCATCGGGCCGCGCGGTTGATTCTGTTGAGCGGGAGGGTGCCGGGGCGGCGGGCGCCGCGGATGCCGTACGGGGACATTGGGCGGCTTTGAGGGCTGGTCGGGCCGGTGTTCTGGGGTGTGGCCCCGCGTTGGTGCGGGGCGGGGGTGGGATGCGGCCCCGGCCGCTGTCGGGTGTGGGGCGGGGGTGTTCGCGCTGCCCGGCGCCTTCCGGGGTGCCCCGTGCTGGTA
>NZ_JBHWHX010000076.1:0-24866 GCF_042732315.1 Streptomyces sp. NPDC059787
GGCTTTCTCTTCTTGCCCCCGCCCCCCCTGTCTTCGCTGCTCCGCGGGCCCCCCCCCCCCCCCCCCCCGGCCCCCCCCCCCCCCCCCCCCCCCCGGGGGGGGGGGGGGGCGCCGCCCCCCCCCCCCCCCCCACCGCCCGCTCACGTGTGCGCACCTCCGCGCCCCCGCTCGCGGGTTCACCCACCGGAGCCCCTCTGTGGGCCTCAGCACACTTCAGCCTCGCAGGTCAACGGCAAGTTGACGGCCCTTCCGGGGCCGTGGTGGACTGCCTCAGCCACTACGGCGGCAGGAGAGGAAGCCGGTGCGATTCCGGCGCGGTCCCGCCACTGTCACCGGGGTGAACACCCCGGGAGCCAGGAACTCTCACCGCCGGTCTCGTCGAACCAGGGCGTGGACACCCTGAGTGAGGACATAACGCCATGCGCGGCTGCCTGCCGAGGTCGATCAGCGACACACCGCCCCGCCCCGGGGCCGCTCCCGCCGGATCCGTCACCGGCTGACCCATGGGTGCCGATCGCGTGTTCGCGTACGGCGCCGCCGCCGGCCTCCTCGGCGACCTGCTGTTCGGCGATCCCCGCCGAGGGCATCCGGTCGCCGCTTTCGGGCGGGCCGCGGCTGCCGTGGAACGGGTGCTGTGGCGGGACGACCGGGGCCGGGGCGCGGTGCACACCGCCGTGTGCGTCGGCGGGACCGTCGCGCTGGGCGCCCTCGCCTCCCGCTGCGTACGCTCCTCCCCCGCCGCCTCCGCCGCCCTGACCGGTGTCGCCACCTGGGCCGTCGTCGGCGGGACCTCGCTGGCCCGGGAGGCCCGCGCCATCGGGCGGGCGCTGGAGGCCGGGGACGTCGAGGCGGCGCGGGCGCGGCTGCCGCACCTGTGCGGCCGGGACCCGCAGGCCCTGGACGCCGACGGGATCGCCCGGGCGGTGGTCGAGTCCGTCGCCGAGAACACCTCCGACGCCGTGGTGGGCGCGCTGGTGTGGGGCGCCGTCGCCGGGGTGCCGGGCCTGCTCGGCTTCCGGGCCGTCAACACGCTGGACGCGATGGTCGGCCACAAGTCGCCCCGCCACCTCCGCTACGGCTGGGCCTCCGCCCGCCTCGACGACGTGGCCGGCTGGCCGGGGGCGCGGCTGACCGCCGTACTCGCCGCGCTCGCGGGACCGGACCCGCGCGGGGCCGTACGGGCGTGGCGTACGGACGCGGCCGAGCACCCGAGCCCCAACGCCGGGCCCGTCGAGGCGTCCTTCGCGGGCGCGCTCGGCGTGCGGCTCGGCGGGACCCTCTCCTACGGCGGGCGGGTCGAGCACCGGCCCGTGCTCAACGGCGGCGGCCGGGCCGTGGCCGTGGCCGACATCGGCCGGGCGGTACGGCTCTCGCGGCGGGTCGGCTGGCTCGCACTCGGGGTCGGTGCCGCCGCGCGGAGCGTCATGAAGGGACGTGCATCGTGAGCGGTGGGGGGCTGCTGGTCGCCGGGACCACCTCGGACGCCGGCAAGAGCGTGGTGACCGCCGGGATCTGCCGGTGGCTGGTGCGGCAGGGTGTCAAGGTCGCGCCGTTCAAGGCGCAGAACATGTCGCTGAACTCGTTCGTGACGCGGGAGGGCGCGGAGATCGGGCGGGCGCAGGCCATGCAGGCCCAGGCCTGTCGCGTCGAGCCGACCGCGCTGATGAACCCGGTGCTGCTCAAGCCGGGCGGCGAGCGGTCCAGCCAGGTGGTGCTGCTGGGCAGGGCCGTCGGGGAGATGAGCGCCCGCGGGTACCACGGTGGACGGCAGCAGCGGCTGCTGGGCACGGTGCTGGACTGTCTGGAGCAGTTGCGGGGCACGTATGACGCGGTGATCTGTGAGGGGGCCGGCAGCCCGGCCGAGATCAATCTGCGCCGCACCGACATCGTCAACATGGGGATCGCCCGGGGCGCCGGCCTGCCGGTCCTGGTGGTCGGCGACATCGACCGGGGCGGCGTCTTCGCGTCCTTCTTCGGCACCGTCGCGCTGCTCTCCCCCGAGGACCAGGAGCTGGTCGCCGGGTTCCTGGTGAACAAGTTCCGGGGCGACGTGTCGCTGCTGGAACCGGGCCTGGACATGCTGCACGGCCTGACCGGGCGGCGGACGTACGGCGTGCTGCCCTTCCGGCACGGGCTCGGCATCGACGAGGAGGACGGACTCAGGGTGTCGCTGCGCGGCGCCGTACGGGAGTCCGCGGTGGCCGCGCCGGTCGGTGAGGACGTGCTGCGGGTCGCCGTGTGCGCGATCCCCCTGATGTCCAACTTCACCGACGTGGACGCGCTCGCCGCCGAACCGGGTGTCGTGGTGCGGTTCGTGGACCGTCCCGAGGAGCTGGCCGACGCCGACCTCGTGGTCGTACCGGGCACCCGCGGGACCGTACGGGCGCTGGAGTGGCTGCGGGAGCGCGGGCTGGCGGACGCGCTGACCCGGCGGGCGGCCGAGGGACGGCCCGTGCTGGGGATCTGCGGGGGCTTCCAGGTCCTCGGGGAGCACATCGAGGACGAGGTCGAGAGCCGCGCGGGGCACGTCGACGGGCTCGGCGTCCTGCCCGTACGGGTGCGGTTCGCCCGCGAGAAGACGCTCACCCGGCCCGTCGGCCGGGCCCTCGGGGAGCCCGTCGAGGGGTACGAGATCCATCACGGGGTCGCCGAGGTCCTCGGGGGTGAGACGTTCCTCTCCGATGACCACGGACACGGCCTGGACGGCTGCCGGGTCGGGCAGACCTGGGGCACGCACTGGCACGGCTCACTGGAGTCGGACGGTTTCCGCCGGGCCTTCCTGCGCGAGGTGGCGCGGGCCTCGGGCCGCCGCTTCGTGCCGGCCCCCGACACCTCGTTCGCCGCGCTGCGCGAGGAGCAGCTCGACCGGCTCGGCGACCTGATCGAACAGCACGCGGACACGGACGCGCTGTGGCGGCTCATCGAGTCCGGCGCGCCGCAAGGACTGCCTTTCATTCCACCGGGAGCGCCCGCATGAGCACTGTGTTGTTGTTGTCGACCGCCGACACGGACCTGCTGGCGGCCCGTGCCTCCGGCGCCTCCTACCGGATCGGCAACCCGACCCGCGTCGACGTCACGGACGAGCTGCCCGCGCTGCTGGACGGGGCGGACCTCGCCGTCGTACGGCTGCTGGGCGGCAAGCGCGCCTGGGAGGACGGGCTCGCGGCCCTGAAGGCGTCCGGGGTCCCGGCGGTGCTGCTCGGCGGGGAGTCCGTGCCGGACGCGGAACTGATGGCCGAGTCGACGGTGCCGGCCGGTGTGGTGGCTGAGGCGCTGCGGTACCTCGTCGAGGGCGGCCCGGACAACCTCACCGAACTGGCCCGGTTCCTGTCGGACACCGTGCTGCTGACCGGCGAGGGCTTCGAGGAGCCGCGGAAGATGCCGGAGTACGGCGTCCACGGCGAACGCCCCCTGGAACAGGGCCGCCCGACGGTCGGCGTGCTCTTCTACCGCGCGCACGAACTGAGCGGCAACACCGCCTTCGTGGACACGCTGTGCGACGCGATCGAGGCGCGGGGCGCCAACGCCCTTCCCGTCTACTGCGGTTCGCTGCGCGGCGCGGATCCTGAGCTGTACGCCCTGCTGTCGAAGGCCGACACCCTCGTCGCCACCGTGCTCGCGGCCGGCGGCACGCACGCCTCGCAGGCGTCGGCGGGCGGTGACGAGGAGGCCTGGGACATCGGGGCGCTCGCCGACCTGGACGTACCGGTGCTGCAAGGGCTCTGCCTGACGTCCTCGCGCGCCGCGTGGGAGGAGTCCGACGCCGCCCTGTCCCCCATGGACGCGGCGATGCAGGTCGCCATCCCGGAGTTCGACGGCCGGCTGATCACGGTCCCGTTCTCCTTCAAGGAACAGGGCCCCGACGACGTCCCGGTGTACGTCGCCGACCCGGAGCGGGCCGCGCGGGTGGCCGGGATCGCCGTACGGCACGCCCGGCTGGGGCACAGGCCGAACGCCGAGAAGAAGCTCGCGCTGGTCTTCACCGCGTACCCGACGAAGCACTCGCGCGTCGGCAACGCGGTGGGGCTCGACACCCCGGCCTCGGCGGTGCGCGTGCTGGACGCGCTGCGGGACGCGGGCTATGCCCTGACCGAATACCCCGACAACGGCGACGAGTTGATCCACCGGCTCATCGGTGCCGGTGGCCACGACGTCGAGTGGCTGACCGAGGAGCAGTTGGCCGCCGCTCCCGCGCGGGTGCCGTTGGCGGACTACCGGGCCTGGTTCGAGAAGCTGGACCCGGAGCTGCGGGACGGGATGCGTCAGGCGTGGGGCGAGCCGCCGGGGTCGCTGTACGTCGACGGGGAGGACATCGTCCTCGCGTCGCTTCGATTCGGGAACGTCGTGGTGATGATCCAGCCGCCGCGCGGCTTCGGGGAGAACCCGATCGCGATCTACCACGACCCCGACATGCCGCCGTCACACCACTACATGGCGGCCTACCGCTGGCTGGAGAACAGTTTCGGCGCCGACGCGATCGTGCACATGGGCAAGCACGGCACGATGGAGTGGCTGCCGGGCAAGGGGCTGGGGCTGGGCGCCGGGTGCGCGCCGGACGCGGTGCTGGGCGACCTGCCGCTGATCTACCCGTTCATCGTCAACGACCCCGGCGAGGGCACACAGGCCAAGCGGCGCGGGCACGCGACGGTCGTCGACCACCTGGTGCCGCCGATGGCGCGCGCCGACACCTACGGCGACCTCGCGAAGCTGGAGCAACTCCTCGACGAGTACGCGCTGGTCTCCGACCTGGACCCGACGAAGGCACCGGCGGTCCGCGCGCAGATCTGGACGCTGGTGAAGGCCGCCGAGCTCCACCACGACCTGCATGTGGACGACCAGCCGGACGACGACGACTTCGACGAGTTCGTCATGCACATCGACGGCTATCTGTGCGAGATCAAGGACGTTCAGATCCGCGACGGCCTGCACGTCCTCGGCGGCGGCCCGGTCGGCGAGCCGCGCGTGAACCTCGTACTGGCGGTGCTGCGCGCCTCGCAGGTGTGGGGCGGGCGGGCGAACGCGCTGCCGGGTCTGCGGGCCGCGCTGGCCGCGCACTTCGGGCTGGTGGAGAAGGAGCTGCTGGCCGGGCCGGGGGCGCCGGTGAAGGTGCCGGTGGAGCTGACGGACCTGGTGGACGGCCCGGCGCGCACGGGCGCCGACGCGATCGACCTGCTGGAGCGGCTGTGCCGGCGGATCGCGGAGGGGATGGAGGAGCGCGGCTGGGCGGCCGACGCGGTCCCCGCGCTGGTGCGCGAGGTGCTGGGCACGGAACTCCCCGACGCGGTGGCCGTGGTGCGGTTCGCGTGCGAGGAGGTCGTGCCCCGGCTGGCCCGTACGACGGACGAGATCGGGAACGTCCTGCGGGCGCTGGACGGCGGTTACGTCCCGGCGGGACCGTCGGGTTCGCCCACGCGTGGGCTGGTCAACGTCCTTCCGACCGGGCGGAACTTCTACTCCGTCGACCCCAAGGCGATTCCGTCACGGCTGAGTTGGGAGGTCGGGCAGTCGCTCGCCGACTCGCTGGTGCAGCGGTATCTGCAGGACACGGGCGAGTATCCGAAGTCCGTGGGCCTGACGGTGTGGGGAACGTCCGCGATGCGCACCCAGGGTGACGACATCGCCGAGATCCTGGCGCTGCTGGGCTGCCGTCCGGTGTGGGACGACGCGTCGAGGCGGGTGACCGGTTTCGAGGTGGTCGGCCTCGAGGAGCTGGGCCGGCCGCGCATCGACGTGACGGTCCGCATCTCCGGGTTCTTCCGGGACGCGTTCCCGCACGTGGTGGGGCTGATCGACGACGCGGTGCGGGCGGTGGCGGAGCTGGACGAGCCCGCCGACCGGAACTTCGTCCGCGCCCACGCCGACGAGGACACCGCCGAGCACGGCGACCGGCGCCGGGCCACGGCCCGCGTCTTCGGCTCGAAGCCGGGCGCGTACGGGGCGGGGCTGCTGCCGCTGATCGACGCGCGGAACTGGCGCAGCGACGCGGACCTGGCCGAGGTGTACGCGGTGTGGGGCGGCTACGCCTACGGGCGCGGGCTCGACGGGCGGGCGGCACGCGGGGACATGGAGACGGCGTTCCGGCGGATCGCGGTGGCGGCGAAGAACGTCGACACGCGCGAGCACGACCTGGTCGACGCCGACGACTACTTCCAGTACCACGGCGGCATGGTCGCGATGGTGCGGCACCTGACGGGCGAGAGTCCGGAGGCGTACGTCGGCGACTCCGCCGTACCGGACCAGGTGAGGACCCGCACGCTCGGCGAGGAGACGCACCGGGTCTTCCGGGCCCGGGTGGTCAACCCGCGCTGGATGGCGGCGATGCGGCGGCACGGCTACAAGGGCGCCTTCGAGATGGCGGCCACCGTCGACTACCTCTTCGGCTACGACGCCACGGCCGGGGTCGTGGACGACTGGATGTACGAGAAGCTCAGCGCGGAGTACGTCTTCGACGCGGAGAACCGGGACTTCATGAAGAAGTCCAACCCCTGGGCGCTGCGCGGCATCACCGAGCGGCTGCTGGAGGCCGCCGACCGGGGGCTGTGGGCCGAGCCGGACGCGGACACGCTGGAGCGGCTGCGCGCCACCTACCTGGAACTCGAAGGCGATCTGGAGGGCGACGACCAGTGACCACCCCCTTTCCGTTCACGGCCGTCGTCGGCCAGGACGACCTGCGGCTCGCACTGCTGCTGAACGCCGTCTCCCCGGCGGTCGGCGGGGTGCTGGTGCGCGGTGAGAAGGGCACGGCCAAGTCGACGGCGGTGCGTGCCCTTTCGGCACTGCTGCCGGAGGTCGCCGTGGTGCCCGGCTGCCGGTTCTCCTGTGCCCCCTCGGCCCCGGACCCCGCGTGTCCGGACGGCCCGCACGAGAGCGGCGGCGGTGCCGCGCGGCCCGCCCGCATGGTCGAACTGCCCGTCGGTGCCTCCGAGGACCGGCTGGTCGGCGCGCTCGACATCGAACGGGCGCTGGCCGAGGGCGTGAAGGCGTTCGAGCCGGGGCTGCTCGCCGACGCGCACCGGGGGATCCTGTACGTCGACGAGGTCAACCTCCTCCACGACCACCTGGTCGACCTGCTGCTGGACGCGGCGGCGATGGGTGCCTCGTACGTCGAGCGCGAGGGTGTCTCCGTACGGCACGCGGCACGGTTCCTGCTCGTCGGGACCATGAATCCCGAGGAGGGCGAGCTGCGGCCGCAGCTCCTCGACCGGTTCGGGCTGACCGTCGAGGTGGCCGCCTCGCGCGAACCCGACCAGCGGGTGGAGGTCGTACGGCGGCGGCTCGCGTACGACGACGACCCCGCCGCCTTCGCCGCGCGGTGGGCCGGGGAGGAGGCCGCCGTACGGGCGCGGATCGTGGCGGCGCGGGAGCTGTTGCCGTCGGTGCGGCTCGGGGACGGGGCGCTGCGGCAGATCGCGGCGACCTGTGCGGCGTTCGAGGTGGACGGCATGCGGGCCGACATCGTGATGGCGCGTACGGCGACCGCGCTGGCCGCCTGGGCCGGGCGGACGGATGTGCTCGCCGAGGACGTGCGGCAGGCGGCGCTGCTGGCCCTCCCCCACCGGCGGAGGCGCAATCCGTTCGACGTGCCGGGCCTCGACGAGGACAAGCTCGACGAGACGCTGGAGGAGTTCGGGGGCGACGACGATCCCGACACCGATCCGGACGGGCCGGACGGGCCCGACGGGGGTGGCGGGCAGCCGCCCGCCGATGGTCCCGAGGGCGGTGACACGGGGGCGTCGCCCGAGGCCGGGGAGGCCGAGGAGCCCGGGAGGTCCGGGGAGTCGCAGCCTGCGGGTGCCGGCTCCGGTGAGCGGTCGCCCGTGGGTGCCGCCGAGCCGTTCCGTACGAAGGTCCTGAGCGTGCCCGGGATCGGTGAGGGTGCCGCCGGGCGGCGGTCGCGGGCGCGGACCGAGCACGGGCGGACGACGGGGGCGCGGCGGCCCGGCGGTGCGCTGACCAAGTTGCACCTGGCGGCGACCGTGCGGGCGGCGGCTCCGCATCAGCGGGCGCGGGGGCGGTCCGGGCCGGGGCTGGTGGTGCGGCGGGACGATCTGCGGCAGGCCACGCGCGAGGGACGCGAGTCGAACCTCGTGCTGTTCGTCGTGGACGCCTCCGGGTCCATGGCCGCGCGGCAGCGGATGAGTGCCGTGAAGGGTGCCGTGGTGTCGCTGCTGCTCGACGCCTATCAGCGGCGGGACAAGGTGGGTCTGGTGACCTTCCGGGGGTCGGCGGCCGATGTGGCGCTGCCGCCCACGTCGTCGGTGGACGCGGCCGCCGCGCGGCTGGAGTCGCTGCCGACCGGTGGGCGGACCCCGCTGGCGGCGGGGCTGCTCAAGGCCCACGACGTGCTGCGGGTGGAGCGGTTGCGGGATCCCGCGCGGCGGGCGCTGGTCGTCGTGGTGACCGACGGGCGGGCGACCGGCGGAGGGGCGGCGCGATGGGGGTCCCCCCAGGCGTTCGGCTCTGGGGAAGCCTCCGGCCGGGGTGGTGGTCGGACGACGGGTGGGACCGAGCCGGTCGCGCTGGCTTCGCGTGCGGCGCGGTTGTTCGCCGCCGACGGGGTCGCCTCCGTAGTCGTGGACTGCGAGTCGGGGCCGGTGCGGCTGGGGCTCGCGGGGCGGTTGGCCGGTGAGCTGGGTGGCAGTGTCGTGACGCTGGACGAACTGCGGGCGGACAGCATCGCCGGGCTGGTCAGGGACGTACAGGGGACTTCGAGGAGGGCCGCGTAATGCCGAAGGGACAGCCGAGTGTCGTACCGGACGACGGGCTGACGACCCGGCAGCGGCGTAACCGTCCGCTGGTCGTCGTGCACACGGGCATCGGCAAGGGCAAGTCCACCGCTGCTTTCGGGCTTGCCCTGCGGGCCTGGAACCAGGGGTGGCCGATCGGGGTGTTCCAGTTCGTCAAGTCGGCGAAGTGGAAGGTCGGCGAGGAGAACGCGCTGCGGGTGCTCGGTGCCTCCGGTGAGGGCGGGTCCGTCGACTGGCACAAGATGGGTGAGGGCTGGTCGTGGGTGCAGCGCGATCAGCAGATGGACAACGAGGAGAAGGCCCGCGAGGGCTGGGAGCAGGTCAAGCGGGACCTCGCCGCCGAGACGTACAAGCTGTACGTGCTCGACGAGTTCGCCTATCCGATGCACTGGGGGTGGGTGGACACCGATGAGGTCGTGTCCGTGCTGCGGGAGCGGCCGGGGACGCAGCACGTGGTGATCACGGGGCGGAACGCGCCCGAGAAGCTCGTCGGGTTCGCCGACCTCGTGACCGACATGTCCAAGGTGAAGCACCCCATGGACGTCGGGCAGAAGGGGCAGAGGGGCATCGAGTGGTGAGCTCCGTCCCACGGTTGGTGATCGCCGCGCCCTCGTCGGGCAGCGGCAAGACCACCGTCGCCACGGGGTTGATGGCCGCGCTGTCCGCGCGGGGGTTCGCCGTGTCTCCGCACAAGGTGGGGCCCGACTACATCGATCCCGGGTACCACTCGCTGGCCACCGGGCGGGTGGGGCGGAACCTCGACGCGTATCTGTGCGGTCCGGAGCTGGTGGCTCCGCTGTTCGCGCACGGGGCGGACGGGTGCGACATCGCCGTCGTCGAGGGGGTGATGGGGCTGTACGACGGGGCTGCGGGGGAAGGGGAGCTGGCGTCCACCGCGCAGGTGGCGAAGTTGTTGCGGGCGCCGGTCGTACTGGTCGTCGACGCGTCGTCGCAGTCGCGGTCCGTGGCGGCGTTGGTGCACGGGTTCGTGAGCTGGGATCCGGAGGTGCGGGTCGGGGGTGTGATCCTGAACAAGGTCGCCTCGGATCGGCATGAGGGGCTGTTGCGGGAGGCGTTGGAGTCCGTCGGGGTGCCGGTGCTCGGGGTGTTGCGGCGGGCCGCTCAGGTGGAGACGCCGTCTCGGCATCTGGGGTTGGTGCCGGTCGCCGAGCGGGGCTCTGTGGCTGTCGAGGCCGTTTCGGCGATGGCCGCGCAGGTGGCTGCCGGGTGTGATCTGTCGGCGTTGGTCGCGCTTGCGCGGAGTGCGGGGGCGTTGCCCTGTGCGGCTTGGGATGCGGGTGAGGCTTTGGTTTCTTCGCCCCCGCCGCCCCTTCCCGTCCCGTCCCCGGGGGCTCTGCCCCCGAACCCCCTTTCGGCCCTGGACGGGCCTCGTCCTCAAACGCCGGACGGGCTGGATGGTGCCGGCCGGGCTGTGAGGGTCGCTGTCGCGGGCGGGAGCGCCTTCACGTTCTCGTACGCCGAGCATGCCGAGTTGCTCACCGCTGCCGGGGCCGAGGTCGTCGGCTTTGATCCGTTGCGGGACGAGGAGCTGCCCGAGGGGACGGCCGGGCTGGTCATCGGGGGCGGGTTTCCCGAGGTGTACGCGTCCGAGCTGTCCGCCAACGAGTCGCTGCGGAAGGCCGTCGCCGAGCTGGCGCTGAGCGGTGCTCCCGTCGCGGCCGAGTGTGCCGGGTTGCTGTACCTGAGCCGGGAGCTGGACGGGCTGCCCATGTGCGGGGTGCTGGACGCCTCCGCGCGGATGTCGGAACGGCTGACGCTGGGATACCGGGACGCCGTGGCCGTGAGCGACAGCGCGCTGGCCGGCGCCGGCACACGGATGCGGGGGCACGAGTTCCACCGGACCGTCGTCGAACCGGGGGCCGGGGACACCCCCGCCTGGGGGATGCGGACGCCCGAACGGCGTGTCGAGGGTTTTGTACAGCGCGGTGTGCACGCGAGCTATCTGCACACGCACTGGGCGTCCGAGCCCGGTGTCGCCCGTCGGTTCGTGGAGAGGTGCCGCACGTCATGAGCAGCAGGCTGGTCGGGGTCGGGGTCGGGCCCGGGGATCCGGAGCTGGTGACCGTCAAGGGGGTCAACGCGCTGCGGGCCGCGGACGTCGTCGTCGTACCGGTGATGGACAGCGGCGAGCGGGGGCGGGCCGAGGCGACCGTGCTGCACTACGTGCCCGCCGAGAAGGTCGTCCGGGTGGTGTTCGCGCTGAACGAGCGGACCGACCGGGCACGGCGCGAGGCGGCCTGGGACACCGCCGGCGAGCGGGTCGCCGGGCTGTTGCGGGAGTACGGGGCCGTCGCCTTCGCGACCATCGGGGACCCCAACGTGTACTCGACGTTCACGTATCTCGCCCAGACCGTCGCCGCGTCGGTACCGGACCTCGTCGTCGAGACCGTTCCGGGGATCACCGCCATGCAGGACCTCGCGGCGCGTTCCGGGGCCGTGCTGACCGAGGGGACCGAGCCGCTCACGCTGGTTCCGGTGACCGCGGGGGCCGCCGTGCTCAAGGACGCCCTGGCCGGGCCCGGGACCGTCGTCGCGTACAAGTTCGGGCGGCAGGCCGGTGAGGTCGCCGAGGCGCTGCGGGAGACCGGGCGGATCGGTGACGCGGTGTGGGGGTCGGCGCTCGGGCTGCCGGAGGAGTCGGTGCGGCCGGCCGCCGAGCTGGACGGGGCGCCGCTGCCGTATCTGTCGACGCTCATCGCGCCGCCGCGGCGTGACGGCGGGCGGGGCGGCAAGTTGTGAGCCGGGCCGGGTCGTCCTCAGTGCGCGGCGCCCACCACCAGCCAGATGAACAGCGCTCCCGCGATCGTGCACAGCAGGGTGGAGCGGGCCGGGTGTTCGTGGTGGGCCTCGGGCAGGATCTCGGCCGCCGCGAGGTAGAGCAGGGCGCCGCCGAACAGGCCGAGGTAGCCGCCGAGCAGCGGTTCCGGGATGGTGAGGAACAGCGTCGACGCGGCGCCCACCACCGGTGCCGCCGCGTCCGCGAACAGCATCGTCAGCGCGCGGCGGCGGGCGTTCCCGTAGACGCGCGTGAGGGTGTAGGTGTTGAAGCCGTCCGCGAAGTCGTGGGCGATGACGGCCACCGCGACGGCGGCGCCCATGCCGCCGCCGACCTGGAAGGCCGCGCCGATCGCCACGCCGTCCATGGCGCTGTGGCCGACCATCGCGGCGGCCGCGGTGAGGCCCACCTCGGGGGTTCGGCCGTCGCGGAGCCGCAGGGACGCGTCGGTGTCGAGCGCGCAGGGGGGTCCCTCCGCGCGAGTGTGTTCGAGCGTGGGGGAGCGCGGAGCCCCGGAGGGCTGGGCGCGGTCGGCCGCCGGACACCGGCCGAGGCGCCCCGGAGGCGGAGCCGTCGACACGGTCTCCGCGGCGCCGTGTGCGGCCTGGCGGTGGGCCAGGAGGCGTTCCACCAGGTGGGCCAGCAGGAAGCCGGCGACGAAGAGCAGCAGGGCCGCGGGGACGCCGTACACCTCGGTACCGGCCGCCTCCAGGGACTCCGGGAGGAGTTCGAGGCCGACGACGCCGAGCATCAGGCCGCCGGCCAGGCCCAGCACCAGGTGGCGGCGGTCGGTCACGCGGTGTGCCGACCAGCCGCCGGCCAGCGTCATCAGGAACGCGCCGAGCGCGACGAGGACCGCCATGTGTTCTTCGTATCCGATCGGCACCCGTTCGCGCACGCGTGACAGCCGTTCACCGCCCACCGTCTTTGACCGTTCGCCAGACCATTCACCGGAGAGGACCGATTTCCATGGCCGACGCCCCCATCGGCAAGGTGACCTTCGTCGGGGCCGGCCCCGGCGCCGCCGATCTGCTGACGTTCCGTGCCGCGCGTGCCATCGCCGAGGCCGACGTCGTGATCTGGGCCGCCAGCCTGGTGCAGGAGGAGGTCCTCCGGCACGCGCGGGAGGGCGCCGAGATCCTCGACTCGGCGACGATGTCCCTGGAGGACGTCGTGGCCGTCTACGAGCGGGCCCGCGCGGACGGGCTGAAGGTCGCGCGGATCCATTCCGGCGACCCGGCGCTGTGGGGCGGCACCCAGGAGCAGGTCGACCGGTGTGCGGAGCTCGGCATCACGACCGAGATCGTGCCCGGGGTGTCGTCCTTCTCGGCCGTCGCGGCGCTCGCGCAGCGCGAGCTGACCATTCCCGAGGTGGCGCAGTCCGTCGTGCTGACCCGGCTCGGCGGCGGCAAGACGCCGATGCCGCCGGGTGAGGAGGTCCGCGAGTTCGCGCGGCACGGCACCACCATGGCGGTCTTCCTGTCGGCCGCCCGCAGCGGGCAGCTGGTGCGGGAGCTGCTGGAGGGCGGCTATCCGACGTCCACGCCGGTCGTCGTCGCGTATCAGGCGACCTGGCCGGAGGAGCTGGTCGTGAAGTGCACGATCGGCACGCTGGAGGAGACGGTCAAGGAGCACAAGCTGTGGAAGCACACGCTGTTCCTGGTCGGTCCGGCGCTCGACGCGCGCGGCACCCGCTCGCACCTGTACCACCCCGGCCACTTCCACGGCTTCCGCAAGGCCGATCCGGAGGCCCGCCGGGCGTTGCGTTCGCGGGGTGCGAGCACGTGATCACCGTCGTCGGGACGGGGGCCGGGGCGCCGGTCGACGCCCGGGTGACGGCGGGGGCGGAGCTGGTGGTCGGCGGGCGGCGGCATCTGGACGCCGTGCGGCTGCCGGAGGGGGCCGAGCGGATCGTGCTCGGGCCGCTGGCGCCCGCGCTCGACACCATCGGGAAGTACGTCGCCGAGGAGCGGCCGGTCGTGGTGCTGGCGTCCGGGGATCCCGGGTTCTTCGGGATCGTGCGGGCGCTGGCCGAGCGGTTCGGGCCGGAGCGGCTCGACGTGCGCCCCGGTGTCTCCTCCGTCGCCGCCGCGTTCGCGCGGACCGGGCTGACGTGGGAGGACGCCGTGGTGGTGAGCGCGCACGGGCGGGATCCGCGTACGGCGGTGAATCTGTGCCGCTCCCATCCGAAGGTCGCCGTGCTGACGGGGCCGGGGGCGGGTCCGGCCGAGCTGGGGGCCGCGCTGCGGGACACCGCGCGGGTGTTGGTCGTCGCCTCCGCGCTGGGTTCCGCCGAGGAGCGGGTGGAGCGGGTGACGCCCGCCGAGGCCGCCGTGCGGGACTGGGGGACGGCGGTGAGCGTGGTGCTGTGCCTGGACGAGGCGCGGGCCCTCGGGCCGGTACGGACCGTCGCGGGCGGGGCGGTGCGGCCCGCCGGCTGGGCGCTGGACGAGGCGGAGTTCGACCACCGCGACTCCATGATCACCAAGTTCGAGGTGCGGGCCCTGGCCCTGGCCCGGCTGGGACCGCGCCCCGGTGAGCTGGTGTGGGACGTCGGCGCGGGGTCGGGGTCCGTGGCCGTGGAGTGCGCGCGGCTCGGGGCCGCCGTCACCGCCGTCGAGAAGACGCCGGACGGGGTGGAGCGGGTCCGCGCCAACGCCGCCGCGCACGGGGTCGACGTGCGCGTGGTGCACGGGTCGGCGCCGGATGTGCTGGCCGGCCTCGACGAGGACCCCGACGCCGTGTTCGTCGGCGGCGGGGGACGCGGACTGCCGGCGGTCGTCATCGCGTGCGCGCGACGGGCGCGGCGGACCGTCGTCGTCGCCATGGCCGCGCTCGACCGGGTCCCGGCGGCCCGTACGGCGTTGACGGACGCCGGTTTCTCCTGCGACGGGGTGCTGTTGCAGTCGTCGCGCCTCGCGCCGCTGCCGGGTGACGTGACCCGGCTGGCGGCGACCAATCCCGTTTTCCTGCTGTGGGGCGTCCGGCTCCCGGCACACAAAGAAGGAGTCGACGAGTGATCGGCCTCATCTCCGCCACCGCCGCCGGAACGGCCGCGCGGGACCGGCTGGCCGCCGTGTGGCCGGACCGTACGCGCGTGTACGAGGGTCCCGTGCCGGATGCCGTACGGGCCGCGTTCGCCGAGTGCGAGCAGCTCGTGTGCTTCCTGGCCACGGGGGCCGTGGTGCGGCTGGTGGCGCCGCTGCTGCACGACAAGGCGAGCGACCCGGGCGTCGTCTGTGTCGACGAGGGCGGACGGTTCGCGGTGTCGCTGGTCGGCGGGCACGGCGGTGGGGCGAACGAGCTGGCCCGCGCGGTCGGTGAGGTGCTGGGCGCCGAGCCGGTGGTGACGACGGCGACCGACGCGGTCCGCCTTCCGGGCCTGGACACCCTCGGTCTGCCGGTGGAGGGGAACGTCGCCACCGTGTCGCGGGCCCTGCTGGACGGTGAGGCGGTGGCGTTGCGCGCCGAGGTGAGCTGGCCGCTGCCGCCGCTCCCGGTCGCGGACGAGGGGTCGTACACGATCCGGGTCACGGACCGGCTGGTCGAGCCGGGCGAGCGGGAGGCGGTGCTCCGGCCGCCGACCCTCGTCGTCGGCGTCGGCGCTTCGAAGGGCGCCCCGGTGGACAAGGTGCTCGGTCTGGTCGAGGACGCCCTGCGCGAGGCCGGGCTGTCGGCGGCTTCGGTCGCCGAACTCGCCACCGTGGACGCCAAGGCCGGGGAGCCCGGCATCGTGGAGGCGGCGCGGCGGCTCGGCGTGCCGCTGGTGACGTACGGCGCCGAGGAGTTGGCGCGGGTCGACGTGCCCAACCCGTCCGACGCGCCGCTGGCCGCCGTCGGCACCCCGTCGGTCGCGGAGGCCGCGGCGCTGGTGGGCGGGGGCGAACTCCTCGTGCCGAAGCGGAAGTCGGCGGCGCGGCCCGCGATGGCGACCTGTGCCGTCGTACGGCGTCCGGGGCGCGGGCGGCTCGCGGTGGTCGGACTCGGACCGGGCGCCCGGGACCTGCTCACCCCGCGGGCGAAGGCCGAACTGCGGCGCGCCTCCGTGCTGGTGGGGCTCGACCAGTACGTCGACCAGATCCGCGATCTGCTGCGGCCGGGCACGCGGGTGCTGGAGTCCGGTCTCGGGGCGGAGGAGGAGCGGGCCCGCACGGCCGTCGCCGAGGCCCGGCGCGGGCAGGCGGTCGCGCTCGTCGGCAGCGGCGACGCCGGGGTGTACGCCATGGCCTCCCCGGCGCTCGCGGAGGCGTCCGACGACATCGACGTGGTCGGGGTGCCGGGCGTGACGGCGGCGCTGGCGGCCGGGGCGGTCCTGGGGGCGCCGCTGGGCCACGACCATGTGTCGATCAGCCTGTCCGACCTGCACACGCCGTGGGAGGTCATCGAGCGGCGGGTGCGGGCGGCGGCCGAGGCGGACATCGTGGTGACGTTCTACAACCCGCGCAGCCGGGGCCGTGACTGGCAGCTCCCGAAGGCCCTCACGATCCTCGCGGAGCACCGGGAGCCGACCACACCGGTCGGGGTCGTGCGCAACGCGTCCCGCGCGGACGAGTCGAGCCGGCTGACCACGCTGGCCGGACTGGATCCGGCGACGGTCGACATGATGACGGTCGTGACCGTGGGCAACACGGCGACCCGTGAGATCGCGGGGCGCATGGTCACCCCGCGCGGCTACCGCTGGCAGGAGGAGACCCGGTGAACCGCGTGGTGCACCCCATCGAGCAGGAGTCCTTCCGGCGGCTGCGGGCCCGCCTCGACACCTCGCACTTCCCGCCGCTGACCCGGGCGGTGGTGGAGCGGGTCATCCACTCCGCGGCCGACCTGGAGTACGCGTCCGACCTCGTCATGGACGAGGGCGAGCTGGTGGAGGCCCATGCCGCGCTGCACGCCGGGGCGCCGGTCGTGGTGGACGTGGAGATGGTCGCGGCCGGGATCACCCGCCGGCCGACCGTGTGCCGGCTGAAGGACGCCGTCGCCGGTCCCGGTCTGACGCGTTCGGCGCACGCCGTGCGGCTGGCGTACGAGGAGGTCGGGCCCGGCGCCCTGTGGGTGATCGGCTGTGCGCCGACCGCCCTGGAGGAACTGCTGACCCTGGACGCCTCCCCCGCGCTCGTCATCGGGCTGCCCGTCGGTTTCGTCGGGGCGGCCGAGTCCAAGGCCGCGTTGCGGGAGAGCGGGCTGCCCGCCGTGAGCAACGTGTCCGAGAAGGGCGGGTCGGCGGTCGCCGCCGCCGCGCTCAACGCCCTGCTGTACCACCCGATCCCACCTGAGGAGAACCTGTGACCACCCCACCCGCCCTGCTCATCGCCGGCCACGGCACCCGGGACGACGCCGGAGCTGAGGCGTTCCGCGACTTCGTGCGGGAGCTGGGGCGCCGTCATCCCGAACTGCCCGTCGCGGGCGGCTTCATCGAGCTGTCCCCGCCGCCGCTGGGCGAGGCCGTCGCCGAGCTGGTGGAGCGGGGGGCGCGGCGGTTCGCCGCCGTGCCGCTGATGCTGGTGTCCGCCGGGCACGCCAAGGGGGACATCCCGGCGGCGCTGGCCCGCGAGAAGGAACGGCACCCGGGGATCTCGTACACGTACGGCCGTCCGCTGGGCCCGCACCCCGCGCTGCTGAGCGTGCTGGAGCGGCGGCTCGCCCAGGCGGTGGACCCGTCCTGGGACCCGTCCGAGGTGACCGTGCTCCTGGTGGGGCGCGGGTCGACGGACCCGGACGCCAACGCCGAGGTGTTCAAGGCGGCGCGGCTGCTGTGGGAGGGGCGCGGGTACGCGGGCGTGGAGACGGCGTTCGTGTCGCTGGCGGCGCCGGACGTGCCGGGCGGCCTGGAGAGGTGCGCGCGGCTGGGGGCGCGCAGGGTCGTGGTCCTGCCGTACTTCCTGTTCACCGGGATCCTGCCGGACCGGGTGCGGCTGCAGACGGAGGAGTGGGCGGCGGCGCACCCGGAGACCGAGGTGCGGTCGGCGGACGTCATAGGCCCGGAACCGGAACTGCTGGATCTGGTGTGGGAGCGGTACGAGGAGGCCGTGAAGGGTGATCTGCGGATGAACTGCGACTCGTGCGTGTACCGGATCGCGCTGCCGGGCTTCGAGGACAAGGTGGGGCTGGCGCAGCAGCCGCACTTCCACCCGGACGACGACGGTCACCACCACGGGCATCACCACGGGCACGGCCACGCGCGCTCCCATGCGCACTGAGCCGACGGCCGGCGGGCACGATCTGCGGCACCACGGGGACGCCGAGGTGCGTGACGACGGCGTCGCGCTGGTCGATCTCGCGGTGAACGTCCGCGCGGACACGCCTCCGGGGTGGCTGCGGGGGCACATCGCCGGGTCGCTGGCGGGGCTGGCCGCCTACCCGGACGGGCGGGCGGCGCGGGCGGCGGTGGCGGCGCGGCACGGGCTGCCGGTGGAGCGGGTGCTGCTGACGGCCGGTGCGGCGGAGGCGTTCGTGCTGCTGGCGCGGGCGCTGAAGGTGCGCCGGCCGGTGGTGGTGCATCCGCAGTTCACGGAGCCGGAGGCGGCGCTGCGGGACGCCGGGCACACGGTGGACCGGGTGCTGCTGCGGGAGGCGGACGGCTTCCGGCTGGACCTGGCGGCGGTACCGGAGGACGCGGACCTGGTGGTGATCGGCAATCCGACGAACCCGACGTCGGTGCTGCATCCGGCCGGGACGGTCGCCCGGCTCGCCCGGCCGGGGCGGACGCTGGTGGTGGACGAGGCGTTCATGGACGCGGTGCCGGGTGAGCGCGAGGCGCTGGCCGGGCGGACGGACGTGCCCGGTCTCGTCGTCCTGCGCAGTCTCACCAAGACGTGGGGTCTTGCGGGGCTGCGGATCGGTTACGTCCTGGCGGCTCCGGAGGTCGTCGCGGAGCTGGAGCGGGCGCAGCCGTTGTGGCCGGTGTCCACGCCGGCGTTGGCGGCGGCGGAGGTGTGTGTGGGGCCTCGGGCCCTGGCGGAGGCGGCGGACGCGGCCCGTCGTGTCGCGGCGGACCGTGCTCATCTGGTCGCGGGGCTGCGGGTGTTCGCCGACTGCGGGCTGCGGGTCGTGGAGCCCGCGGAGGGGCCCTTCGTCCTGGTCCGGTTGGAGCGGGCGGCGGTGGTACGGCGACGGTTGCGGGCGCTCGGTTACGCGGTGCGGCGTGGGGACACGTTCCCGGGGCTGGACGAGGAGTGGCTGCGGGTGGCGGTGCGGGACCGGGGGACGGTGGACGGGTTCCTGGGCGCGCTGGGGGAGGCGCTGAGAACAGTTTGATTCGCCCCCGACGGGCCAGCGCCACCGCTCCACCGCCCGCCGCCAGGAGGGCGACCGCCCCGCCCGCGACGTACGGCGTCATCGGGTCACCGCCCGTCTCGGCCAGGCCGGCCTCCGTGGGCGCGGCCTGTTCGGCCCGCGCTCCCTGCGGCTGGACGCCGGGAGCGGCAGGAGCCTCGCACCTGGCCTCGGCCAGCGTCAGCGTGCCCTCGACCTCGGCGACGTTCAGCTTCAACGGATCGACGGAGACCTCGAGCCGCAGCGCGGTCGCCGCGGCCGTGGTCGACGTGGTCCCGGTCTTCGACAGGTCCAGCCGGACCTCACCGACACCCGGCACCTCGACATGGGTGGGTCCCCCGGCCGTCAGCCTGACGCGTTTGCCGAGGACCCTCACCGAGGCGGGCAGCGTCACCGAGGCGTGCGGGGTCCTCCCCGTCTCGCAGACCGCCTTGGAGCTCACCGCCTCGAGCTCGACGACCGACAGCAGCGGCAGACCGGGCACATGCAGCCGTACCTCGGAGAGGGTGGTGGACGCCTCGGCCCGGTCGCCGTCCACCGTCGCCTCCGCGTCGGCCACCTCCGCCCGCAGCACGCTGAAGGGCTTGCCGCCGTCGACGCCGTCGAGGCTTGCGGTGAGGGCCGTCTTCCGCGCGCTCTGCGGTGCCCGGACCTCGTTGAGGGAGACGGTGAGCGGCGCATGGACGGTCTTGTTGAGCAGGGACACGTCCAGTCCGGTGCGCAGGACGGCGGCGCTCGCGCTGCCGTGGCCCTCGGTGGCGTGCGCCGAGCCCGTCCCGGCCAGGGCGGCGAGGACGGTGGCCACGGCGACGGCGGACCAACGGCGTGCGCGCATGCGGAAGTTGATGGTGTACACGGTGGTGGGACCCCCATGGGACATGACTGGGACCCGGAAAGAATGTCCGTGCGCACGACGAACCGTCAGCGATCCGCCGCCCCTTCACTCCTTCGAGGCGAGTCGGCGGATGTGTTCGAATCAAAGGGCACGGCTGTTCCCGGCCGTCACCCGACCACGCGCCCGTTCAGCACCACCCGGCGCGGATCCGTCAGTACGCGGACGTCCGCGCGCGGATCGGAGCCGTAGACCACCAGGTCCGCCGGCGCGCCCTCCTCCAGGCCCGGCCGGCCGAGCCACTTCCTGGCCGCCCAGGTCCCGGCCGCGAGCGCCTCGACCGGCGGAATGCCCGCCTTGGCCAGTTCCGCGACCTCGTCGGCCGCCAGGCCGTGCGGGAGGGTGCCGCCGGCGTCCGTACCGACGAACACGGGGATGCCGGCGTCGTGTGCGGAGCGCACGGTGTCGTAGCGGCGTTCGTGGAGCCGGCGCATATGGGCCGACCAGCGGGGGAACTTGGACTCGCCGCCGTCGGCGAGTGCGGGGAAGGTGGCGATGTTGACGAGGGTGGGGACGATCGCGACGCCCCGTTCGGCGAAGAGCGGGATGGTGTCGTCGGTCAGGCCCGTCGCGTGCTCGACGCAGTCGATGCCGGCTTCGACCAGGTCCCGCAGGGAGTCCTCGGCGAAGCAGTGCGCGGTGACACGGGCGCCCAGCCGGTGGGCCTCGGTGATCGCCGCCTCGACGGCGCCGCGCGGCCAGCAGGCCGACAGGTCGCCCAGGTCGCGGTCGATCCAGTCGCCGACCAGCTTCACCCAGCCGTCGCCGCGCCGGGCCTCCTGGGCGACGTGGGCGACGAGGTCGTCGGGTTCGACCTCCCAGGCGTAGTTCCGGATGTAGCGGCGGGTGCGGGCGATGTGCCGCCCGGCCCGGATGATCTTCGGAAGGTCGTCGCGGTCGTCGATCCAGCGGGTGTCGGAGGGCGAGCCGGCGTCGCGCAGCAGCAGGGCGCCGGCGTCGCGGTCGGTGAGCGCCTGCTTCTCGGCGACGTCCTCGGGGACCGCGCCGTGCCGGTCCAGGCCCACGTGGCAGTGGGCGTCCACCAGGCCGGGCAGCACCCAGCCGTCGACGGTGCGGATGTCGCGGGCGCCGGCGGGACGGTCGTAGGAGATCCGGCCGCCGACGACCCACAGCTCGTCGCGGACCTCGTCCGGGCCGACGAGGATCCGCCCCTTCACGTGCAGCACCGCGCGTTCGCTCATACCCGGCACCCTAGTCAGGCGCTACTCGGACGTGCCCACCTGGTCCGAGGTCTCCTCCTCCACGTCCGCCATGGCGGGGTCGAGGAGGCGGGAGAGGAAGTGGCGGGTGCGTTCGTGCTGCGGCCTGACGATGACCTGTTCGGGGCTGCCGTCCTCGACGACCACTCCGCCGTCCATGAAGACGACCCGGTCGGCGACCTCGCGGGCGAAGGTCATCTCGTGGGTGACGACCATCATCGTCATGCCCTCGTTCGCCAGCATCCGCATGACGGCGAGGACGTCACCGACCAGCTCGGGGTCGAGTGCCGAGGTCGGCTCGTCGAACAGCATCACCTCGGGGCCCATGGCCAGCGCGCGGGCGATGGCGACGCGCTGCTGCTGGCCGCCGGAGAGGGAGGACGGGTAGGCGTCCGCCTTCTCGGCGAGGCCCACGCGCCCCAGGTTCTCCGCGGCGACCTTCGCGGCCTCCGCCTTGCCCCTGCGCAGCACCCTGCGCTGCGGCAGCGTGAGGTTCTCCGTCACCGTGAGGTGCGGGAAGAGGTTGAACTGCTGGAAGACCATGCCGATACGACGGCGTACGGCGTCGATGTCGACGTCCGGGTCGGTGAGTTCCGTACCTCCCACGAAGACCTGGCCCTCGGTGGGCTCCTCCAGGAGGTTCACACACCGCAGCAGGGTCGACTTGCCCGACCCGGACGGGCCGATCACGCAGACGACCTCGCCCTGGCCGATCTCCAGGTCGATGCCGCGCAGCACCTGGTTGTCGCCGAAGGACTTGTGCAGACCGCTGACGCGGATCTCCGGTCGGCTCGACGTCATTTCACGGCCTCCTGGGCCTTGGCCTCCATACGGCGTACGACGAAGCCGAGCGGAACGGTGATCAGCAGGTAGCACAGGCCGGCCACCAGGATGGGGGTGGAGTTGGCGGTCTGGCTGGCCAGGTCGCGGCCGTACTTGGACAGCTCGCGCTCCTCCAGGGTGACGCCGAGGAACAGCACCAGCGAGGAGTCCTTGAAGAGCAGGACGAGTTCGTTGGTGAGCGGCGGCAGGATGATGCGGAAGGCCTGCGGGACGATGATGGAGACCATGGCGCGGGCGGGCGAGAAGCCCAGCGAACGGGCCGCCTCCATCTGCCCCTTGGGGACCGCCTGGATGCCGGCGCGGATCGTCTCCGCCATGTACGCGGCGGCCACCAGGCCGAGTGCGAGGGCGACCTTGCCGTACGTGCCGCCGACGATCTCCGTGCCGGGGAAGGCGAGCGGCACGGCGACGCCGATGAAGATGAAGATCAGCAGGGCGGGCAGGCCCCGGAAGATCTCGATGTAGACGCCGGCCAGCCAGCGGTACGGGCCGACGGACGACAGCCGCATCAGCGCGATCACCATGCCGAGGGCGAGCCCGACGGCGAAGCCGGTGACCGTGTAGAGCACGGTGTTCTTCAGCGCCAGCGTGATGACGTCGGGGAACATCCGCTCGGCGATGTCGGCCTGCGCGAACTGGTTCCGCAGTCTGCCCCAGTCGGCCGTGACCGCGAAGGCGATCACGGCCGCGACGAAGACGGCGTACTGGGCACCGCGCGACAGGCTGCGCTTCTGGCGCCTGGTCAGGCCCTTCTTCTTCGGCTGGAGGGGGAGTTTCTCCGTGTCGGCCATGGGATCAGGACGCGGCCGGCGAGGCGGCGGACTCGTCGTACGGGCCGATCCACTTCTCGTACAGCTCCTTGTACGTACCGTCGGCCTCGGCGTCCGCGAACGCCTTGTTGATGGCGTCGAGCAGCTTGGTGTTGCCCTTCTTCACCGTGACGCCGTACTGCTCGCCGGTGTCGATCTGCTCGGCGACCTGGAAGGCGTCGGCGTTGGCCTGGTCCTTGAGCCAGCCCTGGACGACGGGGTAGTCGATGACGACGGCCTTGACCTGGCCGGTGCGCAGGCCGTTGAGGACGGCGTCGGAGGACTCGAAGGAGACCGGGTCGAAGCCCTCCTTCTTGACGTAGTCCTCACCGGTGGTCTGCGCCTGCGCGCCGAGCTTGACGTTCTTCGACTTCACGTCGGCGAGGGAGGTGACGCCGCTGTCCTTGTCGACGAGGACGGCCTGGGTGGCGTTGAAGTACGGGTCGGAGAAGTCGACGTTCTTCTTCCGCTCCTCGGTGATGGTCATACCGGCCGCGGCCAGGTCGCACTCGCCGGAGTTGAGGAAGGCGCCGGTCTTGAAGTTCTCGAAGGGCGTGTCGAGGATCTCCTGCTTCACGCCCAGGTCCTCGGCGACCAGGTCGATCAGCGCGACGTCGAAGCCCTGCACCTTGCCGTCGATCTCCGACTGGAAGGGCGGGTACGGGAGGTGGGTGCAGGTGGTGAGCTGTCCCGCCTTGACGAGCTCGACACCGCCGGCGGCGGTCTTGGAGCCGCTGCCTCCGTCGTCGCTGGAGGTGCAGGCGGTCAGGAGGACCAGCCCGGCCGTCGCGATGGTGGCGGCCAGCACACGGGTCCGGCGGCCGGGGAGCGTCTTCACGGGAGCCTCCTGTCAGGGAACTGTGAGTTCCGATTATAAGGACGGGTTTGAGGACCTCAAACCAAACTTATGGTCACGAGGGCGTCCGGCCTGCGAACCGTGCGGTCGGGCTCCCCTCCGGCCGAAGGTTTACCCTCGACCTCGTCGTACGTACCCACGCAGCCGCCGAGCAAAGAGAGCACCACCGTGACCCACCTTCTCCTCGATCTGCCCCCGCTGAGCGCCGCGCACTTCGCGTCGATCGAGGACCGGGTGGCACGGCTGCTGAGCACCCGGCAGGACGTCGTGATCATGCAGGGTGAGGCGCTGCTGCCGCTGGAGGGCGCGATCCGCGCGACCGCCGGCCCCGGCACGACCGCGCTGAACGTCATCACCGGCCCCTACGGGCAGACCTTCGGCGACTGGCTGCGGGACTGCGGCGCCACCGTGATCGACCTGACGGTGCCCTTCCACACGGCGGTGACGGCCGAGCAGGTCCGGGCGGCGTTCGCCGAGCACCCGGAGATCGACTTCGTGTCCCTGGTGCACGCGGAGGCGGCGACCGGGAACACCAACCCGGTCGCGGAGATCGGCGAGGTGGTGCGGGCCCACGGGGCGCTGTTCTACCTGGACGCGGTGGCGTCGATCGGGGCGGAGCCGGTACTGCCGGACGCGTGGGGCGTGGACCTGTGCGTGATCGGGGTGCAGAAGGCGATGGGCGGTCCGGCCGGGGTGTCGGCGGTGTCGGTGAGCGAGCGGGCGTGGGCGCGGATGGCGGCGAACCCCCGGGCGCCGCGCCGTTCCTATCTGTCGCTGCTGGACTGGAAGGAGCGCTGGATCGACGGCGGGCGCAAGGCGCTGCTGCACGCTCCGGCGCAGCTGGAGATGCTGGCGCTGGAAGCGTGCGTGGAGCGGATCGAGGCGGCCGGGCCGGCTGCGGTGATGGCGCGGCACGCCTCCGCCGCGGCGGCGACGCGGGCGGGGGCGGTCGCACTGGGCGGAGGTCTTGAGCCGTACGTGCGTGACGCGGCGGATGCGGCGCCGGTCGCCACGACCCTGCGGGCGCCGTCCGGCACGGTGGCGTCGGAGCTGGTGGCCCGCGCGCTGGCCGCCGATCCGGCGCTTCCGCTGGCCGCGGGTGGGGGTGCGCTCGCCAAGGAGATGATCCGGGTCAACCACTATGGTCCCGAGGCGACTCCGGGGGCGGTGCGGGCGAGTCTGGCGGCGTTGGGGGCGGCGCTCGGTGAGCAAGGACCGGGCGTGGACACGGAGGGGGCCCTGCGGGCCGCGGAAGCGGTCTGGCGCTGAGCGCGGGCCGGGGCCGTCCGTTCTTTCTTCGCCCCCGCCGCCCCTTCCCGTCCCGACCCGGGGGCGCTGCCCCCGGACCCCCGCTCCTCAAACGCCGGAGGGGCTGGAATCAGCCTGTCCGGCGATTGAGGACGAGGCCCGTTCAGGGCCGATGGGGGTCTGGG
>NZ_JBHWHX010000077.1:0-22893 GCF_042732315.1 Streptomyces sp. NPDC059787
CACCACTCCTCCCGGCCTGACTCAACGAGCCAGACCCCTGAAGGGGGTCAACTTTCAAGCGTCGCCGCTGGTCCACTTTTCAGCCGTCGCCGACAACCGGACACACATCGGCTACGGCGGCCGTCCGGATGCGGTGCTGGGCTTGTTGAAGTAGCTGCCGTCTTTCCACCGGCCCGGCCTGGCGTGCGAGTGAGGTGGAGCCTCGCAGGGCGAGTTTCAGCCATTCCGAAAGCACTAATCGTGGACTGCGTGGATTGCCGCGAGAAAGCCGCAGGTCAGCGCCCCGTCGCCACACCCCCTGCAGGGGGTGTGGCGACGGACTCCGCAGGTGAGGAGGTGAATCGGCCTCGTGGCCGACGCTCACCCCATGTTGACGTCAACCCCAGCAGCCACCGCTTACCGTCGTCCACAACGCGGACGGGGACCACCCCGGCCAGGGCGATCCCCGAAATGTCCGCACGGTACGAGGGCAATCGCACGAAGGACAACACCATGCAACCACAGCGCTGGAAGCCCGTCAGGCTCCAGTACCGCCGCCCTGAGTGGCAGGACACGTTTAACGCCGTCATCGCTGGCACCGTGCTCTACCTGCTTCCGCAGGTCCCGCCCGGGATGACCAGCTTGGCATTCGTCCCGCTGCTCCGTTGTATCCGCTTCCGACGTACTGTCTGAAACGAAACCCCTCCCCTGGCCGCACTCAGCGGCCAGGGGTCCCGGTTCCGCGAAAGGCACGCGCACACGCTGCCCAATCGCTCCCGTGCAGCTGCCGCCGGTCCGAAGTCCGGCAGTGGGTGTGGCCGGCGCTATCAGGTGCCGTCGCCCGAGCACGGCCAGCCCGGGCCGGGTGGACCGGGCCTTCGCCATGTCCCACAACTTTCAACGGGTTGGGCGTCGATGGTCTGTAGTACGTGGACGCGCAACGACATCGACGGCAGGCTGTTCGGTCAGGCCGGGATCTCGCCTTCGAGGATCGCGGTGACCTTGTCGCTCATGAACTCCATCCACTTGTCTCGGTCGTGGCCGTTCAGCGGATGGAGCACTGCGGGAAGTGGCGCTTGGCACAGCGATCGGAGATCGGCTGCCGTTCTGTCCTCGCTGTACTGCAGCCAGTGGTCGACAACAGCCCAGCCTTGCTTTTCCACAACCGATTGATCGGCATGCTGCGCGGTCCCCCGGCCGCTGGGCGTGAGGGCCCAGGCCAGGGGGCGAAAGTAGACCTCCGAGAAGACGTCGTAGTGCTCTATGTGCCGGATGACCCGGACAGCGTTGTACATTCCCGCCAAGCGGGTCCGCCGGTCCAGGCATACGGCCAGGCGCAGACTGGCGCCGTCAGGCATCGTGATGCGGTCGCGACGGCTGCGGAGGTCCTCGGCAAGTCCCCGGAACATCACCCGCAGATGTGGGCTGGTGGCGAACATGCCGATAAGGATGGACCGGGCCACACGGGCCGGCGCCAAACGCACAGGCGGCAGGTAGAGGCGCTGTTGCAGGTTCACGCGCGCCAGCATGGCGTTGCTGAAGTCCGCGTAGGCGGCGTCGTAGTGGGCGCCAGCCATGTTGTTGCACTCGCTACACAGGCCGTGGAACCACATGCCGCCCTGTGCAATGCGCCCATGGCCCAGGACTCGGTCCTTCAGGCGCACGTTGGCACTGACCACCCGTTCCCTGTTGCCAGCGGCCTGGGCGGCACGTGGGCATTGGTCATTTTGCGAACATCGCCGCAGAGACCGCACGGGCGGCTACCTGCGCTACGCAGGTCAATTCCCAAGGTTCCAGGAGGTCTTCTGTCAGGCACGGGGAGAGCCTAGCCGGGGCATAGGACAGAGCCGGAACGATTAGTCAGCTCCTTCCTCGATCCACTCGGCTGGTACGAGTGCTTGATTGTTGTCATAGCGCCATCGCTGAGCCACGTACGGTCCGAAGTCGGGGTGGTCGAGGTCGGCGTGTTCCATGACGATGACTTGGAACTGGCCTTCCAGCAGGCGCAGCGTCTGATGGATCGCTTGGAAGACGTTCAGCAGCTTGTGGCGGTCGTTGGAGCCCAGGATGGCTTCGCCTGTGTGGTCGGGTGGGAAGAAGGCCTGCGACGGCTGGTCGAGCACCAGGAGATGAGGCACTGGTGCGCGGTGCTCGGTGAACCACTCGTGCAGGCTGAGCATGGCGGCTACGTGATAGCCAAGGTGGTTCTCGCCACTTCCCATCTCGGGTAGCGGTAGCGGGCCGTCTGCCTTGTCGGCGATGACGGTGAGGCGGTTGACGTCGAGTCGGATGGGGTTTTCGGAGTGCTCAAGGCTGAGTGCGGCAGCCTTACTGGTGATCTTTTGGCTGATCAGCGAGAGGTAGCTGGCGAGGCGCTCGCCCTGCGTGTCGTCGCTGAGTAGTTCTTCAAGGTCGGCAATCTGCTGGCGGAGCTCTTCTCGTCTGTCTTCGACTTGAGGGGTTACCGCGCGGTGAGCGGTGGTGTCCAGGTAGAGGCTGATGCGTCCCTGGACCATGGCGGCGCGGCGCGCGTCGTCGGGTTCTTGTTGCAGGGCGCGCAGGCCTGCGGTGACTTCGTTGATCTCTTCTTGATTCCGGGCGAGTGCGGAGCGCAGTTCTTGCAGGCGCTCTTCTTCCTGGCTGATCAGACGTTGGATCGCCGGGGTGTCGCTGCCGATTACGTGGAGATCACCGTTCAGATGTTCGAGGTCGCGGGTCAGGGCGGTGACGGTGTCATTGGCGGAGGGAAGGGTGCTCTGGCATACCGGGCAGTGCGTGGCGCTGGAGGTTTCGGGGTCGCGGCGGAGCAGGCCGAGGGAGACCAGGCGGGCGCGTTGTTCGGTGGCTTGGGCGGTGAAGTCGGTGTTCTCGGCGAGTTGGCGCTTGAGATCGGCGATCTTCACTCGGGTCTGGCCATGAAGGGCGCGGAGCTCGTTGCGCCGGGTGATGAGGGCGCTGAGGGGGTCCTCGCCGCTGTCGTGCTCGGGCGACGGCTCGGTGTGGCTCAGGGCTTGACGCAGCAGGTCCAGTACTTCGTCGGCTGATGGCTCTGGATTGGTCAGGGGCGCCAGCAGGTGTGCTTCGACAGCTTCGGTGAGCAGGGCGCGGGCTTGACCGGTAGCGGGGTCAAGGTTCTGGGAGGGGGCGAGCGCGGTCTCGAGGTCAGCGAGGTCGCGGCGCAGGAGGCGGAGGCGGTTGCGACGCAGCGCCTGTTCGGGATCGACGGCGCCCAGGAAGTAGGGGATGACTCCGCGGATGGTGTTAGGTCGCCATTCCTCGCCCTGGGAATGGAAGAGCAGATCGGGGTTGGCGACCTCGTTCTGTGCCTGGAAGCAGAAGAACAGGGCGTGGCGGATGGATGGGGCGATGGTCTGGGCTCGACCGACAGCCGGTACGCGGACGGTGCGGTCGATGCCGCAGAAGTCGCTGAGTATGTCCTTCGCCGCGTCCAGCGGGGTCGCGAACGTGAGCTCCTGCAGTGGCGGGGGCGGTGTGTCGGGGGCTTGCGGGAGGATGCACAGGACGGTGCTGACGGCGGATTTGCCTTCGGGTCCGCGGCGGGCGATGAAGAGCTGCTGGTCGGGCTTGACCAGGGTGAGGGCATAGGCGCTGACGTAATCGCGGACCTTGCCGGCCTTGACCGGATAGCCGGAGCTGCCCAGGCAGTAGTCGATGATGGTCAGCAGGGCGCTTTTGCCTCGTCGGGAGTCGCCGGTGACGATGTTGAGGGTGCCGGGCTCAAAGGGCACCGTGCGCACCTGGCTGGCCTGCTTGCCGTAGATGGTGACCGCACGGATCTGAAAGGTCACGGCTGGACTCCAAGAAGGGTCAGAATGGTACTGAGGCTTCGGGTGCTGGGGAGCCAGCGGCCGAGCTGGAAAGCAGCCCTTTGGATGGCGACGCTCTGTTCCGTGTCGCCTTTGATCGTTTTGGCGAGTGCGCGGGGGACCGGATCCAAGCCGCCGCTGTGGCAGTGCAGGATGCGGCTCTGCAACGCGAACAGCAGACCGGGTCGCACGACGGCAGCCAACGAGGCCGCGTTGCGTGTCATGGCAACTCGCACGGCGTCGTTCTCGTCCAGCCACCCCATCAGGCCGGTTCCTGTGGTGGCCGGCAGGACGGCCCGGATAGTCGGTTGCAAGGCCATGACGGCGGCTGTTACGGCCACCGGCAGAGGGCACGGGGCGGCGTACTCCTTGTCGTAGCCCTGAACGGCCCGGGCGGACAGCACCGCGGTGAACGCCGGATTGTACAGGGCTCGCTCCTCGCGGCTCAGGTCGACTGCCGCCATCAGCGTGCTCCAGCCGGTTCGAGGAGAGCCATCAGCCGGGCGGTGAAGTCCGGATGCCAGCCGACCCGCAGCTCGTCAGCGAGCATGTGATACGACCCCTTGGGGATGAACACCTCTTCAAGACCGGTGCGGATCTGAGCACGGGCCTCGCGATCCACCCAGCGATAGATCAGCTTGGCCTCACGCTTCATCTCCTCCTCGGTTGCTTCGTCACCGAGGTCTTCGCGCATGTCCGCAAAACGTGCCTGCCACTCCTCCACCAGCCTGCGCTCATATCTGCCGAGCTCTCCCACCCGCAGGAGCTTCTCCTCCGACCAGCGTGAGCGCTGGTTGAAGGCGCGCACGTAGTCCCGCACGGCCAGACGGATCCGTTCGGAACCGACGCCGATCAGATCCAGTTGGCGTACGAACATCTTGTCGGCAGACTCGGCAGGCTCGGGATCCAGCTCGGCGATATCGGGGTCGATGGGCAGGCTGTTGGGGCCGAACTGGTGGCGTAGGTCGCTGAAGACCTGGTCGAACTCCTCGCCGGTGATGGGGGCACCGCCCGGCGAGCGCATCTGCTCGATTACCCGGTCGTAGAACCAGCCCTCCAGGCGCGTGAGGAAGGGCTTGGCGAGGTCATGCCCCACGACGAGGGCCGCGTGACCGAGCATGGTCTCGCGGACCTCGTCGATCCGGGGAGCGTCACCAATGACGTCGATCCGGGCCAGTAGGGCGCTCTGCCCCGCAGCCCCGTCCGCTTCCAAGCCGTCGAAGGCCGCGAACGCCTTCTGGAGCTTGTCGCTTGAGGACGCTTCACGAGCCGCCCGCAGCAAGGTGAGCGCCTTGCCTTCGTCACGGTGCCCGTTGGCCTTTGGCTGCAGGTGATAGCCGGCACTGCCGGGCGGCAGCTCGGCCGTCGTCATCAAAAGCAGGTTCGTTTCAGCGAGGTCGATCCGCCCGCTCGTAACCGCCTCACACCAGATCCGCAGTGTCTTCCACAGATCAGGGGCCGAGTCAGTCAGCCGCGTACCTTCTGCTCGCTGCTTGAGCTGAAGCAGCTCTGTCAGCGACCCGGCATGCTTTTCGATGTCATCGGCCGCCTCGACGGCGACGCTCCACTCCAGTCCGCCCACCCATTGCTCGATGCAGAGCTGCAACGCCTTGGCGAACTGGTAGAGGTAGCCGAGGGCTGAAGCAGACGCTTCGAACTGATCACCCTTGCTTGCCATAGCCCCTCCGCCCCTCCTGCCGAACTGGGAGCGATCTTCGCATGTATGTGACTGTGGGCACATAGGCGGTCTCAGAATCGTGACATCGGCTCGGCTGCCAAGCGCCCGAGCTGGGCTTTCGATATCGCAAGCCCGGTCACTTCAGGTACGGAAGCGAGACAGCCAGCCACAGCCCTTCTGCTCGGGTACGCCCTGGTCCTGTTGTTGGTGTCCTTGCTCGGTTTGCTCGGCTTGGCGTTCAGCGGTGATGGCGCGCTGCTTGCAGCCGTCGCACAGATGCGAATGGGGCTCGCGTGGGGCGCCCCACCCTGCGGGCTCGATGGCCTTCCACCGTTCGTCGGTGAACCGGGTGCCGCAGTCGGCGCACACCGGACGGCTGGCCTCTCGCTCGGCCTTGTGCTGTGCGGCGATGCGGCGCAGCTCCTCCTGGTGCTCCCGCTGGCGGGCGGCATACTCGGCCTGCTTGCGGGCGTCGTGGGCTTCGCGGCGCGGGTTGCCGATCGCCTCGAGGAGCGTCTGGTTCTGCGGTCGGCCGAAGCGCCGGAAGACCGCTCCGGCCGGGCCGTGCTCCTGTAGGTGCTTCATGCCGGTGACGACGATGGGCAGCTTGCCTTCGTACATATGGAAGTCGCCGTCGTAGTCGAGACCCTTCCAGTGCCGCTCGGTGAGCTCGGCCAGCTGCGCGATGACGGTGTTGGGGTTGCGCGGGCCGATCCGGTTGAAGACGAGCAGCAGGGGCGGGTGCGGCTGGTCGCCGTGGCGGCCGTCGGGGGCCCACCAGCGGGTGCGCCACATCGGCCGCTCGGTGCCGTCGACGTCCTTCACCTTCCGCTGGCAGAACCGCATGTACTTGTCGATCTTCCCGGCGAGGACCTGCGCGGACTCGAAGCAGTTGTCGATCTCCACGAACAAAAGCGGCACCCCGTCCTCAGGCGCGATGATGACGATGTCCGCCTGGGCGCCTCCCTTGCCCGGGTTGGACCAGGTGCCGGTCGCGGGCAGCGCCACCTCGGTCGCGTAGGAGGCGATGGTGCCCAGCCAGGCGGGCGCGTCGACGACGGCCTGCGCGGCGGCAAAGACGTCGGCCGGCTCGTTGGCGAGCTCGGACAGGTTCGGCTTCGGGCGCAGCAGGGCGAGCACGGCTTCGTTGACCGTCATCGGGTGGGAGGCCCCGGTGCGGCCCGCGCCGCGGGCCGGGTCGCCCATCTCCTCCACCGGCCGCCCCAGCTCGCGAGCCGCAGCCTTCAGGCCCATCGGCGTCAGGTTACGCAGCGTGTCCCCACCCGGGAGCCGGCCGCCGTTCTCCGCCAGGCCGTGCTTGCGCAGATCGGACAGCGCCCCGGTATGCGAGGCAGTGCGAGCCTGCTTCCGCTTCGACGGGGTCGGCTTGTCGGTGTGCCAGTAGCTCAGGTGCGGGGCTGAGATCTGCTGGATCTGTTCAACCGTCGCGACCTTCAGCACTCCGAGCACGCGCAGCACGTCACCGCGCAGGTTGCTCGATGACCCCGCCGGGTTCTCCTCACGCTTCCCCGCCATCAGCTGCGCTCCTTCCCCGTCGTCTGGCACGCGCGGCCACCTGCCGAGCGCCGGCCGCGCCCGGCCGCAGAGGGCACCCGGTCCTCGAACTCGATGATCTCCTCCTCTACGGACATCACTTCAAAGTTCAGGAGGAGAGAAGAGGGCCGTGACAACGCGGCGCACGGCCGTATCCGCGTGGTGGCCTGTAGTTTTTCCGTCCTGCTCGGTGCCAGGCACCAAAGTGGGTTCCACAGTGGCATCCCAAAGTGCGCACCACAGGAGGCCGAGGCAGCTTGCCTGGTGCTGGTCGAGTTCGTGGTCGGGGCGGGCGCGCCAGGTGCCTGCCTCTGGTCGGTGCGTGGTCATCGCGGTGGCTCCTTCACCTCGGGCCGCCCTTGGGTGGGCCGTGATTGAGGGAGCAGCGTGCCCGGGACCCCCTTGTCCGCGGTCTGACCGTGGCCGGTAGCGGACGTGTTCAAGGAGAAACGCGGTCGTGGTCGGGGCGGTAGCAGAGGTGGACAAGGAGTCATGGTCGGACTCGTGGTCGGGCCAACCACCACAGCCCCGATTTGTCCGTCCCGGCTCGGGAGGGAGAGTTCTCCGTCCGAACAGCGGCACGGCCCCTAGGGACAGGTCAAGGCGCGCGCGGTGGAGGTGTACGGGGTGGCGCCACCGGCCGGCGGCATCGCGGGCGACGTCGACGTCGACTTCCACCACGGCATCAGGCCGTACGAGGGTGACGTCCAAAACGTCGCGGCTGCCCCACCCGGCCGTGAACGTGCGGCCCGCCCACGGGTGCGGGTGGTCGCCTTCGGCCGACGTCAGCACCTCCGCCAGCGCGGTCACGGGTCGAGCGAGCGGGACGGTCCGGCCGATGTACCGCAGCGCGCCCGTACCGTCGTACCGCCCGAGCAGCAGTGCGAGGGGCGGCGGCGGGTCCGGTGACCGTACCGACGATGGCGTCAGGCGACCTCATCATGAGCGGAGTGGCGCCGCAAAACGATGAACACGGGCAGCCGATTCATCTGGAACTGTGCCCAGCCTGCGACACCGGTGACGTCGAACGACTGGCAGCCAGCCCTTCTCGTCCAGTACGTGACGCCCGACCAGCCCCATGCTTCAGCCGCGGTGGGGAAGGTGGACGTCGAGCCGGGGGTCGGATCAGGCGGCCCCCGGCCTTCGCACTCGGGACCCGGGTTGGGCTCTGGGAAATTTTCGGCAGCGCCCTGGTCCCTCTCACTCGTAGCGACGAAGTTCAAACCAGACCACCTTGCCCGTGCTCAGCCGGGTCACACCCCACCGCCGGGCCAGCCGGTTCACCAGGTACAGCCCGCGCCCGTCCTCGTCGGTGGCGCGGGCCTGCCGCATCCGCGGCAGCTGCGGCACGTCGTCGACAACCTCGCAGCGCAGCACGTCGGTGCGCAGCAGCCGCAGGGTGACCGGCCGGGTGGCGTAGCGCACGGCGTTGGTCACCACCTCGCTGACCAGCAGCTCGACGGAGTCGCTCAGCTCCTCCATGCCCCAGCGGGACAGGGCCTTGCGGGCCAGTCGGCGGGCCCGGCCGGGGGCGGCGTCCTCCGGCTCCAGGAACCAGTACGCCACGTCGCTCGGCGCGATCCCGTCGAAGCGGGCGGCGAGCAGCGCGATGTCGTCGTCCCGGTCTCCCGGGCCATGCATGTCCAGGATCTCGTCGCACAGCGCCTCCAGCGGCGGCGGGTGGTCCGGGCCGATGAGGTGCGCGGTCGCGGCGAGCTTCTCGCGCAGCTGCTCGATGCCGGTCCACACGTCGCGCAGCCGGGACTCCACCAGGCCGTCCGTGTACAGCAGCAGGGTGCCCCCGGGAGGCGCGTCCAACTCGACGGCATCGAAGTCCACCCCGCCGACGCCGATCGGGGCGCCCGCGGACACCCGCAGCACCTCCGCCCGACCGCCCAGGTGCAGCAGGATCGGCGGCGGATGACCCGCGTTGGCGATGGTGATGCGGTGCGAGACCGGGTCGTACACGGCGTACAGACAGGTCGCTATGTGGTCCACGCCGAGGCGCTGCGCCTGCTCGTCAAGGTGGTGCAGCACCTCCTGCGGCGGCAGGTCGAGCCCGGCCAGGGTCTGCGCGGTGGTCCGCAGCTGGCCCATGAGTGCTGCCGACGTCATGGAGTGCCCCATCACATCCCCGACGACCAGCGCGACCCGGCTGCCGGGCAGCGGGATGGCGTCGTACCAGTCGCCACCGACCCGCGCGGTATCGGCGGGCGGAACGTAGCGAGAGGCCAGCCGTACGCCGGTGCAGCGCGGGAGTGCCACCGGAAGCATTTTGCGCTGGAGTTCCCCAGCGATATTCGCCGTATACCTGTCCCTCACGGTCCGGTCCACTCCGAGCGCGCTGTGCGTGGCGAGCTGCGCCGCCACCAGCAGGTCGTCCGCCTCGAACGGGATGCGCTCCGGACCGCGCAGGACCAGCGCCACCCCGATCACCCGGCGGCGGCCGCGCAGCGGGGCCAGAATCGCCCGCTGTCCCTCCGGCACCGCCGCGGCGCCCTCCTCGCCGAGGAGTTCGGGCAGCGCGGCACGAGCCGCCGGGGCGTCCGTGAACACCGGGCGGACCCCGCGCAGCACCTCGGCGAGTGCGCTGTTGGGCCGTACGGTGCACAGCTCCTCGCCGGCCGTGTCCAGCTCGGACGGCTCTGGCAGCGCGATCGGCATGAACCCGCCACCCTCGGTGTCCCGCTCCGCCGGGATATGGTCGCTGCGGCGCAGCCGCAACACCAGCGGGCCCGTCGGCCGCTCGTCGTCGACCGGCAGCGGGTCCCGCAGGTACAACAGGATCAGGTCGGCGAACGTGGGTACGGTCGCCCGACACAGCCCCATCACGATCTCGTCCAGGTCGATGCCGCGGGCGATCCGCCGGGTCGCCGCGCCCACGAAGAGCAACCGATCACCGGATAGGCGCTGCGGTGATTTTGTGATGGGCACGAGGGCGGTAGTACTGGACGGCGGGTTGTCCTGAGTTGTTCGGGACAACCCGGCAAGTGCTTCGGATGCTCGAGGGAGAGAGAGCGGTTCGTGCCCGTGCTGAACCTGCCCAGGCACAATTGTCACCGTGCGTGCACCGGCAGATGCTGAAGCCGGTGGAGTCTGATAGCCCATGTCGTGAGCAGCCTGCTGAACGGCATGGTGCTCTTCGTCAAGCACGGCCCGCGCCTTCTCCAAGGCGATATCGACGTCATCGAGGGCCGCGTCATCGTCGGAGATCGCTTGCAGCCCGGGCTGAGCAATCCGTGGGGTCTGCTCCTGCGCAGGGTCGCGCTTCTCCTCTCCTGCCCACTCCTGTAGCGCAGCCAGTTCGGCTTCCAGACTCTGAATGCGGCGGGCGGCATGGTCGGCTACTTGTTGGGCGGTGTCCCTCTCCCGTTCAGCACGAGCCAGTTGCTGGCGCAGGTCGGTCTGCTGACGTTCCGCGCGGGACAGGCGTACTTCCAGCGCTGTATGCGCATGTAGGCCCTTTGGCGGCAGCTCCTGCAGGGCATCCACCCGGCGTTTCAGTTCCGCTGCTTTCGCCTGTGCCTGACCGAGCATGGCGAACAGGAGCGTGGCGATCTGCAGTGCCTGAGCCCGGCTGCGCTCGCTGGCCTCGTAGGCCTGCCGGACGACCTGCAGTTCCTCATACACCTCAATGGTGCGGTCCTTAGCGGCCAGCAGTTGATGGGCAAGGGCGAGCTCTTGCGTACCTCCCGCGAGCGGAGTCGGATTGTCCCGAGCGCGTTCCCACAGACTCCGGGCCGCCTGGAGACGTTCTTCGGCACGACCGGCCGGTTCGTGGGGGAAGCAGACATCAGCTACTGCCTCGACCAAGTCCCACGTCAGTGCTTCTCCGGCTAAATGGTCCCGCAGACGGCGTAGTTCCGGCACGGCACCGGACGTGAAGTGGTCGGGCGTAAGACGCTGGTGGAGCTGACCCACTGAGATGGAGGCCTCGCCTAGCCAGGACCGGACCTGCACGACCAGCTCGTTGATCTCGGCGCATGATCCCCGCGGTGGTGCCCATGGCCGGCCCGGTCGCTTCCCCTTGCCGCCCACGCGCCCTCCCACTCAGTTGTTCGCCGGACAACCCCCTGTTGTCACTGGAGAACATTCAATCGGCTCACCAGCAGGTTCTACTCAGGATCGCCCCAATCTCTCCAGTGGAATCTCATCAAGGCGGTGCATCCGTGAACTACGGCTCCACGGCGTTCATGCTTCTCGTCCTTGCGGTGGCCGTACTGTTCGCCGCAGTCACCGCGCTGATCGCCTTCGGCCTTGCCCGGTGGGAGGGAGCCGCCGTTCCAGCGGCCCTCTCGCGAAGCGGCATCGCCTTCGCGGCAGCACTGACCCTGAGCCTGGCCGCTCTGACCTTCCTAAGCCGGTAGTCCCTGGATATCCGCCGCCCGGACCGGCCGTACCCACGACAACACCGCCGCCGCCCGATACGACCACATCCTGGCCCAGTTGCAGGCCGCCGGCTTCGGGGCGCTGGCCGACCTCGGATTCCGCGGCCTGGACAACGACATCCTCGACCCCGTGATCGTCATCAGCTACACCGCCAGCCGCACTCACAAGCTCACCTCGGGTCAGAAGGCACGTCAGCCCTTTGACCTGCGAGTTCAGGTTTACGGAAGCTCACGGTGGACTCCGCTCCAGCCGGTGGATTCCACTGGGTGGAGTGGAGTCCACCGCACCGGGTACACATCATGAGGTTCACTCAGTGGCCGGCATCCCGACCGCGGTGCGCATCGGGTCGCTGCGGGCGGTGCGCCTGCTGGTCGTCCTCGCGCACCGGGTGCGGCCTCTCGGCATCGTCGCGGCGCGCGTAGCGGTCCATCGTGGTGTGGGCCCGGTCGGCTGCCTCGGTGAACGCGTCCTGGAGGTGGCGCAGGCGTTCGGCGGTGAGATCGAGGGCTTCGACGTCCGTGCGGGATTCCCGCAGGGCCCGCAGCGCCTTCGGGTCCATCGCCTCGCGGCGGCCGGGCTCCTGCTCCTGGTCGTCGTGCTCGGGGTCGGCCGGCTCGGGTGCGAGCAGCTGCTCGGGCATCGCTGCCTGCTGGTGAGCGACGACGACGTACGCCCGGCCCCGCACGGCGGTGGCGATGCGCAGCTTCTCCCGCACCACCGCACCGGCGAGGGCGGCGCGCTCGTACTGGAGCGGGATGCGGGGTATCTCCCACTCCCCCGCATCCTGGCCCGGGGCCGGAGCGCAGCCGACTCGCCGGGATCGGCCGGGGGTTGCCGGTCCGGGTCGGGCGCGGGAGTGGGTGGGCGGCGTCGGGCGGGGAGGTCGGCCAGGGCCCACCGGGCGGTGTAGAGGCGGTAGCCGGCCTCCCGGCCGCGTACGGTCTTCGGCTCGCTGATGTCCAGGCAGTGGGTGGAGATGGCAGCGGCCACGACCTGGTCGTCCAGGCCGGGGTCGCGGCGGCGGCCGCGCAGGACAAAAGCAAGGTGGCGGCGGGCTTCGGTGAGCAGGTGCCGGCGGTGGAAGCGGCCGCCTTCGTTCATCACGAACACCGTCGCGGTGACGTCGACGGCCGCCAGCGCTATGTCGACCACGGCGGCGACCCGGGCCCGGATCGCCGCGGCTGCGGCGCGGGCGTACTCAAGGAGGGAGGTGATGACGTCGGCGGCGACCCCGGAGGTGAGGATCGCGCTCGCCTTCCACCACGCGCGCAGCTGTGCGAGCGGCCGGGCCGTCTGCTGAAACGGCTCCCGCCGCCCGGTACCCAGGTCAGTCCATATACGCCCGCGCAATGCGCCTGTCTCGCTCGTCCACATCGTCGGTCAGCTGGTAGCTCCACCCACCCTCCCGTAGTACCTCCCCGTCTGTCGCTTCGGTGGTGAGAACCCGTCCGTGGGCCGGGCCATACATCAAGATCACTCTCGTCATGGCGCGAACCGTAGAGGACTCTGTCCCGTAGCGTCGCGTGCACGGGCAAGGCCAGGAGCGCACAAGCCGCGGTCGAAGAGGAAGCGCATGAGCACTTCCCTCTGGCCCGGCTTTTGGGGCTGCTCCGGGGGAATCTGCCGCCAGGCGTGAGCGACGGCCGCGTGAAAGGCGGAGGCACACTCGGCGTCGGGTGCCGCGAGCTGGACCAGGACGTGGTCCGGCTCTGGTGTTTCGGTGCGGCGCAGGGCGGGGCTGGTGGTCATGACCCACCCCCTTCCCCACGCCGCTCACGGTCAGCCCACCAGGAGGTCGGACTTGAGTCGGCGCAGTTCCCGGGCATCCAGGCCCAGGGCCTTCTTCTCGTACGCGGCAAAGGAGCCGTACGCGTCCTTTACCTCGTCGAACCCGGAGTTCAGGTACTCGGCGCGCACGTCGAGCATCGGCTTGTAGACCGCAGCCTGTGCGGCGGGCATGGCGGCCAGGGCGGCGGCGTTGGCCTCGGCGCGGTACTCGTTGGAGGCGAGGTAGTCCGCCATGACCGTCTCGCGCGGCACACCGAGCGCGGTGAGCAGGGTGGCGCTGGCCCAGCCGGTGCGGTCCTTGCCCGCGGTGCAGTGGTAGAGGGCGCCGTCGGCGTCGCGGACCAGGCCGGAGAACACGGTGGAGTACGCGGCCTTGGCGTTCTCACCGCTCACCATGGTCTTCTCACCGTCGATCATCATCTGCTTGGCCTCGGCGGCTGTCGTCGGCATCGAGAAGACGGGGGAGTCGTCACCGAGGACGTCGGCCACGATGTACCGCACCCCCTTGGGGAGGCGGTCCGGGGCCGACGCGCGCTCGGACGCGGTGCGCAGGTCGTAGTCGACGGAGATACCGAGCCGCTTCAGTTTGGCCAGGTCGGCGTCGGTGAGCTTGTCCAGGGAGTCGGTACGGTACACCGCGCCCATCCGTACCCACTGCCCGTCCTTGGTGCGGTAGCCGCCCACGTCACGGAAGTTGACCGTACCGTCCAGCTCGATCAGCCGGTCGGCCAGCCGCAGCCGCTGCCCCCGGTCGGGGACCAGGTCGAACCACTGCCGGTCGGCAGCGGGCAGCCCGGACACGGTCACCTTGCCCGTGGATCCGCCTGTGGCGACGGTGCGTCCGTTCGCCCGCACGGCGACCTTGCGGACTCCGGGCGCCTTCCAGGTGATCTCGTATGTGCCGCCGTCCCGCGCGGTCACCTCGGCGGCGGTGAACGGTATCTGCCGCGCGGAGTGACCGGGGTGCGCAGGGCGGTGAGCAGTGGGGGCGGCCGTGGCGGCCGGAGCGGCGACGCCGGTGAGAAGCGCGGCGGCGGACAGGGCGCAGACCATGCTGACACGTGTCGTATTCGTCATGGCCGGGATCGTTCAACGCCCGGACGGACGCCCCTCTAACAGATCATGAACTACGCCCGTCGGTCGGCCGTCCTGACGGTGTGTCCGAATGCGCTCCAGGAGGCGTCGGCACAGGTGAGGTGCGCGCCTTCACGGATTTCTGGAGTCGGAGCGCGCCCTCCTCCAGATACAGGCCAGCGCCAGCAATCGGGCCGCGACCGCGGAAGTGCAGCGCGCCAGGGCCACGACGAAGGGGAAGGAACCGGAGAGCACGGCAGCAGTGGCTTTGTCGGTCACTTAGTACTCCAGCCGGACTTCTGTATTTACGCTGGTCAGCGGCCTGGCGGTGGGGAGTGTAGCGAGGGTTCGGCATGGGTGGGACGGGCTTGGGCCGGCTGTCCCACCAACGGGTGTCCGCGCCGCATGTAATGACAGCGCCGGGCACGGGCTTGGTGGCGGCGCCGCCATCGGGACCAGTTCACCGCGTGGTCGCGCCGTGCAGGATGGTGGCGGGATTGAGCTGCCAGCAGACGACGGATTTCGGCTGGTGTGAGGGCCACGAGGTCGGGTGTGTCGGCCTCGTCACCCCCTTTTCGCGCTCCTGCACGGCCATCACCGCGAGGAAGGCGTGGGCGAGCATGGCGAGCGTAATGTGCCGGTACCAACCCACGTATCGGCGGACCTCGTACTGGTCCAGGCCGCACTCGTTCTTCGCGCTCTGGAAGCATTCCTCGATCTTCCAGCGGCTTCCGGCGACGCGGACCAGGTCGGTGACGGTGGCGTCCAGCGGGGCGCAGGCGAGGTAGTAGGCGATCTCGTCGGGTCTGCTGATGCTGCGGCGGGCCAGTATCCACCGCTGCCTGGTCGGCTCGTCACCGTCGGATTCGGTCACGGCGGGCAGGCGGGCGGCGGCCCAGTCGTAGAGCCGTTCGCCCTTGGCCCCCGGCCCCGCCGACAGACGTTGCCATGCCTCGGGCGGGGCCTGAGCGATGAGGTGGTCGATGCGCGGGCCGTTCACCTGCTGTGACTTGGGCACGGCGACGACGTAAGCGAGTTGCGCGTCTTCCAGGAAACGCCGGAAGCGGGAGTCCTGTCCGTAGGCGGAATCCGCGGTGACCCAGGCGATGGGCAGTGGGGAGTCCAGGGTGCGAAGGATCATGCCGCGGGCGAGGTCGCCCTTGGTGGCGAAGATGCGCTCGTCGGGGATACGGGCTGCTCGACAGCGTTCCCGGTCCTCCGTCCAGGACTGGGGCAGGTAGAGCTCGCGGTCGACCAGGGCGTGGCCGCGGGTGGTGGCGTAGGCGGCGAAGACGCCGATCTGGCAATTCTCGGTGCGGCCGGCCGTGCCGGAGTACTGGCGTTGCACTCCGGCGGAGGTGGTGCCCTTCTTCACGAAGCCGGTGTCGTCGAGGATCAACACCCCATCCGGCGTGCCGAGTTGTTCGGCCACGTAGGCTTGCAGGTCGTCGCGCAGGCCGTCGGTGTCCCAGCGGCTGTGGGAGAGCAGGTGCTGCAGGCTGTGCGGGGTGGCGTGGCCGGCGTACTCGGCGAGCTGCCAGCTGTTCTTGCGGCCGACCGGACCGAGCAGTCCGCGGACGTAGTCCCGCATCCGCCGACGTGGCTCCACCCGCGTGAAGCGGGCGCCGGTCCGCAGGAAGAGTTCTTCGAGTTCCAGGTCCCAGGCATTCGTCGGTACGTCGTGGATCACGACAACGAACTGCTCGCCGCGCTGTCACTACATGCGGCGCGGGCACCCGTTGGTGGGACGGTCGGCCCAAGACCGTCCCGCACATGCCGAACCCCCGCTACACTCCCCACCGCCAGGCCGTTGACCAGGACAGATACAGAAGTCCGGCTGGAGTATTAGAACTCGTAACACGATCTTGGCTACGCGTCCGGGCGCTTTCCGTAGTAGGCGCTCACGGTCCTGGCCAGCTTTCGCTGGATTGCCCGGAGGATCGGGAGGGTGGCCTCGTCGGTGAGCCCCGTGGTCGTTTGCCACTCGACGCCCGAGCCGACGAGGTCGCTAACGAAGACGATCTCCGCAGCCAGAAGGGTCCGCGCCCAATCGACCGGCTTGATTGGATCATCGTCACCCAGAGCGCGGCTCAGGATGCGGCACTGATCGAGCAGATCATGAGCGTCCACAAACCCCATACCGAAGGCGAGTTCATCGCTGCACCGAGCTGGCCCACCCCATTCATCGAGAGCTCGTTGCAGCAGTCGGACCTCGTCTTGGGCCAGGACCTCGTCTTGGGCCAGGACCTCGCTTGGCCTCACCACTTGTTCGGACACCCGTCCCGCCTTTCCGCCATTGCCTCCGCCGCAGGACGATCAAGCTACCTCTTCCGGAGTCTCCTCCAGCAGATGAGGGCGCAGGCGAGCGAGGCGAAGACGTCATGGAGGTCCAGGCGACGTTCCCATCGGATGGCGAGGCGCTTGAACTGGTGCAGTAGGGCGAACGTCTGCTCCACGACGTACCGCAGCTTGCCCAGGCTCTGGATGTCGGGCTGCCCTTTGCGGGAGATGATCGGCAGGATCCCGCGCCGTAGCAGTTCCTTCCGGTTGGGGTTGCTGTCGTAGCCCTTGTCGCCCAGGAGAGCGTCGGGGCGCTTGCGGGGGTGGCCGACGCGGCCGGCGACCGGCGGGACTCCGTCGACCAGGGCGAGGGTCTGGGTGACGTCGTTGACGTTGGCCGCGGTGGTGATGACCTTGAGTGGGATGCCGCCGCCGTCGGTGATTAGGTGGTGTTTGCTGCCGGTCTTGCGGCGGTCGACCGGCGACGGGCCCGTCGCGGCACCCCCTTTTTCGCGCGCACGTGAGAGGCGTCCACGCACGCGCGGCTCCAGTCCAGCTCGCTGGCTGCGTTCAGCTCCGACAGCAGTATCCGGTGCAGCTTGTCGAAGACCCCGGCTGCCTGCCATCGCTCCAGGCGCCGCCAGCAGGTCTGGCCGGAGCCGAAGCCCAGCTCCAAGGGCAGCTGCTGCCACGGGATCCCGGTGTAGAGCACGAACAGGATGCCCTGCAGGCACAGCCGGTCGGGGACTGGTTTGGGTCCGGGCGAGTGCTCGGGCCAGGGCGGCAGGACCGGCTCGATCATCGTCCACAACTCGTCGTCCACGACCCACGGCTTGACGCTCACGCCCTCACGAACGGCTCAATCGTCGTACCGGTTACGGCTGACCTGCATCAGACCACAAGATCGTGTTACGAGCTCTTAGGAAGCGAGCGGATCACAGCAGGCAGCATGGGCACCTGGGCTTTCCCGGGTGCCCATGCTGCGTCATGTGGTACGTCGGGGCAGATCGCCCGTCGCACGCCCAAAGCACCCGCTAGCCCTATTGCCGCAGCTGACAGAGCTGCCTATCCGTGATCCAAGGTAATTCCTACTGGATTCAGGACCATAGGCGAAGCCAGCTCCATCTGACGTCGGTCTGTTGCAGCAGGGGATGCGCGCACGGTTCCCTTCGAACCTCAGTGAGTGGAGTTCACCTCCGACTCTCCGTTGAGATCCCGGCCAAACGCTGTAGCGCTGCTTATGATTCGTCCTACTTTACCCCAAAGAGCCAACTTGAGGTGCTTCCATGTCGACCGAGGACCTCCCCGAGAACCCTGCAGAATGGAGCGAGCCCGAGCGGCAGCTCGTCTTGTACACCATTGCTGGCCAGGAGCTTGACCTCGGGAGCGGCGACCCGCGTTACGGAGAGAACTGGGGACCTGAACGCACCATCAGGGCATCCGTAGTGCGCCGTCTCCTCACGGATCGAAGCCTGGGCATCGGCATCGGCATCGGCCGCCTCCGTCTCAAAGGCGCGAAAATCGCCGGCCAGCTCGACCTCGTAGCCACCACATTGAATGGAACTCTGGAACTGGTCGGCTGCCACGTCTCAGAAGTCATCAAACTGGAGCAGGCTACCGCACCCGCCATCTATCTGAAGAGCTGTTACCTTGCCGGGTTTCAAGCAGGTCAACTTCACACCACGCACAATGTTAAATTGACCGACTCCACCTCTGGCTTCGTCGTATTGACGGCTGCCCGAATCGATGGCCAGCTCGACCTCCAGAGCACAGTCCTTCTTGGTCGCACGGAACGGCCGAACACTCTGAGTCTGAGCGGTATTTCTATCGGATCAGACGCGACCCTCCAGGAGATTCAAGTCGTTGGCGCAACGAATATGATCGGAGCAAAGGTAAATGGTCAGCTCAACTTTCGCAAAGCAAGGCTAGAGCACCGTGGTGGTTGTGCCCTGAAGGCCCTCGAGCTAGAAACGAAAGAGGCTGCACACTTCGATGAGGGGTTCTATGCCGAAGGATCGATGGATCTCACCGGTTCCTTGATCGGTGGATCTTTGTACCTCAACCGGGCAACGATCCATCACCCGGGGAAAGACCCCGCGCTGGACCTGGCCCGAGCCACAATCAGACAAAACATGCACTGCGGCAACGGTTTCAGTATCCAAGGTCAAACTTGGCTGGCTGGAGCGGTCATCAATGGCAGCCTCCTGGCTAGTGGCGGCGAGTTCATTCACCCTTCAGATACGGCGATTGATGCTTCAGGAATCAAGGTCGGCCGTGACATTATTCTCGGGCTGGAGCAATCTGAAAGCGACGCCGACAGAAACGGATTTCGTGCCATCGGGAAGGTGGTTCTGGCTGACGCTGTGATCAATGGATCTCTCAAGTGCGAGGGTGGAACCATTACTGATGAACGCCCCATAGGGGAAGCTCTCAACGCGCGAGGTGTAAAAGTAACCCGAGACTTGTTGCTCAGTGGAGGCTTCAACGCTACAGGCAAAGTGGTTCTAACCGGTGCTGATGTGGGAAGTGCCGACTGGGGTGGTGGGTCATTCGGGAACAGCAATCGGACAGCCATCTCTGCTCGACAGTTGAAGGTCGGAGCCAGTCTGTTGTTCGCTGGAGATTTCCTGGCCCGTGGGGAAGTTGACCTGTCTGGTGCCACCATCAACGGACGCCTCCTGGCAGGCGGTCAGATCTACTGCGGCGGGAAAAAGGCGATGCGTTTGGATCGAGTAACGGTCGCACAGGATGTTGAATTTGAGAGCGGCTTTCTCGTGGAGGGCACACTCTACATGCGCTCGACGCGCGTAGGCGCAAACCTGAAGATCAGCAAGCCGAACTTGAGTCGCGGGAAGGGCGGCTTGGTGCTCAGCCTGGAAGGAACTGTCGTCACAGGAACACTTATCCTTGAGGCGGATGCCCCCGTTAGCGGCGGTGTTGATCTCCGTCAGGCGAAAGCCCGGTTCTTGGAAGACAGTGAAAATTTTTGGCCTGAGCGCAAGGTGTCTCTTGCCGGATTCACGTACGACTCTCTCGCGGACATTGACTCCCCCGACGTAGAGGGGCGGATTCGCTGGCTGAGCAACGAGGTCGAATATTCTGCTCAAAGCTATGAGCAATTGGCCTCTGTATACCGGGTCGCTGGGCGTGATGACTTCGCGCGTGACGTGCTCTACGCTGGCCAAAAACGCAGACCGCGACCCGGCTGGCGGGAAAAGTCGTGGTCCTGGCTGCTACGGCTCACCGTTGGATATGGCTACCATCCTGCACGGGTGCTGTATGCCGTTTTACTTCTTGAGGTATTTGGCTGCATCTACTTTTCTCACTTGCGTCACGAGCTCAAACCCAGTTCCGCACTGCTGTCCGCCTACGACGGCAAGGACGCGGAGGCGAAGGAGCACCTGCAGCCAGCCCTTTACACTCTCGACCTGCTGCTTCCTGTCGTGCCCTTCGGCCAGCGCGCGTTGTGGCTCCCTCAAGGTGGCACTAGCTGGGTGGTGACAGGCTTGATGGTGGTTGGCTGGGTGCTGGGCGGCATTCTCGTGTACGGGATCGGCACCGCCTACCAGCGGAGGTCGAGCTAACTGAGCACCTGATGGCAGCAAGAAAGCTCACACTCATGAGACCCCAGAGGAGACCTTCAGCCAGAGCTGGTCAAACAGAGTGGAGCCAGGCCGGCGCCGGAGCCCGCATCAGAAGTCGGGGAGCTTCATGCCGCGCTGGTCGGAATTGACCAAGCCGTCGCGCCAGCTGGTCATGACGACGTCACGGCGCTCCCAAGCCACCTCTCCGTACGAGGGTACGCCGGAGCAGTTCCTGGTTAGCCTTGGTTGCCCTTGGGGCGGGACCTCCGTGCCGGCCGCTCGCCGTCTTCTGTCATGCCGCCTCCTTGTCAGCGTGTTTCATCCCTCCCTGAGCTCCCCGATGGCCTTCTCGAAGTCCTCCAGCGAGTCGAACGCACGGTAGACGGACGCGAACCGCAGATAGGCGACGAAGTCGAGTTCCTACAACGGACCGAGAACGGTCAGCCCCACGTCGTGATGGTCAGCTCAGCGCCCCCGACGACTGGTAAGCAGCGGTGAGACCGGGAAGGCCCCCAGGGCGCAGGGCGGCCCGGGGGCCTTCGCTGTCCAGGGCCAGCGACACCGCTCCCAGGACCTACACGCATTGAGGTGCGATGCCCGGCGGTTCTGAGCTTCAACATCGCACTGGTGTGCGTGTAAGCCGTGGAATCTTGGGGCGCTGCCCCGGCGAACTACATGGCGGCCAAGGCGGGTTCGGTGAGGCGGTCCAGCCGGTTCGCCTCCGACTGGGAAATCGAGCCGCGCGGTGACGGTATCTGGCGCTACGGTCCAGGAATGACGACATCCCCCTGGCAGCCGCTCTCCGACCGCGAGGCCGGCCTTCCCGTCGACCGGACAGTCCATGAAGGAGTTCCCGAGCACCTGGAACCGGGACTGCGGTCATGGATCCGGGATGCAGTGGTAACGGAATCCCTTGTCCACCGCGTCGTAGCCGCACTGAGATTGAACAGCGACGCTCACGCCTTCTACAACGGCCGTCTCCCGTCGAGCGCACGTGATCTGTCCAGGGTGCCCGCCAGCCTGCTTCTTGATGTCGTCGACTGTCTGCTCTACCTCGATGTCGGCGAGGTCGCCCATCACGAGTACCTCGTCAAGCACCCGAACGCAACCTCTCCCTTGGCGGCAATGCTCTCCAAGCCCGCAAAGTTCGTGGATCCGGTCAGCACACTGGACGCGCTCCTCGGCGATGCCGCCTCCGCCTACCAAGTTCGCGAGGCCGACGACGTCTCGCACGCCGGCCTGGAGCGGGTTGTCGACGCCACCGTCGCCGACTCCGCCGTCATGGCCATGCAGCAGGCCGAAGCCTCCGGCCGCGACGACGCCAGCTTCTATCTACGCAGCTCCTGGGCCAAGGCGTACGCCCTGCACCCAGACCCAAGTGGCGCTTACGTCGATGCGGTGCGGGCAGTGGAAGATGTCGCGATCCCCCTGTACGCGAGCACCGATCCCCGGGCGACCCTCGGCTCCGTCATCCGTGAACTGGATCGCAACGGAACGACCTACTCGATGGTGATCCTCGACAACAATGCGGTCCCCGCCAAGGTCGAAACGATCCTTTCCCTCATGAAACTCCTCTGGCACGGACACCGCGACCGACACCCCGGAGGACAGACCAGCGCACCCATCACCCCAGAAGCCGCCCAGGCCGCCGTCCATATCGCGGTGCTCCTCGTTCACCTCCTCAGCACTTCTGCGGTGACGAGGAGCCTCCCACCCCAACCGTGACAGCCGGACGGTCGGCCTCCCGCGATCCGGTCTCCCTCTCCTGGCCATGCACGGCAAAAAGTGAAGCCGCTTACGAACTTCTATCTCCTGGCACTCCGGCTGCCCTGCTTGAGGTAACCGCGGACGATGGCCTCCTGACCACTGCGGGGCCGGAGGTAGACGCGCTGCTCCGCTGCCTCGATCTGAAGCCGGTTGAGGAAGCCAACCGTCGCCTCGGTGGCAATACTCATACCGTTGCGGGGCGTCCTGCCGACCAAAAGATGCTTGGGGCCGAAAGGCAACACGATCGCGGTGGAGTCGCCAATCGCAACATTGAAGGCGGTTCTGGTTCCACTCTGCCGAATCGCCAGGGCCGGGGTGTCGCCCAGGAAGAACTCCCCGGCGGCGGGCACCAGAATCTCCAGCCCTGCACTGCTGATCATCTCCTTCGCCCTGTCGAAGGTGACCTCGATCCGCGCCCGGAAGTCCGCACCGTTCCCGAAGTTCTCCAGATGCGGGCTCAAGATCTGGTCCGCCGCCGCGGCCAGGCCCTGCGGTCCGGAAAGGTGAAGTCCGCTGCGTTGCAGTACCGCGAGGCGCAGCAGGTCGGACTTGTCTGTAAGCAGGGCGGTGCGGTACTCGGTGTAGACCTTGGCGAAGGTGCGCTCATGGACGTTGCGGTAGTTCAGCGAGCGGACCAAGTGCAGGGCGATCAGGTCCTTCAGGGTCTGCACATGCTGCTCATGCTGGAAGACGTCGCCCCGCTCCACCGCGCGCGCGGCGTCGGGTATCCGTGTCTCGAGTTTGCCCCACACCTGTTCCAGAGAGGCAGAAGCGAAGCGTGCGAAGTACTTGACCTTGCCGCACTCGCGCGGACTCGCCATCTTGTGCAAACGGTCGGGGTGGTCAAGATTGAAGGGCACGAGCTTGAGCCCGTTACTGAGCCGTTTCCAACCTGACGGGTGGTTGGGCGGGTGACCCCGGCGGCGGGCATGAAGAAAGCTCCTGGTAGACGGGTTCACGACCAAGATCACCA
>NZ_JBHWHX010000078.1:0-21749 GCF_042732315.1 Streptomyces sp. NPDC059787
ATCGCGAAGACGACCGTGCCGAACACCACGTAGTGGAAGTGCGCCACCACGAAGTACGAGTCCGACACATGGAAGTCCAGCGGCGGCGAGGCCAGGATGACACCGGTCAGACCACCGAAGGTGAAGGTGATCAGGAAGCCCAGCGTCCACAGCATCGGGGTCTCGAAACTCAAGGACCCCTTCCACATGGTGCCGATCCAGTTGAAGAACTTCACACCGGTGGGCACCGCGATCAGGAACGTCATGAAGGAGAAGAACGGCAGCAGCACACCGCCCGTGACGTACATGTGGTGCGCCCACACGGTCACCGACAGACCCGCGATCGCGATGGTCGCGCCGATCAGACCCATGTAGCCGAACATCGGCTTGCGGGAGAAGACCGGAATGATCTCACTGACGATGCCGAAGAACGGCAGCGCGATGATGTACACCTCGGGATGGCCGAAGAACCAGAACAGGTGCTGCCACAGCAGCGCCCCGCCGTTGGCCGAGTCGAAGATGTGCGCCCCGAACTTGCGGTCCGCCTCCAGCGCGAACAGCGCCGCCGCGAGGACCGGGAAGGCGAGCAGGACCAGCACACCGGTCAGCAGCACGTTCCAGGTGAAGATCGGCATGCGGAACATCGTCATGCCCGGAGCGCGCATGCAGATGATCGTGGTGATGAAGTTGACCGAGCCGAGGATGGTGCCGAAGCCGGAGAAGGCCAGACCCATGATCCACATGTCGGCGCCGATGCCCGGCGAGCGGACCGCGTCCGACAGCGGCGAGTAGGCGAACCAGCCGAAGTCGGCCGCCCCGTCCGGCGTGAGGAAACCGCCCAGCGCGATCAGCGAGCCGAACAGGAACAGCCAGTAGGCGAACATGTTCAGCCGCGGGAAGGCGACGTCCGGCGCGCCGATCTGCAGCGGCATGATCCAGTTCGCGAAACCGGCGAACAGCGGCGTCGCGAACATCAGCAGCATGACCGTGCCGTGCATCGTGAACGCCTGGTTGAACTGCTCGTTCGACACGATCTGCAGACCCGGCCGGGCCAGCTCCGCGCGCATCACCAGGGCCATCACGCCACCGATGATGAAGAACACGAACGACGTCACCAGATACATGGTGCCGATCGTCTTGTGGTCCGTGGTCGTCAGCCACTTCACCACGACGTTGCCGGGACTCTTGCGCCGTACCGGCAGCTCGTTCTCGTACGAGTCCTCAGCTGCGACGGCGGCACCCTGGGGTTCGTTGAGGATGCTCACAGGTTGTTCGTCTCCCGGTTCTTCTCGTGGCTCGTCTGCGCGATGCCGGCGGGAACGTAACCGGTCTGCCCCTTCTTCGCGAGGTCCTTGAGGTGCTGCTCGTAGCGCTCGGGGGAGACGACCTTCACGTTGAACAGCATCCGGGAGTGGTCGACGCCGCACAGCTCGGCGCACTTGCCGAGGAAGGTGCCCTCACGGTTGGGGGTCACCTCGAAGGCGTTGGTGTGGCCCGGGATGACGTCCTGCTTCATCAGGAACGGCACCACCCAGAAGGAGTGGATGACGTCACGCGAGGTCAGCACGAAGCGGACCCGCTTGCCCTCGGGCAGCCACAGGGTGGGGCCCGGGTTGTTGGTCTGCGGGTTCCGCGTACCGGGGGTACCGCAGTCGTAGACACCGCCGGCGTCGGCCGGGAAAGCGTCCTTGTAGCGGTCCGGGATCGCCTCGAGTTCCTTGGCCTTCTTGGCGTCGCCCGTGGAACCGTCGACGTTCTCGACGTAGTTGAAGCACCAGCTCCACTGGAAGCCGACCACGTTGACGGTGACGTCGGGCTTCTCGAGCTTCAGCAGTTCGGATTCGTCGCGCGCGGTGAAGTAGAAGAACACCGAGACGATGATGAGCGGAACCACCGTGTACAGCGCCTCGATGGGCATGTTGTACCGGGTCTGCGGAGGAACCTCCACCTTGGTGCGGCTGCGCCGGTGGAAGAAAGCACTCCACAGGATCAGGCCCCACACCAGCACGCCGACGACGAGCGCGGCGGCCCAGGATCCCTGCCACAGGGAGAGGATCCGCGGAGCCTCTTCCGTGGTGGGGGTGGGCATACCAAGGCGGGGGAAGTCCTCCCATGTGCAACCGGTGGCGGTCGCCAGGACCAGGCCCGCGGTCATTGCCTGCAGCAGCTTCCGCCGCATCGGGCGCCGCGGCGAGCGGTCGGAGCCGTTGGGACTCACGTAGCGCCTTCCCGAGAGTCTCGCCCGCGCGGATTGGCTGCGGCCTGCCTTCTCGCTGGTCGGTCGCCGCCCTGCGTCGGGCAGGGGTTTGGATGTTTATGCGGACCAAACCCTAGCCGACGCTCTCCGGGGGGTCGCGGGGAGGGGTGCCTAGTCACTCCGTGGGTTCGCTGAATTGGCGGCTGCGGGTTCGTCGCGGCTTGTCGCGCAGTTCCCCGCGCCCCTTGGGGCACTCGGGTGACCGGCGCTTTAGCGTTGCTGTATGTCCTACTTCGATGCCGCTTCCGCCGCCCCCCTCCATCCCGTTGCCCGGCAGGCCCTGATGGCCTCTCTCGACGAGGGGTGGGCGGATCCGGTGCGGTTGTACCGGGAGGGGCGGCGGGCTCGGTTGCTGCTGGACGCGGCGCGGGAGGCGGTCGCGGAGGTGGTGGGGTGCCGGGCGGACGAGTTGGTGTTCACGTCGTCCGGCACGCGGGCGGTGCACTCCGGGATCGCGGGGGCGCTGGCCGGGCGGCGGCGCGTCGGAGGTCACCTGATCGTGTCAGCTGTCGAACACTCTTCTGTGCTCCATGCGGCGGAAGTTCACCAGGCCGGCGGAGGATCGGTCAGCGAGGTCGCGGTGGAGCGCACGGGGGCCGTGAGCCCGTCCGGGTACGCGGACGCCCTGCGGCCGGACACCGCGCTGGCCTGTCTGCAGTCGGCCAACCATGAGGTGGGGACCGTGCAGCCGGTGGCCGAGGTCGCCGAGGTGTGCCGGGCGGCGGGGGTGCCGCTGCTGGTGGACGCGGCCCAGTCGCTGGGGTGGGGGCCGGTGGAGGGCGACTGGTCGCTGCTCACGGCGAGCGCCCACAAGTGGGGCGGTCCGTCGGGGGCCGGGCTGCTCGTCGTACGGAAGGGGGTGCGGTTCGCTCCCCAGGGGCCGCGGGACGAGCGGGAGTCGGGGCGGGCGGCCGGGTTCGAGAACCTGCCGGCGATCGTGGCGGCGGCGGCTTCGCTGCGGGCGGTGCGGGCGGAGGCCGCCGAGGAGGCGGTACGGCTGCGGGAACTGACGGAGCGGATCCGGGCGCGGGTGCCGCGGCTGGTGCGGGACGTGGAGGTGGTCGGGGACCCGGAGCGGCGGCTGCCGGGGATCGTCACGTTCTCCTGTCTCTATGTCGACGGGGAGACAGTGCTGCACGAGCTGGACCGGGCCGGTTTCTCCGTGTCGTCCGGGTCGTCCTGCACGAGCAGCACGCTGACGCCGAGCCATGTGCTGCGGGCGATGGGCGTGCTCAGCGAGGGCAACATCCGGGTCTCGCTGCCGTCGGGGACGCGGGAGGAGGACGTCGAGCGCTTCCTGTCCGTCCTGCCGGAGGTGGTGTCGGGGGTGAGGGAGAAGCTCGGCGCGCCGGTGTCCACCGGCCCCGTCCCGACGGAGGAGAAGGACGAGGCCCTGGTGGTGGACGCCCTGGGCCGGCGGTGCCCGATCCCGGTCATCGAACTGGCCAAGGTCATCGGAGACGTCCCCGTGGGCGGCACGATCCGCGTCCTCGCCGACGACGAGGCGGCCCGCCTGGACATCCCGGCCTGGTGCGAGATGCGCGGCCAGGAATACGTAGGTGAAGAACCGGCGGACCAGGCGACGGCCTACACGGTCCGCCGGCTCAGCTGAGCGCTTCCAGGGGCGTGGGGAGCCGCGCATCGTCCAGGGAGGCGAGGCTCAGCCTCTTCGGAGGGGGCGCGGGGAACTGCGCGGCCAGTTCCCACCCACCCGCACCCGGCGACTCAGCCCAGGTGCCCCCGGACCTCCTCCGCCGCCTCGTCCCCGTACGCCTTCATGAAGCGCTCCATGAAGTGCCCCCGCCGCAACTGGTACTCCTGCGTCCCCACCGTCTCGATGACGAGAGTCGCCAGCATGCAACCGACCTGCGCCGCCCGCTCCAGCGGAACCCCCCACGCCAGCCCCGACAGGAACCCCGCCCGGAACGCGTCGCCGACGCCCGTCGGATCGGCCTTGCGCTCCTCGTCCGGGCACCCGACCTCGATCGTCTCCTCGCCGGCCCGCTCGATGCGGACACCCCTCGCACCGAGGGTGGTGACACGGTGGCCCACCTTGCCGAGGATCTCCGCGTCGCTCCAGCCGGTCTTCGTCTCGATGAGCCCCTTCTCGTACTCGTTGGAGAAGAGGTAGGTCGCCCCGTCCAGCAGTATCCGGATCTCCTCGCCGTTCATCCGGGCGATCTGCTGGGAGAAGTCGGCGGCGAACGGGATGCCCCGGGAGCGGCACTCCTCGGTGTGCCGGAGCATGCCCTCCGGGTCGTCCGCACCGATGGAGACCAGGTCGAGGCCGCCCACGCGGTCGGCGACGGTCTTCAGCTCGATCAGCCGGGCCTCGCTCATCGCGCCCGTGTAGAAGGAGCCGATCTGGTTGTGGTCGGCGTCCGTGGTGCACACGAAGCGGGCGGTGTGCAGCGTGTCGGAGATACGGACGGACTCGGTGTCGACGCCGTGCCGGTCCAGCCAGGCCCGGTATTCGTCGAAGTCGAAGCCGGCGGCTCCGACGAGGATCGGGCGGGTGCCGAGCTGGCCCATCCCGAAGGCGATGTTCGCGCCCACGCCGCCCCTGCGCACGTCGAGGTTGTCGACCAGGAAGGACAGCGAGACCGTGTGCAGCTGGTCCGCGACGAACTGGTCGGCGAAGCGCCCGGGGAAGGTCATGAGGTGGTCGGTGGCGATGGAGCCGGTGACTGCGATGCGCACGGCGTGGATTCTCCTGAGGGAGGCGGTTTGACACTTCACGCTACCGGTTGGGGAGTGCCCGCAGAAGCGGCCGAAACTACCCGATAGTAGATCTTTCTTCGTGACCTTCTCCGTGCGTACGGTGCCGATATGACGAACCTCAGGGCCCATACACCCGCCCCCGCCCCCGCTCCGGCAGACCTCGAAGGCGGCCTGGCGTCGCTGCGCGGCGACTGCGCCCGGATGGTCCCCCACTGGACGGTGCCCGACCGGGTGGCCGCCCGGCCGGTCTCCCCGTCCTCGATCCACGGCGTGACCGTGCCGCCCGGCTCGGCGCGGCTGCTGGACGCGATGGCCGAGTACGGCGACTGAGCCCGCTCCGGCCGGTTCGGCGCCCCCGGGGAACCGCGCGCTCCCCCGCTGCGTCCCATCGCTGTCCCCCGTAAAGGGGATGCGGGATACGACCCACGAGCGGTCCCGGTACGACCGGGAAGGGTCTTTCCGGGACAGTCGCGCAGCCGAAGGAGCGATGCGGTGAACACCGAGCGACCCGACAACGACGACGAGGCGCGCACCGCCCCGGGCGGCGCGCCCGACTCCGGGGGCGCTTCGGGCCACGGCGGGGAGACGGACGCCCCGGAGCGGCAGGAGCGGGAGCCCGCCACTCCCGAGCCGGGTACGGCACGGCCGGCCGGCGGTGCACCCGACGCCGGTGCCGGGAAGGCGGACGCCGCCACCACCGGCACCCCCGCCGGGAAGGCCCCGGAGGACGGGCCGAGGTCCGGCGCGGACGAGACCGTCGTCGAGGAGCAGCGGGCCGGCGGCCCGCCCTCCCGGGAGGGACACGCCGACGAGCCGGCGGCGGGACGGCGGCGTCCGTCCCTGCTGATCGCCTCCGTCGCCGCCGCCGTGCTGCTCGTCGGGGGCGGCGGGGCCTACCTCGCCGCCGGTGCCTCCGGCGGTTCCGGGGACTCCGGGGACGGTACGACTCCGGGGGCGAACGGCGACGCCACTCCCCCGCCGCTCGCCCTGGACGGTCACTCCGAGGGCGCCGCGAACGGGATCGCCCCGGGCGAGCCCAACCCCTACGGCGTCGTCTACCGCGCCGACGGCTCACTCCCGGAGGGTCCCGGTTCGGCGCCGGTGTACCGCGTCCGGGGGCAGGTCACCGAGGACCGGGTGGTCACGCTGGCGAAGGCCCTGGGGCTGGAGGGGAAGCCGGTCGCGGAGGGCGGGTCCTGGCGGATCGGCGGCAAGGACGGTTCGGGGCCCACGCTGCGGGTGGACCGGGAGGCTCCCGGCTCCTGGACGTTCAGCCGGAACAACCCGGGCACCGACAACTGCAAGGGCGCGACGTGCTCGGCCCCGTCCACGGGCGGTCCGGTCGTGAGCGAGTCCGTCGCGAAGAAGGCCGCCGCGCCCGTGCTGAAGGCGGTGGGTCAGGACGACGCGAAGCTCGACGCGGGCCGGATCATGGGCGGCAAGCGCATGGTGAACGCCGACCCCGAGGTCGGCGGGCTGCCGACCCACGGCTGGACGACCGGTGTGGTCGTCGGCGCCAAGGGCGAGGTGGTCGGCGGCAACGGCCGGCTCACGGAGCCGGTGAAGGGGGACGCCTACCCCGTGGTGAGCGCCGCCGACGCGCTGAAGCTGCTGAACGCGGCGCCGGACGCCGGCCCGGGCGCGGGAACCGGCGGCTGCGCCGGTCCCGTACCGCCGGCGGACGGGCAGCCGGAGCCGTGCGCCACGGCGACGAAGCCGAAGGGCGACACCGTCACGGTCGGCGACGCGGTGTTCGGGCTGGCCTCGCACTCCGTGGACGGGCGGCCGGCGCTCGTACCGTCCTGGCTGTTCGAGGTACGGCCCCAGGGGGCGGAGGACACCCTCACGGTGACGTATCCGGCGGTCGATCCGGAGTTCCTCGCCCCGCGGACGGAGTCCGGGTCCGGGGAGGCGAGCCCGCGGCCCACGAAGCCCGGCGACGAACCGACCGCGGCACCGTCCACCCGTGATGTCGACGTCGAGGGCTACACCGCCGAGGGCGACGAGCTGACCGTGACCTTCACGGGCGGCGTGTGCGCCGACTACGAGGCGACGGCGAGTGAGAAGGGCGACCGGGTGACGGTGCGGGTGACCGAGACGCCCTGGCCGGACAAGGTGTGCATCCTGATCGCCAAGCAGTACCAGCAGACGGTGCGGCTGGACGCGCCGGTCGGTGACCGCGAGGTCGTGGGCACGGACGGCGAGCCGGTCCCGCTGTGGAAGGACGGTGCCCGGCTGCCGGCGCCGCCCACCCGGTAGCCCCGGGAGGAGGAGAGCCCGAAGGCGGCGGCCCCCTCGGAGGGGACCGCCGCCTTCGTCATGTGCCGCCTGGGGTGGAGACCCGGCTCAGCTGAAGGAGTCGCCGCAGGCGCAGGAGCCGGTGGCGTTGGGGTTGTCGATCGTGAAGCCCTGCTTCTCGATGGTGTCGACGAAGTCGACGGTGGCGCCGCCCAGGTACGGAGCGCTCATGCGGTCGGTGACGACCTTCACACCGTCGAAGTCCTTCACCACGTCGCCGTCGAGCGAGCGCTCGTCGAAGAAGAGCTGGTAGCGCAGGCCGGAGCAGCCGCCGGGCTGGACGGCGACGCGCAGGGCGAGGTCGTCACGGCCTTCCTGGTCGAGCAGGGCCTTGACCTTGGACGCGGCGGCGTCGGTCAGGACGATGCCGTCGGTGACGGTGGTGGTCTCGTCCGATACGGACATCTACATCTCTCCCGGGTTGTACGGAGACTGCTTGCCGACGGTTGCAACCGGCGGGACCGCGGATTCATTCCGGGCCGGGCGCGTGTCTTCCTCGCTTCCCTCTTCATGCTCGCACACGCGGTACGAAGCGGAAACCGGCCCTTGTGGGCCCTTCCGGCGGTGGATCGGCGCCCATAGGGATTCCCGTCACATGGACGCTATGGCCCGTCGTCAAAGTGACGTGAACCGGTTATGATAGATAGCGTCATTTCGACGAGAAGTCGCCAGAACAGAAAGGGTGCGTGTCGTGACCACCGCCCAGACCCAGGAGCTCGACGTACAGCCGACGCCCCTCGCCCTGCTGCTGCTCGGCCGTGAGGCCGACCCGAGGAGCGAGCGCGGTGTGGAGTGCCCCGGCGACCTCCCCTCGCCGTCCGACCCGGACCTGGTGGAGCGCGCCCGCGCCGCCAAGGAGAAGCTCGGGGACAAGGTCTTCGTGCTCGGCCACCACTACCAGCGCGACGAGGTCATCCAGTTCGCCGACGTCACGGGCGACTCCTTCAAGCTGGCCCGCGACGCCGCCGCCCGCCCGCAGGCCGAGTACATCGTGTTCTGCGGTGTGCACTTCATGGCCGAGTCGGCGGACATCCTCACCGGCGACGACCAGAAGGTGGTCCTGCCCGACCTCGCGGCCGGCTGCTCCATGGCCGACATGGCCACCGCCGAGCAGGTCGCCGAGTGCTGGGACGTGCTGACCGAGGCCGGGATATCCGAGCAGGTCGTCCCCGTCTCGTACATGAACTCCTCCGCCGACATCAAGGCCTTCACGGGCAAGCACGGCGGCACCATCTGCACCTCCTCCAACGCCAGGCGGGCCCTGGACTGGGCCTTCGAGCAGGGCGAGAAGGTCCTCTTCCTGCCCGACCAGCACCTGGGCCGCAACACGGCGGTGCGGGACATGGGGATGTCCCTGGAGGACTGCGTCGTCTACAACCCGCACAAGCCGAACGGCGGGCTGACGGCGGACGAGCTGCGCGCCGCGAAGATGATCCTGTGGCGCGGCCACTGCTCGGTGCACGGCCGGTTCAGCCTGGACTCGGTGAACGACGTGCGCGAGCGCATCCCGGGCGTGAACGTCCTGGTCCACCCCGAGTGCAGGCACGAGGTCGTCGCCGCCGCGGACCACGTCGGCTCGACGGAGTACATCATCAAGATGCTGGAGGCGGCCCCGGCCGGCTCCAAGTGGGCCATCGGCACCGAGCTGAACCTGGTCCGCCGCCTGGCCAACCGTTTCGCGTCCGAGGGCAAGGAGATCGTCTTCCTCGACAAGACGGTCTGCTTCTGCTCGACCATGAACCGCATCGACCTCCCCCACCTGGTGTGGACCCTGGAGTCCCTCGCCGAGGGCAACCTGGTCAACCGCATCGAGGTGGACAAGGAGACGGAGGCGTTCGCGAAGCTGGCGCTGGAGCGGATGCTGGCGCTGCCGTAGGACCACATGCGAAGGGGCGCCCCGTGGATCCACGGGGCGCCCCTTCGTCGTACGGACCGGACGTCAGACCTGGACCGGATTCGGCTCCTGGGAAGCCTCCGCCTGCGTCGCCGCGTCCTTCTTCGCCGCCCGCTTCTTCGCGCGCCGCTCCTTGCGGAGCTCCAGCATCGCGTAGAGCGTCGGCACCAGCAGCAGGGTCAGCAGGGTCGACGTGATCAGACCGCCGATCACCACGACCGCCAGCGGCTGGGCGATGAAACCGCCCTCGCCGGTGACGCCCAGGGCCATCGGGAGCAGGGCGAAGATGGTCGCCAGGGCCGTCATCAGGATCGGCCGCAGACGGTGGCGGCCACCCTCCAGCACGGCCTCGACGACGCCGTAGCCCTGCCTGCGGTACTGGTTGATCAGGTCGATCAGCACGATCGCGTTGGTGACCACGATGCCGATCAGCATCAGCATGCCGATCATCGCCGGAACACCCATCGGGGTGCCGGTGACCAGCAGCAGGCCGATGGCGCCGGTCGCCGCGAACGGGATGGAGACCAGCAGGATCAGCGGCTGGGCGAGCGACCGGAAGGTGCCGACCAGCAGCATGAAGACGATCGCGATCGCGGCCAGCATCGCCAGGGCCAGGTTGAGGAACGCCTCGTCCTGGTCCTCGGTCACGCCGCCGATCTCCGCCGTCGCGCCCGCGGGCAGCGTCAGTCCGTCGATCTTCTTCTGCAGGTCCACGCCCACCGCGCCGGTGTTGTCACCGGTCGGCTTCGCGGTGACGGTGGCCGAGCGCTGACCGTCGATCCGGGTCATGGAGACGGGGCCGTCCACCACCTCGACGGTGGCGATGTCGCCCAGCTTCACCGCGCCCAGGCGCAGGTCCTTCAGCTCGTCCACGGTGGTGGCCGGATTCGCCGAACGGATGACGACGTCACGCTCGGTGTCGTCCAGGACCACCTTGGCGGCCGGGGTGCCCTTCACCGCCTGGGCGACGGCCCCACCGAGGGTCTGGTCGGTGAAACCGGCCGCGGCGGCCTTGTCGTTGGCCCTCACCGAGATACGGGGCACGCTCTGCGCCAGGTCGCTGGTGACGTCCGTGACGTCGTCCAGGGAGGCCACCGCCTCGCGGACCTGGTCCGCCGCCTTGCGCAGCGCCTGCGCGTCGGCCGCCTTGACGACGACGCTGAGGTCCTGGCTGCCGAAGCCGTCACCGGCCGCGATGGTGGTGGTGCCGATGCCGTCGAGCTTCTCCAGACCCTTCTCGACGCTGTCCGTCACGTCCTCGGAGGACGCGTCGTCCTCCAGCATCACCTGGTACGTCGCCTGGTTGGTGTCCGTACCGCCGCCGAAGGCCGCCATCCAGCCGGACGAGCCGATGGTCACCTGGTAGTCCTTGACGCCCTCGGTGTCGCCGAGCAGCTTCTCGACCTTCGCCGCCTGCGCGTCGGTCGCGGCCAGGCTGGTGCCGGGCTCCAGCTCCTGCCGGACGGTGAGGACCTGCTGCTCGCCCGCGTCGAAGAAGTTGGTCTTCAGCAGCGGCGCCATGGCGAACGTGGCGATCAGCACGACGACCGCGATGGCCACGCTGGTCAGCCTGCGCCGGGTGGCGAAGCGCAGCACGGGGACGTAGAAGCGCTGGAGGCGGCTCCTGGCCTCCTTCTCCTCGGCGATCCTGCGCGCCTCCTCGGCGTCCTCCGGGGTGCCCTTCGGGGCCCGCAGGAACCAGTACGACAGGACGGGCACGACCGTCAGCGACACCAGCAGGGACGCCAGCAGCGCCGCCGTGACGGTGAGGCTGAAGGAGCCGAACAGCTCGCCCACCATGCCGCCGACCAGGCCGATCGGCAGGAACACGGCGACCGTGGTGAGCGTCGAGGACGTCACCGCGCCGGCCACCTCACGCACCGCGTTCATGATCGCGGACTGGCGCTCCTCGCCGTAGCCGAGGTGCCGCTTGATGTTCTCCAGGACGACGATCGAGTCGTCCACGACCCGGCCGATGGCGATGGTCAGCGCGCCCAGCGTCAGCATGTTCAGCGACAGGTCGCGCGTCCACAGCACGATCAGGGCGAGCACCACGGACAGCGGGATGGAGACCGCCGTGACGAGGGTCGAGCGGACCGACGCCAGGAAGACCAGGATCACCAGGACCGCGAAGAGCAGACCGAGCGCGCCCTCGGTGGTGAGGCCCTCGATGGCCTTGGAGACCGCCGGGCCCTGGTCGCTGACGACGGTGAGGGTGGCCCCGTCACCGAGGTCCTCGCGCAGGTCGGGCAGCTTCTCCTGGACGGCCTCCGAGATGGCGACCGCGCTGCCGTCGTGGTCCATGGTCGCCATCACGGCGAGGCTGGGCTTGCCGTTGGTGCGGGTGAGGGAGTCGGCCTTGGCCTCCTCCTCCTTCACCGTGGCGACGTCCCCGAGGCGGACCGGCTTCCCCTTGCCGGACTCGCCGGTGACCATCAGGCCCTCGATCTGCCCGATCGAGGTGAAGCCGCCGCCGACCTGGACGGTGCGGTTGGCGCCGTCCTCGTCGAAGGAGCCGGCCGGGACGGTCGCGCCGCCGGCCTGGAGGGCCGCCGACAGCGACTGCGAGGTGAGACCGGCCTTCGCCAGCTTCGCGTCGTCGGGGGTGACGGTGACCTGGACGTCGCGCACGCCGTCCACGGTGACCTGGCCGACGCCGTCGATGCCCTCCAGCGCGGGCACCACGGTCCGGTCGAGCTGGTCGGCGAGCGCCTGCTGGTCCTGGCCGGAGGTGACGGCGAGGACGACGGCCGGGATGTCGTCCGTGGAACCGGCGACGACCTGCGGGTCGACGTCGTCCGGGAGACGGGCGCCGGCCCGGTTGACGGCCTGCTGGACGTCGGCGACGAGCTGCTGGGTGCCGTTGCCGTAGTCGAAGGACGCCATGATCACGGCGTTGCCCTCGCTCGCCGTCGAGGTGACGCCGGAGATGCCGTCGACGGCCTCCAGGCTGTCCTCGATGGGTTCGACGACCTGCTTCTCGACCACGTCCGGGGAGGCGCCCTGGTACGGGGCGATCACGGACACCATGGGCAGTTCGATGGTCGGCAGCAGCTGCTGTTTGAGCTGGGGTATCGCGATCGCCCCGAAGACGAGCGCGATGATCGACATCAGTCCGATCAGCGCCCGTTGCGCGAGGCTGAATCTGGACAGCCAGGACATGGTCAGGGTCTCTTTTCCGTGGAGCGGCAGAAGTCCGGCAAGCGGGCGCGCGCACGAGTGGGCGCCCGCTCTACACCTTGGGCCATCGACGGGGGCCGATCCGTAGCCCCGAGGTCCCATCCCTTATGCGGCGCATACTCCCGCCGCAGTACGCCCCGCAGGGCTCACTCCACCCTTGGACGGACCAGCCCCGACTCGTAGGCGGTGACCACCAGCTGGGCCCGGTCGCGGGCACCCAGCTTGGCCATGGCCCGGTTGACGTGGGTCTTCACCGTGAGCGGGCTGACCTCCAGGCGTTCGGCGATCTCGTCGTTGGAGTGGCCGCCGGCGACCTGGACCAGCACCTCGCGCTCGCGCACGGTGAGCGACTCGAGCCGCTCGGCGCGGGCCGGGTCGTGGTCGGCCCCGGACGTGCCCTCCTGGGCGAGGAAGCGGGCGATCAGGCCCTTGGTGGCCACCGGGGACAGCAGGGCCTCTCCCCCGGCGGCGATCCGGATGGCGTTCAGCATCTCGTCGGGCTCGGAGCCCTTGCCGAGGAAGCCGGAGGCGCCGGCCCGCAGCGACTGCACCACGTAGTCGTCGACCTCGAAGGTCGTCAGGATCACCACCCGGACCCCGGCGAGCTCCGGGTCCGCGCTGATCATGCGGGTGGCGGCGAGTCCGTCGGTGCCGGGCATCCGGATGTCCATGAGGACGACGTCCGCGCGCCGCTCCCGGGCCAGCCGGACCGCCTCCGCGCCGTCGGACGCCTCACCCACCACCTCCATGTCCGGCTCGGAGTCGACGAGCACCCGGAAGGCGCTGCGCAGCAGTGCCTGGTCGTCGGCGAGCAGGACACGGATCGTCATACGGGCTCCAGCGGGGGTGATCGGTGGTCACGGGCCGCTGTCCTGAGCGGCGGACGTACGGGTCTTGACGGGCAGGATCGCATGGACGCGGAAACCGCCGCCGTAGCGGGGGCCGGTGGTGAGGGTGCCGCGCACCGCGGTGACGCGTTCGCGCATGCCGAGCAGCCCGTGCCCGCCGCCGGGGGTGTGGTCCCGGTCCTCGCCGGTGCCGTCGTCGAGGACGGTGATCTCGATGTGGGGTCCGACGCGTACGACGCTGACCTCGGCCCGCGCGTCGGTGCCGGCGTGCTTCTGCACGTTGGTCAGAGCCTCCTGGATGATCCGGTACGCGGCCAGGTCGACGGCTGCGGGAAGGTCGGCGCCCTCGTCGCCACGGGCGACCTCGACGCGCAGTCCGGCGCTGCGGAAGGTGCCGACGAGTTCGTCGAGGCGGTCCAGTCCCGGCGCGGGTTCGGTGGGGGCCTCCGGGTCGCCGGACTGGCGCAGCAGGCCGACGGTGGCCCGCAGCTCGCCGAGCGCGGAGCGGCTGGCCTCGCGGACATGGGCGAGGGCCTCCTTGGCCTGGTCGGGCCGCTTGTCCATGACGTGGGCGGCTACCCCGGCCTGGACGTTGACCAGGGCGATGTGGTGGGCGACCACGTCGTGCAGATCGCGGGCGATGCGCAGGCGCTCCTCGGCGACGCGGCGGCGGGCCTCCTCCTCGCGGGTGCGCTCGGCCCGTTCGGCGCGTTCCCGGATGGCCTGGACGAAGGCGCGGCGGCTGCGGACGGCGTCCCCGGCGGTGGCGCCGATGCCGGTCCAGGCGAAGATCGCCAGGTTCTCCTGGGCGTACCAGGGCAGGGGGCCGACCACCATCGCGGCTCCGGTGAGGACGGTCATGGTGAGCAGGCCGATCCGCCAGGTGGTGGGACGGTCGGTGGTGGAGGCGACGGTGTAGAGCGCGATCACGGCGCACATGGCGACGGGGGCGCGGGGGTCGCCGGTGACGGACTCCGCGACGGAGAAGCCGCCGGCGAGGGCGAGGACCGTACGGGGGGCGCGGCGGCGGAAGACCAGGGCCGCGGCGCCGAGGGCCATGAGGACGAGGCTGAGCGGGTCGGGGGTGCGCAGGCCCCATCTGACGCCCTCGGGGCCGTGGGGGTCGACGAAGGAGCCGGCGACCATGCATATGAGGACGCCTGCGGCGAGGGCTGCGTCCAGTGCGAAGGGGTGTGCCTGTGCTCGGCACCGGGCGCGGGTCAGGGTGCTCACGGCTGTTTACGGTAGCCGGGGGTGGGCGCCGGTGCGGGTGGCCACCGGGGTGCTCCGGCCCGGGTGGGGTCGCGCGACCCGGCGCTCACGGGGTACCTCCCAGGCCCTTAAGGCACTGGGGGAGGCACGACTGCCCGCGGTTACGCGGGGCGATTGCCCGCGTTTATGTCGTCCCCGGGATCAGGCCGTCGTCGCTCAGGAGGTCCCGGACCTCCTCGAGCGTCGCGTCGGGGGACGGGAGGATCAGGTCGGAGGGCTCCAGGGAGTCGTCCGGCAGGGGCTCGCCGAGTTCGTGGACCTTGGCCAGCAGCGCCTTCAAGGTCGTGCGGAAGCCCGGCCCGTCGCCGTTCTCCATCTCGGCGAGCAGTTCCTCGTCCAGCTTGTCCAGCTCGGCGAGCCGGCTCTCGGCCAGCGTCACCTGCCCCTCCCCCATGATCCGTACGATCATGTCGCCCTCCTCGGCGTGAGCTACCGAACACCCGCCCAGTGTTCCACCCTTCAGGGTGGAAGTGCAGGGCATCCTGACCCGAGCGCCGCAGCGGCATGGCTACGCTCGCCATGCCGGGCGACGTAATGTGTCCGACCTACCGCCGGACGGGCGGGAAGTCAGGCCTGCGGAGGCCACGTAAGACCGATCCTCACCGGTCGGCAGCGGCCTGTGAAACAGGAACCCGAGGTGGTGCCGCATCGCGGTACGGACCGGAATCTCCTGCCCTCGGGCAGGAGAGGGCATCAATGCTTGTCGAAGCGCGGGGTGTCCTGCGACCGCTGTTCAGCCTGCTGCTGGCCGCTGCCGCCCTCGATGGCCTGCTGCTGGCCGGTACCACCACCGGCCAGCTCGGCCTTCATGCGCTGCAGTTCCAGCTCTACATCCGTACCGCCGGAGAGCCGGTCCAGCTCGGCCTGGATGTCGTCCTTGTGCATGCCGGACTGGTCGTCGAGGGCGCCGGAGGCGAGCAGTTCGTCGATCGCGCCGGCCCGCGCCTGGAGCTGGGCGGTCTTGTCCTCGGCCCGCTGGATCGCCATCCCGACGTCGCCCATCTCCTCGGAGATGCCGGAGAAGGCCTCGCCGATCCGGGTCTGCGCCTGGGCGGCGGTGTACGTGGCCTTGATGGTCTCCTTCTTGGTGCGGAAGGCGTCCACCTTGGCCTGGAGGCGCTGGGCCGCGAGGGTGAGCTTCTCCTCCTCGCCCTGCAGCGTGGCGTGCTGCGTCTCCAGGTCCGTCACCTGCTGCTGGAGCGCGGCGCGGCGGGAGAGGGCCTCACGGGCCAGGTCCTCTCGGCCGAGCGCGAGCGCCTTGCGGCCCTGGTCCTCCAGCTTGCCCGACTGGGACTGCAGCTGGTTGAGCTGGAGCTCCAGGCGCTTGCGCGAGGTGGCCACGTCGGCGACACCGCGGCGGACCTTCTGGAGCAGCTCCAGCTGCTTCTGGTACGAGTAATCGAGGGTCTCGCGCGGGTCCTCGGCCCGGTCAAGGGCCTTGTTCGCCTTCGCGCGGAAGATCATCCCCATACGCTTCATGACACCGCTCATGGGCTTCGCGCGCCCCCTTCTGACCGACTCCAGCTCCAGCACCTGCGACAGAACCCACAGTACGGGCCCCACATCCATTACCGCACTGTTCGGGGACGGATGCGCTCATCCCCAAGGACGACTGACCACCCTCCCGATCCGGCGTAGGGAGTAGGTGGTCCCCGGGGCCGGCCGGCCGGACCACCCGGAGACCCGCACAACGTCCCCCTCTGTCCTTTTGGAGACGTCCGGTGTTGCCGGATCGTTCCCCATGGGGCTGGGGTCCAACCCCGGGCACCCCGTACCCTTGGGTTTTGTGTTCCGTAGCCGCGCCAAGGAAGAGAAGGCATCGGTCGCCGACAAGGCGACGGTGACCGACTCCAAGCAGACCCGTCATCCGGAGGCCCCGAAGGGCCGCCCCACGCCCAAGCGGAGCGTGGCCCAGTCCCAGCGTCGCAGCGTCGCCAATACGACGATGACGCGCAAGGAGGCCGCCAAGCGGCAGCGCGAGGAGCGCCGTACCGCGATGGAGCGTCAGCGCCAGGCGCTGGCCAGCGGCGACGAGCGCTATCTGCCCGCCCGCGACAAGGGGCCGGTGCGCCGGTTCGCGCGTGACTTCGTGGACTCGCGGTTCAACATCGCGGAGTACTTCCTGCCGATGGCCGTGATCATCCTGGTGCTGAGCATGATCCAGGTGCCGCAGCTGCAGAACGTCGCGCTGCTGCTGTGGCTCGTGGTGATCGTGATGATCGTCCTCGACTCGATCGTGACCGGGTTCCGGCTGAAGAAGCAGCTGGCGGAGCGCTTCCCCGAGGACCGTCGGCGCGGCGCGGTGGCCTACGCGCTGATGCGCTCGCTCCAGATGCGCCGGCTGCGGCTGCCCAAGCCCCAGGTCAAGCGCGGGGAGCGGCCCTGAGCGCCACGTCGTTCACGGATGACGCGGTCCCGGGCCCGCCGAGCGGGCTCGGCGGTCTGCGCGATGTCGTCCGGGAGGAGCTGGTGGCCCGCCGGCTGGAGGAGCAGATAGTCGGGCGCTTCCCGGTCGGGCGGCGCCTGCGGGTGCTCGACGTGGGCATGGGCCGGGGGACGCAGGCACTGCGGCTGGCCCGGGCCGGTCACCAGGTGACCGGCGTCGAGCAGGACGCGACGATGATCGCCGCCGCACGGGAGGTGTTCGCCGGGGAGCCGGAAGGCATCCGGGAGCGCATGCGGATCATCGAGGGTCACGCCGGGGACACCGGTGTGCATTTCCTGCCGGGCAGCTTCGACGTCGTGTTGTGTCATGGCGCGCTCATGGACGTCGAGGAGCCGGACGCGCTGCTGGCGGGGATGGCACGGATGCTCGCGCCCGGGGGCCTGCTCTCCCTGCTGGTGCGCAACGGGGACGCGCCGGCGATGCGGGCGGGCCTGTCCGGCGACTGGGCCGGGGCACTGGCGGGCTTCTGCACGACGGCGTACGGGCTGAAGAGGCTGACGTCGACGCTCGCGGGGATCGGGGCACCGCTGCACACCTGGTACGGCGTACGGGTCTTCACGGACACGACGGCGGACGACGCGGTCCCGGACGACCTGGACGCCCTGCTCACCCTCGAGGACCGGGCGGGCCGCACGGACCCGTACCGCGGGGTGGCGGCACTGCTGCACCTGTGCGGGGTCCGGGGCTGATACCTCGGCCCCGGACGGACGGGGGCACCGCGCTTTTTCCCGCCCCCGCCGCCCCTTCCCGTCCCGTCCCCGGGGGCTTCGCCCCCGGACCCCGTTCGCGCAGTTCCCCGCCGCCCCTCATAGGGGCGGCGGGGACGAAGAAACCCTTCCGCTCAACCCCCCGGGCTCACGCCTCTTCCGCGTGGAGGCTCATCGGGCCGTAGATCTCCGTGGTGTCCTCCAGCAGCCGCACCTGATCCGCACCACCCTCCACCAGCGCCTTCCAGTGCTCCCCGATCCAGGACTCGGCGTCCCCCTGCGTGGAGAACTCCTCCGGCGGCACCGCGGGTTCGACCTGCGTCCCGTCGGCCTTCTCGAACCGCCACGTCCATGCCGCCATGTACGCCTCCCAAGAGTGTGATCACACCGGCCCCAAAGCCTAGCCGGACGGGCAGTCACCGTGGGGGCAGGTGAGAATCGGGGCGTGGAACTGACTCTGCTCGGCACCGGTGCCCCGGCGGGACTGCCCCGTCCCGACTGTCCCTGCGCCGCGTGCGCGTCCGCGCTCGGCGTGGACGCGCGGGCGGCCACCTCGCTGCTCGTGGACGGGGCACTGCTGCTCGACCTCACGCCGGGCACCGCGTTCGCGGCCGCCCGCGCGGGCCGTTCGCTGGGCGGCGTACGCCAGGTGCTGCTGTCGCACCCGCACGACGGCCCCGCTCTCGAGGTGCCGGCCGGGCTGCCGCAGCCGGGACGGGTGCCGGACGGGCGGGAGTTGGCGCTGCTGACGGGGCATCGGGTGCGGGCGGTGGCGCTGGACGCGCCCGGCACCGGGTACGCGGTGACCGGCCCGGACGGGCAGCGGCTGCTGTACCTGCCGCCGGGCGGGGCGCCGGCCGGTCTCGAGGCACCGGCCGAGCCGTACGCCATGGTGCTGCTGGACGTCGTGGGACGGCCGGACGCGCTGGCGAGGCTGCGGGAGGCGGGGGCGGTGGGCCCGGCCACGGATGTCGTCGCCGTCCACCTGGACCACGACGTGCCGCCGGGCGCGGAGTCGCGGCGCCGGCTCGCGGCAGCCGGGGCGCGCGCCGTACCGGACGGGACCACGCTGGAGGTGGGCGCCTACGAGGACGTGCCCGACGTACCGCGGCGGACGCTGGTGCTGGGCGGGGCGCGCTCGGGCAAGTCGGTGGAGGCCGAGCGGCGGCTGGAGTCGTTCCCGGAGGTGCTGTACGTGGCGACCGGCGGGTCGCGCAACGGCGACACGGAGTGGGCGGCGCGGGTGTCGGCGCATCAGGAGCGGCGGCCGGGGTCGTGGCGGACCGTCGAGACGTGCGACCTGGTGCCGCTGCTGAAGGACGACGGGCCGCCGCTGCTGATCGACTGTCTGTCGCTGTGGCTGACGGACGCGATGGACGCCGTGGGGGCGTGGGACGACGCGGAGTGGGCGGACGGCGGGGAGCGGGCGCTGCGGGACCGGATGCGGGAGCTGACGGACGCGGTGCGCGGGACACGGCGGACGGTGGTCGCCGTGTCCAACGAGGTCGGCTCGGGCATCGTGCCCGCTACCGCGTCCGGCCGCCGGTACCGGGACGAACTCGGGCGGCTGAACGCGGCGTTCGCGCGGGAGTGCGAGCAGGTGCTGCTGGTGGTGGCGGGGCAGGCGGTCGTCCTGCGGGGATGAGCCCTCGGGCGCGGCGCTACGGCTACGGCTACGGCTTCCGCGCGATGATCCGGTAGGCGTTGGCGAACGGGGTGTGCCGCACCACGGGCGCGAGGGCCAGGTCCGTCACCGCCGCCGCGACCACCAGCGGGGTGCCCGCGCGGAGCAGCACCGCGCGCAGGTGCTGCTGGAACGGGGTCGGCGGGACGGCACGCCAGGGGGTGTCCGGGGCGGGCAGCGCGTGGGAGAGGGCCAGGGCGGTCAGGCCGGCCAGGTCGTGCGGTACGTGCGCGGCGCGGTGCCCGGCGGTGACGATGGCGCAGCCGCGTTCCTCGAGCTCCGCGCGGAGGTTGCGCTGGGGCAGCAGGTGCGGTCGGCGGGGCTGGTCATAGGGCAGCCACCAGCGGCCGAACAGGGCGGCGAAGGCGCAGCGCGGGTCCAGGGTCTCGATGAGCAGGTGGCCGCCGGGGCGCAGGGCGTCGAGGGCCGCGTGGAGCTCCGCGCGGGGGTCGGTGGTGTGTTCCAGGTGGTGCAGCAGGCTGACGACGTCGTAGCGGCCGGCCAGCCGGGCCAGGACCCGCGGGTCGGTCAGCGGCCCGATGTGGGCCTCCTCGACGCGGCCGAGCGTACGGGCCCTCTCGACGCGCGCGGTGAGGTCGGTGCCGTCGAAGGCGGTGTACGGGAAGAACTCCCGCGCGGTCAGCGGGAAGCGGGCGAGTCCGGTGCCGACGTCCAGCCAGCTCTCCGGTTCGCCGAAGGGGAGCATCGCGCGGGCCGCGCCCCGGTGGCGGTGCCGGACGGCGTGCAGGGCGAGGACGCGTTCGGTGGCGGGGTCGCGGGGGGCGCCGCGCACGGTCCGCCGGTAGAAGGCGAGGCCCTCGGCGGTGAGGCGGGGGTTCTGGAAGGTGTGGCCGCAGTCCCGGCACTCGTCGACGGTGAACAGGCCCGGCCGGTGCCGGCGCAGATCGCCCGTTCTCAGCCGGTTGCGCAGCCGCGCGGAGCCGCACCAGGGGCAGTCCCCGCGGCGCGGCTCGTGCACCCGGGCGGAGCCGTGGGAGGCGGGGATCGCGCGGGCTGGGTCGGTTGCGGACATGGGCGGCTCCCGGCGTGAGGGCGTACGGCACCCGGACGGGGCGACGTACGGGACGGGTGGGACGGACGGAATGATGTCCGGCAATCCACGGCAAAACGTTACGGACGGGAGGGCGTCACGGGGTGGAACGGCGCCGGGGTGGCGTGGTGGGGGTGAGGGCCCGTACGCGAGGCCGACCGGTGCGCCGTCGTGTTCGACGGAGGCCGGTACTGTTCGGCGAATGAGCTCGCTTAATCTCGACGACTTCACCGATCTGATCGAGCGTCCGGACGGCGGGGTGCGCCGTGACGCGGAGGCGCGCCGGGAGCGCCAGATCGTGCCGCCCGGATCGCTGGGCCGCCTGGACGACCTGGGTGAGTGGCTGGCGGCGGCGCAGTCCGCGGTGCCGGTGCGGCCGATCGAACGGCCGCGGGTCGTGCTGTTCGCCGGCGATCACGGGATCGCCGGGCTGGGTGTCTCCGCGCGGGCCGCGGGCAGCGCCGCGGAACTGGTGCGGGAGGTGCTGGAGGGCGGCCGTCCGGTGTCCGTGCTCGCCCGGCGGCAGGGCGTGCCGGTGCGGGTGGTCGACATGTCCCTGGACTGCGACCCGGAATCACTGCCCGAGGACGTCGTACGCCACCGGGTGCGGCGGGGCAGCGGGCGCATCGACATCGAGGACGCGCTGACCCCGGAGGAGACGGAGGCGGCCTTCCGCGCGGGGATGGCCGTGGCCGACGAGGAGGCCGACTCCGGTACGGATCTGGTGGTGCTCGGCGATGTGAGCGTGGGCGGGACCACGGTGGCGGGCGTGCTGGTGGCCGCGCTGTGCGGGACGGACGCGTCGGTGGTGACCGGGCGCGGCGGACTGGCGATCGACGACCTGGCGTGGATGCGCAAGTGCGCGGCGATCCGGGACGCGTTGCGGCGGGCGCGGCCCGTGCTCGGAGACCAGTTGCAGCTCCTTGCGACGGTCGGCGGGGCCGACCTGACCGCGATGACGGGGTTCCTGCTGCAGGCGGCGGTGCGGAAGCTGCCGGTCGTGCTGGACGGCGTGGTGACGGCGGCGTGTGCGCTGGTGGCGCAGCGGGTGGCGTTCCGGGCACCGGACTGGTGGCTCGCGGCGCACGACAGCGGCGAGCCGGGACAGGCGAAGGCGCTGGACCGGATGGCGCTGGACCCTGTGCTGTCGCACGGTGTCACGGTCGGGGAGGGCGCGGGCGGCCTGCTGGCGCTCCCCCTGGTCCAGGCGGCGGCGGCCCTGGCGGCGGAACTGCCGGAGGTTTCGGCGAAGCCGGAGGCGGCGGCTCCGTCGGAGTGACAGGGCGGGTGCCCACACTTTTTCCTCGCCCCCGCCGCCCCTACCCGTCCCGTCCTCAAGGGGCGCTGCCCCTTTGACCCCGATGTGCGGGTGGGTGGGGGTTGCTCGCGCAGTTCCCCGCGCCCCTATAAGG